>JAVWIB010000005.1:12336-56388 GCA_036639755.1 Bacteroidales bacterium
GTAGGAGGCGTATATGGAGTTTCCCGATAAATAAGCGAGTATGGCGATTGTAACCCCTACAAAGGCGGAGATGCCGGTGGCAAGGCCGTCCATGCCGTCGGTGAGGTTGGTTCCGTTGGAGACCGCCGTAATGACAAAAATAATGACCAGGATATAGATAACCCAACTGGCAATATCGCCGGCTTTTCCCTCAAACGGAGAAAACCATGCGTAATCCAACTGATTGTTTTTTACAAACGGAATGGTAGTGATGGTGCTTTTGGCATCTTTAAAATAGGCTACCGAGGTGTGGGTGGATTCTTGTAGTACCTCCGGGTGTGAACCTTGTGTCTTTGATGTGGCTTTTTCCCGTACGGTTACTTGTGTGCTCAGACATAGTACCAATCCTACAATTAATCCCAAAATTACCTGTCCTATGATTTTATATTTGCCGCTAAGCCCCTCTTTATTCTTTTTGAATACTTTAATACAATCGTCAAGTCCCCCTATGATTCCAAGCCATACGGTGGTTATTATCATGAGAATTACATATATATTTGTGAGATCTGCAAATAACAGGGTAGGGATGAGGATGGATAACAGAATAATGATTCCGCCCATGGTGGGGGTCCCTTTTTTCTGCATTTGTCCCTCCAATCCAAGATCCCGGATCTCTTCTCCTATCTGTTTTTTCTGAAGCATACGTATGATTCTAGGGCCTAGGTAGAGAGCTACCAGCAAAGAGGTCATGGTAACAAGGAGCGCTCTGAAGGTAATGTATTTCATTAATCCCAGTCCCGGAAAATCAATTCCGTTTTGTTGCAGATATTCAAATAGTAGGTATAACATGGCTATGCTTGTTTTTGTAGTTCAAATACTTCTTTTATGGTCTCTTTATCGTCCATGTGGTGTTTTACACCGTTTATAATCTGGTAATCTTCGTGTCCTTTTCCCGCTACTAATATAATAGAGTCCGGTTTTGCCGTAAGAATGGCTGTTCTTATTGCCTCAATTCTATCGGGGATAAAAAGCGATTTTGCACACGCTTTGATGTCCATTCCGGCTTTAATGTCATTTATAATTTCGTTCGGATCTTCAAAACGTGGATTGTCGGAGGTTACAATCACTCTGTTGGCGTATTTTCCGGCAAGTTCTCCCATTTCCGGACGTTTGGTCTTGTCTCTGTTTCCGCCGCAACCGAATACGCAGATAAGATCTCCTTTCGGTTCCAGATCTTTGAGTGTTTTAAGTACATTCTCAAGGGCATCGGGAGTATGTGCGTAATCTACAGCAGCAATTATGTTATTTTCTCCTTTAAAATATTCCAGTCTTCCGGCTACCGATGTGAGTTCGCTCATAATTCGTATTACCTCCTCTTCTTTGGCTCCAAGGAGCATTGCAGATGCGTATACTGCCGTTAAATTGGCTGCATTATGCATCCCTATGAATCTGCACCACACCTCTTTGCCGTTTATGTTCAGCAACATCCCCTCTATTGTTTTCTCTATAATTTTTACTTTATAGTTTGCGTAGTTGCTGCAAGAGTAGGTGTAGATTTTTGCTTTGGTATTCTGCACCATTACCTCTCCGTTTCGATCGTCTATGTTGGTGAGTGCGAAAGCCTCTTTTGGAAGGTTGTCAAAGAACCTCTTCTTGCAGTTGAGGTAGTTGGCAAATGTTTTATGATAATCAAGATGGTCGTGGGTAAGGTTGGTAAAAATACCCCCTGCAAATGTGAGGGCTTTCACTCTTTCCTGATCAATTGCATGCGAGCTTACCTCCATAAAGCAGTATTGACACCCCTTGCTAACCATCTCAGCCAGTAAGGTGTTCAATTCCAGCGGTCCCGGAGTTGTGTTAATGGTCTCGTATCTTTTCTCTCCTACAAAATTAGCAATGGTAGAGAGTAGCCCGCAACTGTATCCCAGCTTGGTAAACATGTGGTACAGAAGGGTGGCAATGGAGGTTTTTCCGTTTGTACCGGTAACCCCTACCAGTTTAAGATCGTTGGAGGGGTTGTTATAAAAATTGGAGGCAATGACAGCTACTGCTTTGCGGCTCTCCGATATTTTAATGTAGGTGATACCCTCTTTTGGGGAAGTACTCTCTTCGCAGACAATGTAAGTTGCTCCGTTTTCTATGGCTTTATCTATATAAGTATGACCGTCGCTTTCCGCCCCTTTTACTGCAATAAACATGCTCCCGGGGGTGCATCTCCTGGAATCTACATAAATTGCAGAAATATCGGAACTTTGATTTTTATGGGAGGCCCCTGCATTTGCAAGTTCTACTCCCTGCAGTAATTTACTGAGTTGCATTTTCTGATAATTGAAGGTTTATAACCGTTTTTTTTACTACTTTGCTGCCCGGAGCCGGGGTCTGGCTTACTACTCTGCCGCTTCCGTTGAATGATACCCGATATCCCATATTTTCCAACAGGTAAATGGCATCTTTTAATCCCATATTGGTAACATTTACAAGCGAATCGGATACTATTGGGTAACTCTGGGCAATTAATTTGGTGCTATCTTTCTTAAATTCCAGCCAGCCTTGTGCTTTTGCCGGCATTTGTACTGTTTTTCCCTCTAATCCAAGCTCGTGAACAACTATCTTATCCGCTTCTGCTTTGCCGGTTGATATTTGGGGCAAAGAGAGTTTCTTGGCAGTTTCTTGTTCCAGTTTCGGCCATTTCGGGCTGGTGGTGTAGATATAGTCTACTATCTGCCTGAATACGGGACCCGCCTGCGAACCTCCGTAAAAGTTTCCCCTCATATCGCTTGAATACAAGATAACAATGGCTGCATATTCCGGCTGCTCATACGGAAAGAATCCTGCAAAAGAGGCCTGGTATCTTCTGTATCCGTTTTTCTCGTATCCATATTTACCGCCGTACGACATTCTGGCCGTGCCGGTTTTGCCTGCTACATGGTAAAGATTGTTATTCATAAATCTACCGGTTCCCTCTTCCACAACCCCTCTCATTGCTTCCTGTGCTGCTTTGGCTGTTGATTTGGAACAAATGGTTCCGCTTATCTCCTGCGGCATAAACTGTTTTATAATTTCTCCGTTTTGTTGGTAGTTATCTATAAAATAGGGTTTCATCATTTTACCGTTGTTGGCAATGGCTCCGTAAAAGGTAAGGGTATGCAAAGGGGTTAGTAATGTTGCGTAGCCTATGGCCATGGAGGAGAGACTTGAACGAGACCACATGGCATCTCCGGGGGCATAAATAGAGGATCTGGCCTCGCCCTGAATATCCAAATTAAACCGCTCTCCAATCTTCATGCTCTGAATCCTGTCTACATATTTCTTCTCATTCCCTCCGTAATATTCAACGGCAAGTTTTGCAAATGCTACGTTGGACGATTTTTCAAATGCTTTTTTGACATTGACAAGGCCATATCCGCCGCGGGTTACATCGGAGTAAGTATGTCCGCCGTAACTCCATTTTCCGTTTCCGGCATCAATAGGGGTTTCCAGTGTTACATAACCGTCTTCCAGTAGGGAGACAAGAGTTACAAGCTTAAATACGCTACCCGGTTCGGTTGCGTCTCCAATGGCGTAATTATAAGACTCGTCATATCCTCCGTTGGATGTTTTTTTCATGTTGGCAATGGCTCTTATGGCTCCCGTTTTAATTTCCATTACAATTGCCGTAGCCCCTTCTACATTATCTCCTTTGGCTATCTGCTCCCTTAGTGCAGCTTCCGCTACCTCCTGAATACCTATATCAAGGGTTGTCTGAATATCGTATCCGTCTTTTGGAGGAATACTGGCCTCGCTGTTAATAGGACGCCATTCTCCCCCTAGCATTCTTTGCAATACTTGTCGGCCGGGTACCCCCTTTAAGTAATAATCACAACTGCCCTCTATGCCTACACCTACCCCCTCACTATTAATAAATCCTATTGTTCTGTATGCCAGACGGCCATACGGATTGTTTCTTTTGTATTTCTCTTCTGTAATAATGCCGCCCCGGTTGGCTCCCAGTCTTAATATAGGGAATTTTTTAATCTGTGCCAGCTCTGCATAATCCACCAATCTGTTTCCCAGTGCTTTGTATCGTTTTCCATCTTTTCTTGCTTGTACCAGCTCTGCTTTGTATTGGGCTGCCGTTTTGTTCTGGAAGAACGTTGCAAGGGCCTGTGCCAGGCCGGCTACATGATTCTTAAATGTATCGGGATTCGAAACAGTACAATCGATTCTTACCTGATAATAAGGTACTGATGTTGCCAAAGGACGTCCGTCTCTTGCCTGAATGTCTCCGCGGAGTGCCTCAATTACCTCGTTCCGGTAGGAGATATCCTCTGCTTTAATCTCGGTAGGGGATATGAATTGCATATAGATGATTTTTAGAATGACACAGAATGCCATTAATACAAACATCTTGTACAGAAATGCAATTTTTTTAAAAATACCGTTCATGGTGTTGCGGGGTCTATTTTTGGTTTACTAGTTTTGCGGGGTGTACCGGTTTTTGCAGTGCCGATCCTTGGTCTATTAATTTTGCCTCAATTTCACCTCGTTTGCTTTGGTACTGTAACTTAGCAGCCTTGCTGGTATAATCTGCCTTGAGGTTCTTGAGTTCTCGTTGATTTCTTCGTTGGGTTAACTGGGTTTTTTCTACACCAAGGTTAATAGTGATGTAGAGAAGCACCAGAGCAAAAATGTAGAGGATGAAAAACCATTGGCTGGTCATGTTCTGTCTTGTAAGAAACTGACCTCCAAGGATATCACCTGTAATGCTAAATCCTTTACTCTCTTTTCCTTTTTCGCTTCCCATTTTTGTTATATTTTTTCTGCAATCCTTAATTTTGCACTTCTACTACGTGTGTTACCCCCTATTTCATCCTCTGACGGAATAATGGGTTTTTTTGTAATCAACTCAAACGGCGATTCGCTTTTCCCGTAAAAATCTTTTTTTATCTCCCCCTCTATATTTCCTGCTTTCAGAAAATTTTTTACCATCCTGTCTTCCAGCGAATGATAGGTGATAATGGATAATCTTCCCCCCGGTTTTAATGAGGCAAGTGCTCCGGTAAGAAAATCTTCCAGTGCCCTCATCTCCATGTTTACCTCTATCCGTAATGCCTGATAGAGTTTGGCTAAAAATTTATGTTCGGTAAAGTTGTTATAAAGCCTGCTGAGTGCTTTACTCAAATCACCCGTTGTTTGGATAGGGGCAATCTCCCTTGCACTGCATATGAGTTCTGCCGCTTTCCACGGTTTGTCTACCTCTCCGTAGATTCTAAATATTTTTGCCAGTTCCTCTTGCGGGTAGCTGTTTACTATGTCTGCCGCACTTTTAGTTGCCAATTGATTCATCCGCATATCCAGCGGAGCATCAAATCGAAAAGAGAATCCTCTCTCTCCGGTGTCAAACTGATGGGATGAAACGCCCAAATCTGCCAGAATCCCATCCAATCTTTCTACTGTATGAAATTTTACGAAATTCTGAATAAACCTAAAATTATTATGCACTAAAATAAGCCTGTTGTCGTTTGGTGCATTGCTTAACGCATCGCTATCACGGTCAAAGGCTATTAATTTACCATTTTTGCCAAGCCTGGAAAGTATCTCTCTGCTGTGTCCCCCTCCGCCGAATGTTGCATCGGCAAATACTCCGTTGGGATGTTCGTCGATAGCAAGTGCACAAACGCTCTCGTCCAATAAAACCGGTATATGATACTCAGACATAATTTATCCTAAAAATTATTATTACACCTTCTTGCTTATCCTAAAATTTTTTCAGCCAGCGAAACAAAATCCTGCTGCTCCATCCGTTTGTCATCGTATGCCTCTTTTGCCCAGATTTCAATTTTATGATCGTTACCGGCAAATACGATCTCTTTTTCTGCCCCTATCGCTGCAAGAAGTTTTTTGGGAATTGAAATTCTCCCCAGTTTTTCATCGGGCTCTACCATAGCCCGATCCCTCATATATTCCCTCCAGAACCGGGTATGTTCCTTATTGAAAAAATTTAATCTCTCCTTTACTTTTTCCGATTCTTTCTCCCACTCCTGATACGTGTACATATCGAGACAATTCTCAAAAAGATTTTTTTTCACAACAAAAGAGAGCTGTTCCTGATGGGCAAAAACAGATTTAAAGGCAGAGGGAAATATCAACCTCCCTTTGTCATCTATTTTTACACAATATTCACCTATAAATTTTGCCATTTTTGTTGCGTCTTTCTTCTGGTTTTTTGGTTACTGCAAAATTATGTAAAGTTTTCCAATTTATTACATTTTTTTACAAAATTTTCCACGAAATTATAAACAACATAAAAAATAACATTACCTTTAGATGTCAAAAATAAATAAAAATGAAAAATATCCTGTACTTTTTAGTAGCAGCTATTGTTTTAAGCTGTTCATATTCAAATAATAGCAATTCTGACGAGGCTAATTTGCCTATGGCTCCATCTGTTAATAAATACGGTATAGATGTAAATAATTATTTTGTGAAAAACGGGGAGATTGAGAGGGGGGATTTCTTTGGTTCGCTCCTGCTTAAATTAGGAGCTTCTGCAAACGATATTCAAGGGGTCATTCAGGTGAGTAAAGGGGTGTTTGACATAGCAAAATTAAAGACCGGAAATGCATATGAGGTGTTGTATGAAAAACCGGATAGCATCGTGGTGCAGGAGGGGGTTTTTCCAGAGAATGATACCCTTGGAAAGCCTGTTTTTTTTATTTATGAAGTAGATAAAGTCTCTACCGTTTTGTTCTCTTTAAAGGATTCCGTTTATGCGAAAATTTATCAGAAAGAGATTGTGGCGGAGAAAAAATTTACGGAAGTTACCATTCAATCATCGTTGTGGAATGATGTGCAGGCAGCAGGGGCTCCGGTTCAGCTTGCCTTAAATCTCTCCGATATTTATGATTGTACAATTGATTTTTTTGGGTTGCAGAAGGGGGATTCTTTTAGAGTAATGTATGACGAACTGGTGCATGAGGAACAGATGATAGGATTAAGTCATATTTATTACGTGGAGTTTGTGCATGATAAGCAAGTGTTTAAGGCTGTGAGGTTTCAGGAAGAGGAGAAAGGGAGCAAATATTGGAATGAACTGGGCGAGAGTTTGAAAAAAGCCTTTTTGAAAGCTCCTCTTAATTTTACCAGAATCAGTTCCGGGTTTACCTATGCTCGCAGACATCCCGTTCTTAAAATTGTAAGACCGCATACCGGTGTCGATTATGCTGCTCCAAGCGGAACTCCTGTGGTTTCTTTAGGTGACGGCGTGATTGTTTCCAAAGGATGGTCGGGCGGAGGAGGAAATACCCTTAAGATAAAACATAATTCGGCTTATACTACTATTTATATGCATCTGAAAGGTTTTGCTGCGGGGTTAAAAGTAGGACAACGGGTAAAACAGGGTCAACTTGTTGCTTATGTTGGTAGTACGGGGATGTCTACCGGCCCTCATCTGGATTTTAGAGTGCATAAGAACGGCAAGCCTATTAATCCTCTTACTATGGAGAGTCCCAGTATAGAGCCTGTTTCCAAAAGAAATATGGAAGCCTTTAAGAGTTGCATGACCGGCTACCGTAATCAAATGGATAGTCTGGATGCACAGAGGCATCTGAATAGTATGCTGGAGGTGCTACGCTAGGTGAGCTAGCGCATTTTCTCTAAATCGGCGGCTTTGGTGGTGTAGGTGTCCGGGACGTGCACGGCCGTAGCGGATGAGGTGGAGGAATCCCGGGTAGAGGGGACGGGTGTGGCAGGGGGAGTCGGAAGCTCTTCAATATCTTCGGCTCGTTTGTGGAGGACGGCTTTTCTGAGTTCGAAGTTCTGTCCGAGGTATTTTTTACGAACATCGGGGTTGTTGGCAAGTTGCTCTGCGGTACCGCTTTCCAGAATACTTCCCTCATAGAGAAGGTAGGCGCGATCTGTAATGGCCAGAGTCTCGTGGACGTTGTGGTCGGTAATGATGATCCCTATGTTTTTTGTTTTAAGTTTGGCAATAATGTGCTGGATGTCTTCTACGGCAATGGGGTCTACGCCGGCAAACGGTTCGTCCAGAAGGATGAATTTGGGGTCTACGGCAAGGGCACGGGCAATTTCACATCTTCTTCTTTCTCCTCCCGATAACTGGATTCCGTAGCTTTTTCTCACTTTTTCCAGCCGAAACTCCTGTATGAGATTTTCCTGCCGTTCTTTGCGTTGTTCTTTGGTGAGATTGGAAAGTTCCATCACCGACATAATATTGTCTTCTACACTCAGCTTTCTAAAGACAGATGCTTCTTGGGCAAGATATCCAAGCCCCCTTTGTGATCGTTTGTACATGGGAAGTGATGTAATCTCTTCATTATCAAGAAATATTTTACCGCCGTTGGGCTTTATAAGTCCGGTAATCATATAGAAACTTGTGGTTTTTCCGGCTCCGTTCGGTCCCAGAAGACCCACAATTTCACCTTGCTCAACATCAAATGAAACCCCTTTTACAACGGTTCTTGTTCCATATTTCTTTACCAGATTGGTACAGTACAAACGCATATTTATCTAATTTTATTTAATATCCAGATCCAGGTCTTTTCTTAGTTCCTGAAGTTCGGGATTGTTCTTTAACAAAAACTCTGCCTTTTCCTGCGGCATGTATAATTTTTTCTCCGCAGCCTCCACCTCTTTTACCTGCACCAGCAGTTTGAGTTGCCCGTTTCTAAG
This sequence comes from Bacteroidales bacterium, assembly GCA_036639755.1. GTDB lineage: Bacteria > Bacteroidota > Bacteroidia > Bacteroidales > UBA932 > Egerieousia. The sequence goes on from JAVWIB010000005.1 coordinate 20,986, forward strand.
TTCTTTTTGCAGAAATCCGGTAAGGCGCGGAAGTGAATTTTTCTCAATCCAGATCTGTTGGGCACTATTTCCTACATAAAAGATTACCGATAATTTATCGTCGGACAAGTATGGTTCCGTTTGTTTGAGAGCCGTTGCCAAACGGGGAAAAGAAGTCTCTGCCTGACACATGGTTTCCCATGCTGTTTTTAGTTTGTCGGGAGTCACTTCTTCATTTGCCGTTGTTATGATTTTGTGGGAAACCGCTGCCGGAGTTGACTGTGCTTTCTTGATGATGTTTTTGATGGAAAGGCCGCCTCCCGATGGTTTATCGGGATTCTGCTGCGGAGCTTTACCGGGAGCCGAAGTTGGGGCTGCAGCTTGTTCCGAAGCCGAAGTTGAAACCGCCGCAGATTGATTTTCTAAGGAAACTCCCGGAACGGCCGGTGTTCCTGTTGCTTGAGCAGATGTTCCTGTTGCCGGGCCGGATGCAGTTGCCAACGCAGGTGGGACAGATTGAGCGGTAGATGCCGTTTGCACTGTTGCCTGCTGCTGTATCTGGGTTAGTTTTATTAGCAGAAACTCAACCAATAGCCGCTGATTATTGCTCAGGCGGTAATCGGCTTCACATTTGGTGGTGTTGGCAAGGGCTTCGTATAAAAAGCGAATGGAACACCGCTGGCTTTGCTGGGTGTATTTATTGGTGAGGACGGAGTCCATTTCCAATAATTTTAGGGTGGAGCTGTCTTTGCAGATAAGCAGGTTGCGCAAATGCGAACCCAAGCCGGTTATAAAGTATAAGGCGTTAAAACCTTTTGAAAGTATCTCGTCAAAAAGCAGGAGTGATTTGGCAAAGTTGCCGCAGAGGGAGCACTCAATCATATTAAAATAGTAGTCGTAGTCCAGTACATTCAGATTTTTAATGACCGCACTATATTCAATTGTGGCCCCACAGAAAGCAACTGCCTGGTCAAACAGGGTGAGGGCATCACGCATGGCTCCGTCTGCTTTGGAGGCCAGAACGTGTAGGGAGCCGGAGTCTATGGTAATCTCCTCTTTCTTTGCAATATCGGTGAGGTTTTTTACAATATCCTCTATGGAAATTCTGTTAAAATCGTAGGTTTGGCAACGGCTTAATATGGTTGGGAGAATTTTGTGTTTCTCGGTGGTTGCCAGAATGAAAATTGCATGTGCAGGTGGTTCTTCCAGCGTTTTAAGGAATGCGTTAAATGCAGAGGAGGAGAGCATATGCACCTCATCTATAATGTATACGCTGTATTTTCCTATTTGCGGTGGAATTTGTACTTTTTCTGTTAGCAGGCGGATATCGTCTACCGAGTTGTTGGAGGCGGCATCCAGCTCGTGAATGCAGTAGGAACGCCCTTGTGCAAAGGATTTGCAGGATTCGCACTCTCCGCATGGCTCCAGGTCTTCGCCGGGATTTAAGCAATTGATGGTTTTTGCAAATATTCTGGCAGCGCTGGTTTTTCCCACTCCGCGCGGCCCGCAGAATAGATATGCATGTGCCAGTTGCCCTCTCTTAATAGAATTTTTAAGAGTTACGGCAATACTTTCCTGTCCTATGAGCGAGGTAAAGTTATTTGGCCTATATTTACGTGCCGATACAATGAATTTTTCCATATGCCTACAAAAGTAAGAATATTTTCTAATTTTGCAGAGTTTTAACGATTAATAAAATAAAGGAAACTTATGAAACGAATTGGATTTTATGCCTGTGCAATAGTAATAATGATGTTGTCTGCACTGAGTGAGGCTCATGCCCAGATTGATTTATTTAATAAGAAAGAAAGTCTGAAAGATTTTAATTATAAAACACTTATGGTGGTACTCGAAAATAACTCCATGGCCGATCTTGCACTAAAAGAGGCTGTTGAGGAAGGTTGGGAACTATCTGATTATCAGTTTTGTAATCTGGATGAGTTTGAAAAAATAAAAGGAGATACTTCTTATTATTTTCTAGTGAGGGTAAAAGGTATTTTTAAAAAAGAGCGGGAGCCGGGGATTGAGTTTCTCTCTTTGCTAAAGGGGGGGCCTGCTACCGTTAAGGGGGTAGATCAGATGGCCGATATTTTATCGTTGCCTTTTCAACCGGTGGATGACAGCGAGGGGGTTATTGTCCCTTTTATAGATGCTTATGTTAAAATTTTTCAGGCGCATGTGCTAAGGGTGCAAAAGAAAAAGATTGCGGCGCATCTTGGAATTGCCTGGTACGCAAACAGGCTTGGGGAACTTAAAAACAAGCAGGTGCTGATTAATGAGAATGATTTGTCTGAGCTGTTAAGCAGAAGCCAGGCGGAGTCTCTTCTGAAAGAGGGGATTACGATTGTGGATGAGAGTCAGATCGATCAGGCACTTTTGAATAAGGATTCAAAAACGGTAGTGACATTGTCAATTGCCCCTTCTGTGGAGCAGCAGGGTTCCTATTGTTATAAAATGTTAATAAGTACAGACGGAAATGAGTTGTTTTATTATAAAAAACAGAAAGTTTCAGCCAAGAATCCAAGAGGATTCTCAAGAGAGGATATAAGAGCGATTGTGTTTTAAAAAAGAGTAGTGAAAGAGTGTAAAAGAATGAGATTAATAAATTTGAACAGTTTTGTGAGAAAAGAGATTTTTAAAATATCGGTGAAGCAAGTTCAATCGCCTGTGGCATATTGTGCTTTAACCACCGGGGTTGGGACAAGGGATGAGGAGCCGTATTATAATGGTCTGGCGCATTTTACCGAGCATATGGTTTTTAAGGGAACCGTGAACCGCGGATCAACCAGTATTAATAATGCGTTGGAGAAGGTGGGGGGTGAACTGAATGCTTATACCACCAAAGAAGAGACCGTATTGCAGGCTACGGTTTTACGGGAAGATTTGTATCATGCTGTAGATCTGTTGCTTGAAATGGCGTTTACCTCTGTGTTTCCCCCTAAGGAACTGGAAAAGGAGCGGGAGGTCATTTTGGATGAGATTGTTTCGTATAAAGATGCTCCGTCCGAGGCTATTTATGATCAGTTTGAGACACTTCTATTTGGGTCTCATTCGTTGAGTATGCCTATTCTTGGGGAGAAAAAAACCTTAAAAAGGATTGATTCGGCTATTCTTAAAAAGTATCTCACCGATAATTTTGTCCCCTCAAAAATGGGGTTCACCGTTGTTGCCGATATTGAGAGCGACAAAGTGGTGGCTATGATTGAGAAATCGCTGGCTAAATATTATAAAGAGGAGGTGCAGGTGCTGGTTGTTGCCGAGGGAGAGGGGTGTTCGGCCGGAGAGAACGGTGGCGGAGAGCAGAATGTTGTAGGGGAGTTTGGTGGTACCGAAAGAGATATTGTTGCCGGATCGGATGGTATTACGGGCCGGAATTTTATAGAACTTGCCTCGTTTGGGGAGAATTTTTATACGGAGATCAGTAAGAAGAATCATCAGGCACATTGTATGGTGGGGACAACTGCTTATTCTTGTTTTGAACAGAAGAGGCTTGCGCTGTCCATCCTTACCAATATTTTGGGAGGCCCGGCTTCCAATGCCCGTCTGAACATGACGTTGCGGGAAAAAAATGCGCTGGTATATAATGTAGAGGCGGGTTATACTCCGTATGCCGATACGGGAATCTTTACCGTTTATTTTGGTTGTGATAAAGCAGATGTGAAAAAATGTCTGGAACTTACCCGGCAGGAAATTGACAAAATGGTTGCCGTAAAACTCTCCGATAGTGCATTAAAAGCGGCAAAAAAACAGCTGTTCGGGCAGCTTTCCATTGCTCAGGATAATGCGGAATCACAATGTTTGTCTATGGGAAAATCGCTCATTGTGTATGGGCGGATTAACACGTTTAACCAGATACGTGCCAAGATAGAAGAGATTACGGCAGAACAACTGCAAGAGGTGGCCCGTGAGGTACTTTGTTGGGATAGGATGAGTATACTGGTGTATTGTTAAGCGGGCCGCAGTATGGCTAAGGTGTGCCGATGTATTATTAATTGCCAGACAATATATATATGGAAGAATATAGTTATATTAAAAAATATTCAAGCGATCAGGATGAGGTTCTTGCATGGCTGGAAAAACAGACACATTTGCGTACGAATCATGCCCGGATGCTTTGCGGCCCCGTTGAGGGGAAGTTGCTGGAGTTGCTCTCTCGCATGATTGCCCCCGCTGCCGTATTGGAAATAGGGGCATTTACCGGATATTCAGCTATTTGTCTTGCGCGTGGATTGCGTGAGGAGGGGATTCTGGATTCTTTGGAACTCAATGACGAGCTGGAGGATCTTATTCTGTTGGCACATGAGCGTGCCGGCCTTTCCTGTAAAATAAGGCTGCATCTGGGGGATGCCAAAGAAACGATAGGGATACTAAAGGAGAGCGGCCGCAAATATGATCTGGTTTTTATAGATGCCAACAAACGAGAATATTGCAGTTATTATAATCTGGTTTTTGATATGGTGAATCCGGGCGGTTATATTATTGCCGATAATGTCCTTTGGGACGGCAAAGTGTACGCCAATCCTCTTCCCACCGATGCCCAAACCACCGGAATTTATGAGTTTAATGAAATGATAAAAAACGATCCCCGGGTAGAAAATGTTATTCTACCGCTGCGGGATGGGATTAATCTGGTGCGGAAAATAGCTGAGTAACAAGAACTTAAAAACAGATAGTTTGTTCTTATTCCTTTCTATTCTATCTCCATTTTGTATCTCCATCGTCCAAAGTAGAGATTCTCGTGGAGGGTTTCTACTTCGCCGCGCTGGAAGTCTACGGTTTCGCTGCGGGGATAGGTTTTGGCGGGGTAGAAGCGGCCGGAGAAATCATCGTTCACGATGTAGCGGTAGGCATCCAGGCCGCGGGTGAAGTAATGGTAGACTTTGTCGTTGGCTTGGGCGGCATCTTGTAGGAGGCCGGCCTGATAGACGTGTCCGAATGATTGGTCTACGGGAACCCAGCCAATACCATGGAAGTAGGCCTCTGCCCAATCGTGCAGGTTCTCTTCGCCCGGATGCATCATCCAGCCGCTCTGCCATTTGGCAGGGATGCCGGCGTAGCGGGCCATGGTAATGAACAGGAGGCTTTGCTGGCCGCAATCGCCGTGTTTGTTCTCGATGACATATTGGGGTATATTCCTGATTGTGGAGTATTCGCGGGCACTTGCCCATGGGTAATTTTGTGCGATGTAGTCAAAAATGCGGACGACTTTCAGATACGGATTTTGCTCGGAGCCTACTATGCTGTCGGTGAGCCGCTTGATCTCTTTTGTAAAGATGACATGAGTTTCTCTTTCTGCGGTGTATTTTTTATAGATCTCACTGTTTTTATTGTATGGTTTTATATCTTCCGGTTTAAAGTCAAACCAGTGATTGTAAGAGGTGTAGCTGAGTTGGTAGCAGAATGTGGCAGCACTGTCTTTTACGGCTTTCTGCTCCATGTATAGACTTTTGTGGGGGTAAGTATCGGGAGAGATAATGTATTCCGGCTGTGACGTACCCAGCAATGTGATGTTTTTCTGCTGTGCGGCGTTGCGTGGGTAAGGCATCCAGACCCGTATGATTTCACCGGCAGGTACTTCGTTGGGTTTTACGGTAATGGAGTATTTTATTTTCATGGTTACGGGCATGGTGAAATGCTCGTAGGGACTGCCCGGGATGGGTGGCGCAGCTTTCAGTGGTTGTGTTGCCTGTGCAAATTGCCGTGCATAGGCTTGCTGTGCAGATTGTGCGGGTTGGGCAGATGCTATAACTCGTGGAATGTAGTTTCCTAGAAATTTATCCAGAGAGTCGGATTGTCTGCCGTTTATTTCTTTCCAGTGGGCCTGTGCCTCTTTACTGATGCGGAATAGGTTGCGAGGGGCATTGTAGAAGTACTTTTTTACCCCGTCAATCATTTTGTATTCAAGAGCACCGGATGCTTCCCAAGCGGCTATTTCTTCATCCGTTACGGCCGGGTAATACTCTTTGATATAGGCTAGGACGGTGGCCCTGTCTTTGGTAAAGTCTTTTCTTATCCTCTCCATAATCTCGATTCTAAAAAGTAAGGCGTAGATTTCGTCGGGAGAGAGTGAATCGGTTGCTATTTTTAATTTAATAGCAGTTGTGGCATCGTGGTATTCACCTTCTGCAATCAGAGAGTCTATCTCATTGTCTGAGTAGGAGTCGCACGAGGTATGGATGCAGGCAAGAAAGAGGAATAAAACGGGGATTAAGAGTAGTTTTTTCATAGTATTGGTTTTTGTGTAGAAAATAGGGGGATAAGAATAAGTAAAGAAGGCATTTATTAAGCTCTTCCCACCTAATAAATGCCGTCTGTATAGCGTTGTAAAATATTATTTTACACGTTCTCCGTAACTTCTGTCTTCTGTTTTAACTTTAATTTTTTCACCTTGGTTAATGAATAGCGGCACCATAATGATTGCACCGGTTTCAAGCGTTGCTTGTTTTTGGGCGTTGGTAGAGGCTGTATCGCCTTTAACCGCAGGTTCTGCATAGGTAACCTCTAATTCTACAAATTGCGGAAGTTCGCAGGTAAGACATCTTTCTTCGTCTGCAAGGAACATCATCTCTACGCTTTGTCCCTCTTTCATAAGGTCTGCATTGTCTACAAAATCTGCTTCCAGATGAATCTGTTCAAAAGTTTCTATGTGCATAAAATTGTAACCTGCTTCATCTTTATATAGAAACTGGTAAGGTCTTCTTTCTACGGTAATTGTCTCAATTTTCTCACCTGCATTAAATGTATTCTCCAAGGTTTTACCATTCTCCAGGTTTTTGAATTTTGTTTTTACAAAAGCCGGACCTTTGCCTGGTTTAACGTGCTGGAAATAGGTCAGTTGACATGGTCTGCCGTTAAAGTTGAAAAATAATCCGTTCTTAAAATCTGCTGTAGTTGCCATATATTGTTTTATATTAGTTGTTACTTGAAATTAAATTGCAAAGATATAAAATTTAGATATATGGTGATAAAATTATTAGTACCTTTGGGAAATTCAGAATTGAAATAGGGATATAATTTTTTATATTTGAGCCCAAATAAAATAGAGATATGAGCAATCTAGTTACAATTAAGACCACGCTGGGCAATATAAAAGTGATGTTGTATGACCAGACTCCTTTGCACAGAGATAATTTTCTAAAACTTGTAAAGGAGAAGTATTACGATGGGACTATTTTTCATCGGGTGATAAAAGGATTTATGATTCAGGCGGGAGATCCGCACTCTAAAGAGGCTCCGGCGGGGAAATCGTTGGGGACAGGCGGCCCGGGCTATACCATTGCGGCGGAGATTGTGTATCCGCAGTTGTTTCATAAAAGAGGGGTGTTGGCGGCTGCAAGACAAGGGGATGAGGTGAATCCCGATAGAGCATCGTCGGGTTCTCAGTTTTATATTGTGTGGGGGGAGGTTTATAGTCAGGGGAAACTTGGACAGTTGGAGAAAGAGTTGAGAAGTAGGAAGGAGCAGGAGATTTTTAATGCTCTGGTGGCTCAGAATAAGGAGAAGGTGCTGGCACTTCGCAAAAGCCGGGATCAGGCAGGGCTGATGGAGTTGCAGCAGGAGTTGCTTGCTGTTACCAATGCTAAGATGAACGAGATACAGGAGGTGCTTACTCCTGCTCAGAAAGAGGCTTATACAACCATAGGGGGTACTCCGCATCTGGACGGGCAGTACACGGTGTTTGGAGAGGTGATTGAGGGACTGGATATTGTACAGAAAATACAACAGACGGCAACCGGTGCCGGCGACAGGCCTAAAGAGGATATTAGGATTCAGATGGTGTGATAACTCTAAGGATTGGTATCTTGCTGGTTTTAGAGGATATATGGCGGGTAAAACGGACATACTATGATAAAATTACGTGACACAGGGGATGGAACGACGTACAAGGGGAGAGCATATAAGTATATGAAGTTGCCGGTGGAACTGGCAGTGCGTTATAAATATGTTTTACTTGTATTGGTTATTTTGTTCTTGTGCCGCAATGTTGCGTTGCGAGGGGTGATTGATAGGAGGATTGCGGGGGCTGAGAAGAAGTATGGTCTTGCTATTGGGTATCATAAGTTGCAGTTTAGCGGCTTAACAAAAATAGGGATTACCGGATTTTATATGGTTCCGCAAAACCGGGATACATTGCTTACACTTGGTTCTCTGAATGTTAAGGTGGGATTCTGGCCCCTTTTTATGGGGCGGATTGTGGTGAAAGATATTTTAATGGACAGTCTGTTTGTGAATTTTATCAAGCAGGATTCGGTTGCCAATTATGATTTTTTATTTCAGTTATCGGGGAAGGAAAAGGATACCCTTGCGGGAGATAAGCGGTTGTCGGTAAATCAGAAACAGCTTCCCGATCATGCTGCGCAGCCTGTGGATTTTGCCGGCAGTGTTAACCGTATCCTCAATCTGGCGTATGGCTTTTTGCCGCAAAACGGGCGGCTTTCCAATCTGGTTGTTAAGGAGCGCAAGGATCTTAATTTTGTGACGGTGTCTATGCCGGTACTTACCATTGCGCAGGGGCGGTTTAATGATGATTTGCTCATTAATGAGGATGGCCGTATGCAGGAGCTGAAGACGCAGGGAGAGCTGAATCATGATATTGATAAGTTGGATATAAGGGTGTTTTCTGCGAACAGCAGGAGCGTGGAGCTTCCGTATGTAAACCGCAGGTTTGGGGCCATGATCTCTTTTGATACGCTCTCTTGCCGTCTGGTAAAGACCAAAGAGGGGGGCGGAGTGCTTGGATTGAGTGGCGGGGTGAGAGTGAGTGGGTTTACCATTGCTCATAAGGCTGTTTCCGTACAGCCTGTTACGTTTAAGCGGGGCGGAATTTCTTATAAGGTGCGGGTTGGAGAAAATTTTGTGGAGCTGGATAGCACTTCCCGGGTGATTTTTAATAAGCTGGAATTTAATCCCTATTTGAGGGGTGAGCAAAATGCCGGCAAATGGCATGTTACGGCGCAGTTGAACGAGGATTGGTTTGAAGCTTCCGATCTGTTTGAATCACTTCCTACGGAATTGTTCGGCAATCTGGAAGGGGTGCGGGCGGAGGGGAAACTCTCTTGTAAATTTTTTGCCGATCTGGATATGGCTGCTCTGGATAGTCTTAAGTTTGAGATGGATGTGCGGCAGAAAGACTTTAAGTTATCGGGAAACGGATTGGGAGAACTGCTAAAATTAAATGGGGAATTTATCTATACGGCTTATGAGAGAGAGGAGCCGGTGAGTACATTTGCGGTAGGCCCCTCCTATAAGTATTTTACGCCGCTGGATAGTATTTCTGCGGTCTTGAAAATGAGCGTGTTGCAGAGCGAAGACGGGGAGTTTTTTTATCACAACGGATTTAGACCCGATGCGTTGCGGGAGGCTGTTATTTATGATATAAAGGAGCGACGTTTTGCCCGCGGAGGAAGTACAATTTCTATGCAACTGATTAAGAATGTTTATCTGAACAGGCGGAAAAATTTTGCCCGTAAGGCAGAGGAGGCGTTGCTGGTGTGGCTGATTGAGAGCCGGAGGCTGGCCTCTAAAGAGAGAATGTTTGAGGTCTATCTGAACATTATAGAGTGGGGGCCGGGAATTTACGGCATTGGAGAGGCTTCCCGATATTATTTTGATAAACTGCCGTCACAGCTTACGGTGGAGGAGAGCATCTTTCTGGCCTCCATTATCCCCAAACCAAAACATTATAGAAATTCGTTTGATCAGAACGGGCAACTAAAAGAAAATCTGCAAGGGTATTTTAATTCAATTGCTCAAAGATTGGCTAAGAAAGAGCTGATTACGCAAATGCAGGCAGATACAATACGACCGCGGGTGGTGTTGAAAATAAGAGAACAAAACTAGAAAAATTGTTCTGCATTTAAATTTTTTATACATTCGCACCAAACTTAACCTCACTAATTCATGTCCGATTCTTCTCATACTATGCATCAGCATCAGGTTCGATTCAGGTCTATTTTCAAGCAGCACTATTCGAAGATTGTGTATTATGCAATGAGCTTTTTGCACGATCAGGAGAAGGCTAAAGGGATTGCACAGGAGGTTTTTGCCTCTGTCTGGGAGAATATGGATAAGCTTGATGATGAGGTGTTGCCATATTTATTTGTGCTTGCAAAACGGAAAAGCCTAAATGTTCTGAGAAAAGAAAAATACCGGACCGAGCATAAAAATTATGTGATTGGGAATAGTATAGACAGGGAGATTGATTATGTCTGTTTGCAGGATTCTTGCATAGAATATTTATTGGAATCGGAGGTGAACAAACGATTTCAGCAGACATTGGAGACCATGCCGGAAAAAACAAAAGAGGCTTTTTGCCTGAACCGGTTTAAGAATCTTACGTATAATGAGATTGCCGGTATTCAGGGGGTAACATCAAAAAATATTGAATATAGAATCATGAGTGCATTACGGATTTTGCGAAAAAATATGCAGGAATTTCTTCCGGCGTGTTTAGGGTTGCTTCTTCCTGGTGTGTTCTAATAATGGAGGGAGTATGGATAAGAAAATTTTGATAAAACATATTGAGGGCAAAACCACGGTGCAGGAGAAAAAACTGCTTATAGAGTGGCTGAACCAAAGTGATCGGAACAGGGAATATTTCTCTGCTCTGAGGGATATGTATATTCTTTCGTCGCTTCCTCAACAGGAGGCTACGGGGGAGCAGATGAAGCTTGCCGATTCAATCATGGGGCGGAACAAAAGAACTACTTTTGCCCGGATTGCCTATCTTTCTATTGCGGCATCCATCCTTATTGCGTTGTGTATAAACATATTCCTTATGTCTGTAGCGAATGACGGCAAACAGGATGAACTGCAGAATCGGCAACTGCTGGCTACCCTGCCCAATAATTATTTACACACCATTTACACGAATAAAGGGGTAAAAGGGGAAATTGCCCTTCCCGATGGCTCTAAGATTGCCCTTAATTCCGATACCAAAATTATCTTTCCCGATAAATTCAGCGGCCCCACCCGGGAGGTGTATATATCGGGAGAGGCTTATTTTAATGTTGTTACCAATCCCGATACCCCTATGATTGTGAGTACCAACCGTAACTTTCTGGTAAAAGTGTACGGAACGGAGTTTAATTTAAGGTCTTATGAAAATGAGTCGAATGCAAAAACCACGTTATTTAAAGGGAAGATAGATTTGCTTACCAAGGGAAGTACGGGCGAAAAGTTGTTGGCCGTTTTAAAACCAAGAGAATTGTTTGAGTTAAAGGATAAGGAACGTCCTGTGCATGTGCTAAAGGCAGATACCTTAAAGCAAGGAGCATGGAGACATGGTAACCTTTTATTTGATCTTACCCCTATGGATCAGGTTATACGTGATCTGGAACGGTGGCACGGGGCAGAATTTACCGTTAAGGATGCTTCTATCTATCATCTAAAATTCAGTGCAAGCTTTAAACAGGAATCGTTGGTACAGATTCTTGAAATTATAAAATTCTGTTCGAACGTAGATTATATGTTGGACGAAAATAAAGTTACGCTTTTCTATAAAAAATAATTTTTGGAGTTTAGGGGGGTATAACACTCATGTGTAGTTTAAGTAGAGAATCAATCTCACGAAACTATTATTAACGATAAATTATACCCAATTATGAAAAGACTAAAATCATTCGTTTTATTTTTATTCCTTTCGATTGTTGCTTTTGCGCAACAACCAATCGGAACTAGTTTTGAGCACGGAACTCTTTCCGAGGCTCTGGCTAAAGCCGCAAAAAACAAAAAAGGGCCTAAACTGGTCTTCTTGGATTGTTATACTACTTGGTGTGGCCCTTGCAAAAATATGTCGGAGAAGATTTTCCCTATGGAAAAAGTGGGAACTTTCTTTAATGCAAATTTTGTGAATATAAAAATAGATATGGAAAAGGGAGAGGGTCCCGAGCTTGCTAAAAAGTTTAGCGTGAAGGCATATCCAACATTTCTTATTTTATCGGCAGACGGAAAAGAGGTAGGAAGGATTGTTGGAGGGGGAGATGCGGACGGTTTTATTGCAAAGGTGAAAAAAGCGATGGATGTAGAAAATTCTCCGGCGGCTAAGAAACTTGCCTATGAAGCTGATAAATCGTTTAATAAAGCGTTTGCTTATTTGGAAGCATTAAAAAATTCATATATGATTGCGGAACAAAATAAATTTCTTCAGGAAAATTTCTCGTCTTTTAAGTGGTATGAAAAATATTCTCACGATATGTGGCCGTTTTTAAGTACCTCATTGGCAAAAGGTGATTCGGGGATATTTAATGATGTTGTTAAAGATATTGTAATCATGTATGATACTTTTGGAAGGGATAAAACGAACCTTCTCCTTACAGGATATATAAAGCAATATATGATTGGCTATCTTTCAAATAAGATTCATGGGGCCACAACTGCCGATTTGCAAAAAAGAATTGATCTCCTTGCATTTGTTAATAATGGAGATAAATTGGCTGATAAGCTGGCCGAGATAGCAGAATGTGTTGTAAAAGATGATTATGCTGCTATTGCGGATATTTTCAGACCTCATTTAATTGCGGAATTATCTTATAATGACAGGGCTATTGCAGAAAAAGCTGTTGTTACTTTAAAAGATAAGATAGATTCCAAAGTTTTATATTCTTATTTTAAAGTTATGTCGTCATCAAATAAAAAAGCGGCGGAGGATTATGCTGTATTAGCAGAAACTTATAAATCAGAAAAATAATAAATCAACCTAATTTCAATTTTTTATGAATCTAAAAACTATTGGTAAAAGACTAAAGTCTTTCACGCTTTTATGTGTGTTCTCTTTAGCCTTTGGCGGACAGCTTTTGGCACAAAATGTTACAATTAGTGTCACGAATGTGTCTCTAAAGAATGTGCTAAAAGAGGTAACACGGCAGACAGGCTTTGAGTTTGCCTATTCAGATGCTTTAAAAGTTAATGATATTAAAGTAGACGCAAACGCAAGTAATCAAAACTTAAATTTATTTTTCAACTCTTTTTTTCCTAAGATAGGAATAAGCTATAAAATTGTTGGAAAAATGGTATCATTGAGTACAGATAAGGCCAAACAGGGTGAGCCTGCGCAACAATCAAATCAAAAGGTGAAAGTGCGCGGTACGGTAACCGATGATAAAGGGGAACCCTTAATGGGAGTATATGTAGCAGTCCTTAATACAAAAGATGGAACAACTACCGATTTAGACGGTAATTATTCCATTGATGTAAAAGAGGGTAATAAGCTGCAATACTCCTTTATAGGTTTTAAAACAGAACAAAAAGAGGTTACCAAGAACTTATCAACTTTAACCAATATTATTATGGCAGAAGATGCCATCGCATTGGAAGGAGCTGTTGTGATTGGATATGGTAATACTCAGAAAATAAAAGATGTAACAGGCTCTATTTCTCATATGGGAACGAAAGATATTAAGGCTGCAGCAATGGGCGCCAACGTATCTTCTCTATTGCAAGGTAAAGCTGCCGGTGTAAATGTACAGATTCAATCGGCCTCTCCAACCTCTCCGGTGTCGGTTATTATTAGAGGACAATCATCATTGAGCGGAGATAACCAACCGTTATGGGTTATTGATGGTATTCCGGAATATAATGCAGGAGTATCGGGGAGTGTATCTAATGTACTATATTCTTTAAATCTTAATGATGTTGAGAGTATTGATATATTAAAAGATGCCTCCTCAACTGCAATTTACGGATCCCGTGCTGCTAATGGAGTTATTGTGGTAACAACCAAAAGTGGTAAAGAGGGGATGAAACCAACTTTGGAATTCTCTGCAAAAGTTGGTTTTCAACTTATGAATATGAATGGATATGATTATTTTGATGCAGAACAGTACAAAGAGTTTACACGGGCTGCTACTAGAAAAGAATTTTATAATACTGGAAAATTTGGCTATTTTACAACGCAATATTTAGATGAACAAGCATTTTTTAATCTTAACACAAGTGAGTTTAAAAAGAGTATGTTAAAGGATTTACCTAATGTATATTATGACAATGATACTCCTTGGATGGATAAAATGACTCAAACTCCAATTCAACAGCAATATGATTTGACATTACGTGGGGGAACAAAAGATATAAGCTATTTAGCTTCTGCGTCATATCAAGATATGAATGGTATTGTAAGAACCGGTTATAGTAGAATGTTTAGTGGCAGGATTAGATTAGAGGCCAGAATTAGTGAGGCTTTAAAATTTAGAGTAAATGCCAGTGGTTCTACTAGAAATTCTTCAGATAAAGATTACATGTTGGATGTTCTCAAAAAAGTTAGACCCGATTTTCCCGCATATAACGAAGATGGAACATTATATACAAAAGACCAATATACAGAAAACCCATATACTACTTTAGCAAATAAAGTATATTCTACGGGAGAATCAATACAGGGTGGAGCAGAGGTAGAATGGACAATTATTCCGGGACTCATATTTACCTCTAGAGGGAGTATTAACTATTCAAATAGTGAATCCTTATCTTATATGAGAAGAGGGTCTAGTCATAACACTACCGGTAAACGTACTTGGGGCAGGCCTAAATCGGATACTAAAATTTGGGATAATACATTAGTATACGCAAAACAATTTGGAAAGCATGATTTAAGTGCCAGTGGTACAGTTTCTATGGAGCGCTTCCAAAAATTACAATATAAGATGTCTGCAGCTAATTTTCCTGATGATGATGTTTTAAATAGTTTTAATGATGCTGCGGATATGGGGGATATGCAAGAAGATTATTATGCAAATTCAATGCTTTCTCAATTAGCTCGTATACAATATAAATATGATGATAGATATCTTGCTACATTCACTGTAAGGCACGACGGCTCTTCTAGATTTGGTCCCGATAGTAAATGGGGCTGGTTTCCATCGGGAGGTATAGGCTGGACCATAAGTAATGAGAAATTTATGAAAAAGGGCTGGGTTGGAAGGAATATTACCCATTTAAAATTAAGGGCAAGCTATGGTAAATCCGGTTCTCAAAATTTAGGATACTATGATTGGATGACAATGGTGGGTTCCAATAAATACAATGGTAACCCGGGAATATATCCAAGTAATATAGGAAATAATGGTCTTAAATGGGAAGAATCATATATGACTGATTTAGCTTTAGAGATGGAGTTTTGGGAATCTAGAATTAGAGCTACTTTGGGGTATTATATGAAAGATTCGGAAGGTTTAATTTACGAGGAGGGATTGTCACCAAGTTCAGCATTTACTAGAATGAACTCTAATATTGCAATGACAAAGACGGCTGGTCTAGAATTCTCTATTGATGTAGATATTGTAAAGAATCAAAAATGGCAATTAACAGTAAATGCCAATGGATCAAAGAATAAGTCTAAAATAAAAAATTTTAATAATTCTCTAGAGGAGATTTATCCGCAATTTTCAAGAATAAAAATTGGTGAAGAGGTTGGGCAATGGTGGGGTTATAAAACTAATCATAGGTTATTTGGCTCTGCAGAAGAAGTTACTGCATTAAAAGACAGAACTGAAACAGGGGGGCAAATAATGTATAGGAATGCCCAAGAATCTGATGGCGATATATATGTGCAAGATTTAAATGGGGATGGTAAAATTACCCCTGATGATGCTACGGTGCTAGGATCTAGTGTGCCAAAATTATTTGGTGGCTTTGGGCTGCAAATATATATAGGATCAAACTTTAATTTTGGAGCCACTTTTACATATTCTATCGGTAATAAAAGGTTATGGTATATGCCTATGAGTGACGTTGATTATACAGGGAATTACAATCAGTCTAATAAAATTGCAGGGAGGTCTGCCGTGTATAATTCTCCATATAATGCATCAACCTTGCCAAATGCAACTCCTTTTGGAGACGGCTGTAATGGGTCTTCAGTTACGGACGATTATTCCCAGTACTTAGTACATGACAATTGGTTGTATGATGGATCGTATTTACGGTTAAGTGCCTTAAATGCAAGCTATAAGTTTGGAAAACAGTATTTTGGGAGTTCAATAATTGAAAATATAGAGCTCAATTTTAATGCTTCCAACTTATTTACTCTAACTAGATATCCTGGGTTTGACCCACAAGGTAACTTTTCAACTGAAACTACTATGAAAGCTACTCAAGGCGTAGATTATAGTACATATCCATCTGCAAGGACATTTACATTAGGTATTAAATTTACTTTTAAATAGAGGTTAAATATGAAAAAAATAAATTTTATAATATTATTGGTTGTAGCTTTAACTTACTTCTCTTGTGGCGATTTTTTAAACGAATCTCCTAGACATCAATGGGATGTTGACAAAGCAATGACAACATATTCAAATGCTGTACAGTCTGTAAACGGAATTTATGGGATTTTTATGCCCGGAGACAACTTTAATATGGCATTAAGTACTTCTTATGCAAATAGGTCTGGACTATTTGATAAATTGGAAAAGGATAATAGATATGAGTATACTCAAAGTGACTCCCCTGCGAACTATTGGGGAACAGCTTATAGAATGATTAATGCAGCAAATTTGGCTATAAATGGAATTCCTAATGTTCCTGATGCAGCATTTCCAACCGCCACTGCAAAAAACGAGTTAATAGGGGAGGCAAAATTGCTAAGAGGCTATGCTTACTCTATTTTATTACTTAACTATGGATTATGGTGGGATACCGATGATAGTAAATACGGAGTGGTTTATAGAGATAAAACTGCTGATGTTGCAAATACGAATCAACCAAGGATAAGTGTAGGGGAGAGTTGGAAGAAAATTTTTGAAGATATAGATTATGCTATCGCAAATATGTCTGATAAATTTAACTCGGCAAAAACTGCTTCTAAATTTTTTGCAAAAGCCTATAAAGCAAAACTTCTTTTAATTAGGGGTGCAGAAAGGAATTCTGCCGATGATATTAAAACAGCAAAAACATTAATTGATGAATGTATCTCTTCGCTCCCTTCAGACGTAGCTGTACAAGGAAGTATGGTAGAACATTTTGCTCAATCGTGGGATTCTAAGGAAAATATTTTTGTGCGGTATTTGGAAGATGATGCTAATAGATCTTATAACGCAGGATATGCTTGTTGTTATTATCTTGGGTCTAATTACTTTACAAATTTTATTGTAGATGCCGTATGTGGATTAAAATACGGTATTGAGTGGATGCGAGAGGATCCAAGGTGGTATGTTGCAACAGGTATGGCCAGAAAACCTGATACATGGGACAATACTTATGCGTGGACATGGACCAAAATTTATAGAAAAGGAATGTATGCCGGTAAGATAGATCCTATAGATGAAAAATATGCTGTATATTTAATGCGTGTTCCCGAACTTTATCTTATGCAAGCAGAATTACGTGCTAGGACAGGTGCCTCTTTGGCAGAGTCGATTGCTCCTATTAATATGTTTAGAGCCAAGAGAACTACTCCTAAATTAGATCAAATATCAACTCCTGCTCATGCACAAGAGTTTTGGGATATACTTTTTCAAGAGTATTGTAAAGAGCTGATTTTTGAAAATGGATGTGAATACTATGCCTCGTTAAGGATAAATAAAAACGGCCATTCATATATGGAAGAGATAAAAGGACCAGATTTTCATTATGATAAAACGAAACGCCAATTTCCTATTCCTCATATAGAAATGATTTATAATCAGGCTATAGCCGGAATGCAAAATCCGGGACAAGATTAATATAATTTGGAGTACAAATTAAAATATGAATAAAATGAAACTAAATAAAATATTTACATTATTGGCTTTTGGATGTATAGTATTATCTTCTTGCAGTGATGAGATAAAAAAGAAAACGTTAGATTTTCCGAATGATGTTACTTTTAACAAAGAAGAGAATAGCATTGATATAGAGGTGCCCGAACTGCAATTTGTTCAATTAGACGCTCCGTTTACAGCACGTGCTTATAATGATGGTGCTATAACATTTAATGCCAAAAAAAATGCCGATGGAACCCATACCGGATTTGCCCTTTCAAATAAGAATTATAGGTCTTATCCTTGGTGTGTATCTATAAATCATGGAGTTAAAAATCCAACTAAACAGTTATTACAGGAGGCTACAGATTCTTCGCTATTTTCTGTTTATTCTGGCTCTTACCCAAATCAATTAAAAAACTTTACAGTTGTAAGGGTAGAGGGAGAAGAGGCTTTCTTTACAATAGATCGTCCAAGAGTAGTTGAACATGTTATTATTGCTAACTGTACATTTAATTATTTAGCAATGACTTATGGCTCTGTATTCTCAGGTAATCTTAATGAAGCTACCAATGTGTATGAGCCTATGGTAGATGGGAAGCTGTCTGTAGTTAGAAACCCCAATTTGCCAGATCCAAGTACAAAGAAATATGATGTTTGGAATCTTCCCGATTATTATAACTTTGGACAAGGAGAAGCATATTCCAGAATGCCGCCTAAAGATAAAGTGACAGGTAAAGGTAACGGCTATTTTAAAGTTATTGCTATTGGTTATAATGCCGGCAAAATGACTGCAAAATCTGAATATTACCTTGCCGTAAGACCGGGTGTTGCAACCGTAGTTCCCTATGATAAATGGGATATTATTCAAAACTTTTGGGCTAAATGGGATTTATCATCCCTTGGCGTAGTTGATAAAGTTGTCTTTACCCTTGATGGTTCCGAGAAAGCTGCCAACGGTCAACTCAAAACCGCCCCTTATTTCTGCATGGATGGTATAAGGCTTAAATAGTCTCTTCCATAGTTTCTTAAAATAGCCGGTACGCCCAATTTGGGATACCGGCTGTTTTTTAGTAAGATAGCTGTTTAACTTAACGATGCGTTTCTCGCCGGAGATATTCCTGTACCCCCTCCAGTTGCCATTTTGGGGTAGAGGTGGCACCGCAGATTCCAACGGAATCGCCGTCTGTAAACCAGCCGGACTGAATCTGGGTTACGTTTTGAATGTGGTAGGAACGGGAGTTGACCGATTTACATAGGTCATAGAGTACCTTGCCGTTGGAGCTCTCTCTGCCGCTTACAAAAATGATTACGGAATGGGTACGGGCAAAATTTACAAGATTGGTGTGTCGTTGGGCCACCTGTTTGCAGATGGTGTTGTGCACCTTTAGGTTTTCAATATTGCCTCCCGCTTCCATAATACGTTCTTGAATTATTTGGCAGATTTGTTCGTACTCAATAGGGTCTTTGGTTGTCTGGGAAAATATGTGAATGGGGCGGAGAAAATCAATTTTGTCCATTCCAATCGAATGGTCATCCGCCTTTTCTGAGAATTCCCGTTTCCCCGGTAAATCCACAATCACGGCATCGCCGTGCACTTGTCCCACCAAGCCGTTCACCTCTGCATGACCGGTTTTTCCAAAAATCACAATTTGCCCTTTGCTTGCCTGATAAGTGTTGGGAAGAGCATGAATTGCTTTGTAGGTCTCCCGTATCCGTTCCTGTAGTTTCAGAACTACAGGGCAGGTACAATCTATGAGGGTGATATTTCTCTCTGCGGCAATAGAGTAGGTGGTGGGGGGCTCGCCGTGTGCTCTTATAAGAACGGTGGTGTCATGTAGCTGTTCCATCCGGGGTGTATCAATAACGGTAAGTCCTATTTTGTGTAGCCGTTCCAGCTCGGAGTTATTGTGTACGATAGATCCCAGCGAGTAAAGTTGCGGCTTTTGCCCCGGATTACCCTCCGCCTTTTCTCTGAGGTTAATTTCTGCTTTCTCCACCGCCCGTATCACCCCATAGCAGAACCCCGATCCCGAATCTATCTCAATATTTAACATCATTATTGTAGATGCAGATTGAACTTATCAAGGAGTATCTTATTCAACCAAACAAACTGCTCCGGAATGGTCATATTGCTGTTATCCAACAAAATAGCATCGGGAGCTTTTACAAGCGGGGCAACGGCACGGGTTTCGTCTATATGATCGCGCTCTTTCAGATTCTTAAGTACCTCTTCCAAACTCTCTTTGCCGCCGGCCTGCTGAATCTCCTTAAAGCGTCTCTGGGCCCTTATTTGTGGCGATGCCGTCATAAATAGTTTTAGTTCGGCATTGGGGAAAACAGCCGTTCCAATATCGCGTCCGTCCATTACAACTCCTTTCTCCCGACCTATTTTATGCAAAAGGCAATCTACAAAATTCCGTACAAAAGGGAGTGCGGAAATGTAACTTACCTTGTTGGAAATCTCCAATGTGCGGATTTGTTTCTCTATATTGGCTCCGTTGAGATAGGTTTCCGATTGACCGTCTTTGTCGGGACGGAATGTTATAAGATTACAACTGAGAGTTTTTTTTAAGTTTTCTTTATCTATTTTGCATTTGTTGTCAATAAAGCCGTTGTAATAGGCAAAATAGGTGACGGCACGGTATAATGCGCCGGTATCAACATATATATATCCCAGCCTCTGCGCAATTATTTTTGCAAAGCTGCTTTTGCCTGTAGACGAGTGGCCGTCAACGGCTATAATTATTTTAGAATTTTCCATAGGGCAAAAGTACAAATAAGTTATCTTTGTAGGAAATAAAAATTTAAATAGAGCAGTGAGATTTATGAGAGTAGCGGTATTGGATCTGGGTACGAATGTTTTTAACCTCCTTCTGGCGGAGTTTTCTCCAGCGGAGTGCAGATACATAAAAGAATACAAATGTGCGGCAAAATTGGGGGCGGGAGGGCTTTCAAAGGGGATTATTTCTCCCGATGCCTTTAAGACGGCTCACGCAGCCATGAAAAATATAATGGATGTTCTACAGGCTGAGGGGGGAGCCGATTTTATTTTCCCTTATGCAACATCGGCGGTGCGGGATGCCCATAATGGCCCCGAATTTGTTAATTATATCAACTCTTCGTTTGGAGTATTGGTGCGGGTAATACCCGGAGAGCGTGAGGCGGAGTTTATTTTTAAGGGGATTATGAAAAGTATGAGTGATAAACTTGTTGCGGGGGAGAATGTTTTAATGTTGGATATTGGGGGCGGAAGCAACGAATTTATTATATCGGACGGTAAAGAGATTCTGTGGAAAAAAAGTTTTCCCATAGGAATGGCCAGGATGAGGGAGATGTTTCATTATCGGGAGCCTGTTACGGCTGTTGTTAGGGATGATTTTAATTCTTACTGTGCGGGAGTGTTGCAGCCGTTGTGGAAAGAGATTGAGAAATACTCTCCGGCTGTGTTTATAGGATCGTCCGGGTCTTTTGATACGTTTAAGGATTTAATTTATCATTGTGCTTTTAAGCAGCTCCCTTCTATTGAACTTCCGCAAGAGTGGCTGGATAAAATGGGGCAGATACTTATTGCTTCCACTGCGCAGGAGCGGATAAAGATGCCGGGCATGTCTCCTATACGGGTAGATTATATTGTGTTGGCGTGGGTGTTTACCCAAATGGTGCTGGAGAGGGTAAACCCTCGGATTGTGTATCAATCTTCGTACTCGCTCAAAGAGGGGGCCATGCAGGAGGAATATGAAAAATATGTAACTAATTTAAGTAAATAAAATGAAAGTCTTAATTATTGATGATGAGAGAAGTATCAGGAATACTCTTAAAGATATTTTGGAATTTGAGGGGCATGATATAGCCCTTGCTGCCGATGGTAAGGAGGGGCTGGATATTGCTCTGGGTAGTAATTTTGATGTTATCTTCTGCGATATAAAAATGCCCGGTATGGATGGTGTAGAGGTATTGGAGAAAATTATTGAGAACGGAGTAGATTCATCCGTTGTAATGATTTCAGGCCACGGTTCTATTGATACCGCCGTTGAATGTATTAAAAAAGGGGCTTTTGATTTTATTCAGAAACCGCTGGATCTCAACCGTATTCTTATTACCCTAAAAAATGCCACCGATAAAACCGTCTTGGTAAAGGAGACTAAAATTCTTAAAAAGAAAGTAGCCGGTATTCCCGATATTGTTGGAGAATCGGTTGCTATTATGAAGATTAAAGAGATGATAGACCGTGTTGCCACTACCGATGCCAGAGTTCTTATTACCGGCTCCAACGGTACGGGCAAAGAACTTGTTGCCCGCTGGCTCCATGAAAAAAGCAACCGCAATACCATGCCGTTTATAGAGGTAAACTGTGCCGCTATTCCGGGAGAGCTTATAGAAAGCGAATTGTTCGGCCATGTAAAAGGCTCTTTTACAGGTGCGATTAAAGACCATAAAGGAAAATTTGAGCAGGCAGACGGCGGTACCTTGTTTTTAGACGAGATAGGGGATATGAGCCTGAGTGCCCAGGCAAAAGTTTTGCGTGTATTACAGGAAAATAAACTGACCCGTGTTGGAAGCGACAAAGATATTAGTGTAAAAGTACGTGTTGTAGCGGCTACCAATAAAAATTTGCCGGACGAGATTGCCAAAGGAAATTTTAGGGAAGACCTTTATCACCGTTTGAGTGTTATTGTTATCCACGTTCCATCTTTGGCAGAGCGGAAAGATGATATTCCGCTTTTGGTGAATCATTTTATTCATCTTATTTGTGAGGAGAGCGGCATGGCTCCCCGTAAAATTAACGAGGATGCTCTGGACGAGCTTAAAAAACATGCGTGGACCGGAAATATCCGTGAACTTCGCAACGTAACCGAGAGACTTTTAATTTTAAGCAACAATGTTATTACAAAGGAAGATGTAATTGCCTATGCATCACCGTTATTTAGGTAAGTTGACTAGGACTGTAAAGTGCAAACTCTCTTTTAACAAAATTTCCCCTGCTACACATATTGCATAGCAGGGGAAACTTGTATATTGGGGATGTCTTTACTTTTCTCTATTCTTCCCTTTCTATTCGTAATTGCTGGATTTGATTTCCGGCATCGCTGGTTTTTACAAACAGGGTAATTCGGAATTTCTCACCTCCGGCATTGAGGGTACCTATTGCGTAGGTCATAGGCGGTTTTCCGCTTTTATGAATAATGGAGAAAGTTTTTGGGGTGTAGTTTACAAAAAAGTCCTTCATGATTTGTGTTGCCTGAACTTTGCTGCAGTCGCTAACATTCCCAAGAATATCTAACTCTAAATTACTGGCAAACCATACCGATAGCTTGTCTGAATCTCCGCGCTGTATGTATTTCCCAATAGGAACAAAAACGTCCTGTGTTTGTGAAAAAGCGGCGGATATTGAGGTGAATAATAAAGTAGATAATAAAATAATCTTTCTCATATGTATTGATATGCTTACTTGACGGGCTTAAAAGCCACAAAAATCAAGCCATAGTGAAATATACCCCCTCTTAAACGATTTTCCGTTTTTTATTGCTATTTTTGTAATTCTGAGATAAATTATGAAGATTACTTTATTATTAGTAGGTAAAACCGCATTTCCTTATCTTAATGAGGGGATCTCTTTGTACGAAAAGAGATTGAGCTTTTATGTAAATTACGGCAAGATTGAAATACCGGAATTAAAAGGTGTTTCCGCTATGAGCCGGGAGCAGATTAAGGAGAAAGAGGGAGAACAGATTCTTAAAAACGTAAAACGGGGGGATCGTCTTGTTTTATTGGATGAACGGGGAGAAATGTTTACTTCTGAAAATTGGGCACGCCATTTGGAAAAGGAGATGACCTACAACGGAAAAGATATTGTATTTGTAATAGGTGGAGCTTATGGCTTTTCCAAGGTTGTTTATGATAGGGCGGATGAGATGATTTCCCTCTCCAAAATGACTTTTTCCCACCAAATTATACGGGTAATTTTTCTGGAGCAGCTTTACAGGGTATTTACGATTATAAAGGGGGAGCCGTATCATCACAGATAGCGTCTATAGATAAAAAGAGTTTACAAGGAAACCGGAGTAATGATGAAACAAGTTATCGGGAATATATATAGTTGGATCAGGCAAGGGGGCTTGTTTGCGTTTAAGCATAGAACCTCCATGCTTTGCATTGGTGCTGCTTTGTTTTTGATGCTCTCTTTTCTGGTTACTCCCCAATCCGGATCTCTGTATAAAGATGTTGCCAAACTGGAGAAAAAGATTCAGCACAGACAGGCTATTCTGGAGAAATATGCTTTACAGGCTCTGGATATTCCCGTGGATAAGTGGATGGAGTTTGAGGATTTTCCCGATGATATGGTTCTTTACAGATACAATGAAGATACCCTCCAATCCTGGGTGAACCAGTTTCCCATAAGTAATGATGAGGTGGATGTACGTCCGCTGCTGTACAGGCTGCATTATCTGAGCAGCAGGAGTTTGTATAATACTCCTCTGGCCTATCTGGGAACGGAGGGGCAGTATGTAAACCTGGGGTCTGCCTGGTATGTGGTAAAGGTGTATATAAAAGATCGAGTGAAACTGATTACCGGATTGCTTGTTAAAACAGAGTATCTTTCTAATAATTCCGTATTGGTGAGTAGGATTAATCCCAATCTTGGAATTAAAAGAAAATTAAGTCTTACCCCTGTAACGCTGGATGAGGGGTTGGTGGTAAAGGGGGGGGACGGCAATATTATGTTCTCGGTTATTGATGATGTGATTTCTGTGCATAAGCGGGGAGACAGCATGCTTATATGGGTGGCACTTATATTGGCTTGTATGGCGTTTTATTCTTTTTTTTATAATAGAAGATCCATTAAGGCATTTTTTATTTATGCGGCGGGGTTAACCTTGGTAAGATCGCTCAGCTTTGGTATAAGTGATTCTCTGCGGCTGGATACGCAACTTTTTGCCCCGAATCTTTATGCGGATGAAGGATTATTCTCGTCTCTGGGAAACTTTTTGTTTAACAACCTGTATGTGTTTTTAATCGTACTGGCTCTTTATCTATTGCGCCGGGCAATTCTCCGTAAATTACATCATACTTCCATCTGGAAAAAAGGGTTGATCCTTTTTATGATTTATGCTCTTCCCGTTGCCTTGTTTGTTTATATAAACTATACCCTTAAATCTCTGATTAATAATTCCAGCATTGCCTTGGAATTGTACCGTCTGGAGGAACTCAGTATTTATTCCGTATTGGCGTATATATCGTATGGCTTGTTGTTTATGGGCTTGTTGCTGTTATTGCAGATTTTTATCCCGACAATCCGCTATATAAAACGAAATTCGCTGTTTACGGTAAAAGCCTTGTTTGCGTATGTTTTTCTTATATCGCTTTATACGTTAATGACGGTAAGTTATCTGGGGTATCAGAAAGAGAGCGAGAGGAGTAAGGTGTGGACCAACAAACTATCGGTAGAGCGTGATATTGGTCTGGAGCTGGAACTTCGCTCCATGGAATCCAAGCTGACACAGGATATGGTAAACAGATCGCTGGTAGCGATGCCCCGTAATGTAGAGTTGCAGCTAAAGAGCCGGTTGGATGAGGTGTATTTTAAACGGATAGGACAGAAGTATGAAATTAGTTACGCTGTTTGCCGTCCCAACGATATGCTTCCGTTTGAGTATGACGGCGGTAGGCAATACATAGATTGTCAGTATCATTATGATAACATAAGGAGAATGGGGGTTCCGCTGGCCGATAAATCGAACTTCTATTTCCTGAATAATTATGATGGGCGGGTAAGTTATCTGGGAATTATCAGTTATATGACCTATCTGGGGCCCGTGAATCTCTATATTCAATTTGATTCCCGCTTTACAAAAGATGTAATGGGGTATCCGGCTTTTTTGTTCGATTATAAACCGGCCGATAATGTAAATATGCCCGAATCGTATTCTTATGCAAAATATATCGGGAACCGATTGGTGATGTACAGGGGGCGGTATAATTATCCGATGGCCCTTAATATGGATGATTTTCATAAAGTGGGCTTTTCTACAATGGTCAAAGATGACTATCTGCATTTTGTAAACAGGTCTCCCGATGGTAATATTATCCTTATCAGCCGTCCGCAAAGGGCTGTTTTCCCGTATATTGTCTCTTTTTCTTACCTGATGCTGTTCTACGGGGCGTTGTTGTTTGTTTTTGTACGGCTGCGGCGGCTTAAGAAAAATGCGATACGGATTAAATTGCCTAAAAATTCATTCAGACGGAAAATTACCTATCTGTTGATTACCTCTCTGGTGGTGGCACTTATCTGCATGGGACTTGGAAGTATCTGGTTTAGTATTAATTATTACAATGATAGCAACAGAATACAGATGGAGGAGAAACTGCAAACGGTGCAATCTACCTTATCGGATGTTTGTAAATATGCAGAACAATATACGGAACTGAACTACGCACGACTTTCCCAGACAATGGAGAGGCTTTCTTCCAATAGTCAGGCCGATATTAATCTGTACGATCCCCACGGACGGCTAATCCGTTCTACCCAGCCGGAATTGTTTGAGAGGTACCTTTTGGCATCCAGAATGAATCCGGAGGCTTATATGCAACTGAGGGTATTGAATAAAAGGCAGGTGATTAATAAAGAGAAGTTGGCGGAGCTTTCTTATTATTCGTTGTATGCCCCTATTTTTAATAATAACGGGACTCTTATAGCGTATGCCAATATTCCGTATTTTTCCAGAAATACCAATTTGAGCGGAGATGTTTCTTCTATTCTGGCCGCCATTATTAATGTGTACATATTGTTGCTGTTGGCCGCTATTCTGGGGGGAACCATGGTGTCCAATCAGCTATCTAAGCCCTTGGCTGAGATTAGCTTAAAGATGCAATTTATGGATGTTGCCACAAAGGCAGAGCATATTAATTATAAAAATAAAGATGAATTGGGGGTACTGGTGGGGGCGTACAATAAGATGGTAGATGATCTGGAGGAGAGTACCAAGCGGCTTGCCCAAACAGAGCGTGAGCATGCGTGGAGCGAAATGGCCCGGCAGATTGCCCATGAAATTAAAAATCCCCTTACTCCTATGCGCCTTAGTATTCAGCATCTTGTGAGATTAAAGCAGCGGAATGTACAGGGGTGGGAAGATAAGTTTGAGGAGGTTGCCGGTTCTATTCTGGAGCAGATTGATATATTGTCTAATACGGCATCTGAGTTCTCTAGTTTTGCAAAATTCTATTATGAGGAGAATACGATTATAAATCTGTATCAGATTCTGAATGAGCAAAGAATTTTGTTTGATACGCAGGATAATATAAGGATTGCTTATAATTATGAATCGGAAGATTGTCTTATCTATGCGCGTAAAGGGCAGATTATAAGGGTAATTGTAAACTTGTTATCCAATGCCATACAGGCGGTGGAGGGCAGCGGCAGGGGATATATCCGAATCTCTTTGTTGCGTAGCAGCAATAATTATATTGTTTCGTTTGAGGATAACGGTTGTGGCGTAAAAGAGGAGGATATTCATAAATTGTTCAAGCCTAATTTTACCACTAAAAGCAGCGGTACAGGTCTTGGACTGGCTATTTCCCGTAATATCATAGAGCAAAGCGGCGGGCGTGTGTTCTATCTGCAATCCGAATTTGGCGGAGCTAATTTCTCTTTTACTTTACCGGTGCATACGGAGATTGTCTAGGCCTGAACCAATTAGAACTCATTAAGAATCAGGATGATTTGTAACCAACTATTCCGGCTTTTATAAACGAGTGCTATATTTGTATAAAATGATGTTTGACTCCAAATAGAAAAGCCTCTATCATAGATTTTACCCCTAGTTTGTTTTTTATCCGTTCTTTATAAGTTTCCACTGTGCTGGTGGTAATCTGCATTGCAGCTGCGGTCTCTTTGCTGTTGTACCCTTTTGCTATAAAAGATAATGTTTCCAGCTCTTTATCGGTGAGTTCATAGGGCTTTCCACATTTGAGATTATTGCTGTTGCCGAATGTGTCCAGCAATTCTTTATAAGAGATGGTGTCTCCAAAAAAAACGCCTTTTCCATGACTGGTACTTTGGATGGCATCAATGATACTATCGGGAGATGAATCTTTGGCAAGGTAGGCTCTTACATTGGCTTTTAGTGCGGCAAGGATGTATTTTGCCTCTTTGTAATGAGATAGAATCATGGTGCGGACGGTGGGATAATTTTTAGCAATGTGTTCAGCGAGTTTAATCCCGTCTTGCTCTTCTTCCATGCTAATATCCAGGATGGCTACATCAATCGTATGGCCTTTTTCCAAAATGCCGCATGCCTGTTCATAGCTGTTTGCCTGATAAACAACCCCTATCTGCGGGGCATTTTTAAGGATAGACAGCATTCCCATAATATGAATGCGGGAATCATCTGCAATTAATAGATTAATTGGCTTTTCCATATTTCATTGTAATTGTAAAGGTTGTATAATCATTGCATTTGCTCTGTACGTAAATTGTTTCATTCAGCTTTCCAAGAAGTTCATTTACAATAATAAGTCCCAGTCCGCTCCCCTTTTCTCCGGCCGTTCCGGTGGTGTTTATTTTCTGGTCGATTCTAAATAATTTCCCGATGGTTTCCCGGCTCATCCCTGCCCCGGAGTTGGTAACGGAAAAAAGAAATTTTCCTGCCGTATCAGGGGAGTTTCCTGCGGTATCATGGGAGATGTTCCCATGCAGAATTACTTCTTTTCCCGGTGGCGAGAATTTAATAGCGTTGTGCAACAGGTTTCGCAAAATGCTGGATAACAGGTTATAGTCTGTAAAAACAATTACTCCGGCAGGAACCTTATTTTGAATCTCTATCCCTTTTCTTGCTGCACCGGATTTTACCGTCTCAATCATTTGCTCAACCAGTGGTTGGAGTTCTGTGTTTTTGAGATTAGGGGTGATGGTGCCCCGCTGGGAAAGTGCCCACAGAAGGATGGAATTGAGCATGCCTGAGGTGTTGTCGGAGGAGGATTTTATCATCTCTATGTATTGGAGTTGCTCCTCTTTGTTCAGATTTTCATAATTCTCATAAAGAGTTTTGGCGATAAAATTCAGATCCGAAACAGGATTTTTAAGATCATGAGCCAAAATGGAGAAAAACTTATTTTTACTTTCAACCTCCGTCTCAAGTTCTTGTTTCCTTTGTTCCAAAATTTGCCTGAGTAATATTTTCTCCCGTATTAACTTTCTGTTTTTTAGTAGAATATAAATAATTACCCCCGTGAATGAAATTCCTAAAAGGATAAACCACCATGTAAGGTAAAACGGCGGTGCTATATCTATCCTAACACAATACCCTCCGTACCACTCTTGGGCGCAATTGGTAGCCTCAATCTCGAGCAGATAAGACCCATAGGGGATATTGCCGTATTGGGGTGTTTCGCCCGGTTTGCAATCATTCCATTGTTTATCGTACCCTTTTAACCGGTACCGGTATTGTATAAAATTGCCGAATCCGTAGTTGGGGGCACTTAGCAGAAATGAGATACTATTTTGTCCGTATGTCAGTTTAAGGGGTGATTTGATTCCCGATAGATCTGCATATAAAACCGAATTGCCGCACCGGAAATCGGTAACAAGAACCGGAGGATTGGTAATGTTGTTTAATAAACTATCGGGATGAAACATGTTGACTCCGTTTTTACTGCCGAATGCCAGCGATCCATCCTGCAGCAAGACGGAGGCGTTGGAGTATTGATTGGCTAAAAAGCCAAGATACTGGTGGAATACTTTTAGGGAGCCGTGTCGGGCGGTATCCCGGATATCTGCGGGGGGTGTATAACAAAATAACCCGGCATTGGAGGAGATCCAAAGGCGCCCTTTTTTATCCTCCTCTATCCGGCAAATGCCAATTCCCGCAAATGGCTTAATCCGTTTGCCGATACTCTCTTTATTGTACCGGTAAAAGGCGGCAGTATCTGTAATACGGCTGAAAATACTTGCCGTATCAAATTGCGGAATATCTTTTTGTGCAATGCCATAAAGTCCGCCGGCGGTTCCTATCCAGATGTTTTTTGCTTTGTCCTCTTTCAGGCAGGTGATGTTATTATCGGGAAGAGAGTTAGGATCCCATGTGTAGCATCCGTATTTGCGCACTTTGTCTGTTTTCATATCAATGATATTCACCCCGTCTTCTGTGGTTCCGTACCAGATGTGTCCATTGGAATCCTCCATTGCGCAGCTTGCCAGACGGGAACTAATGGTGTATTCGTCTTTATCGGAGACCAGATAAAATCGTTTTGTGTTTTCGTTAAATATTTCCAGCCCTTTTGTGTTGGAGACAAACAAGGTGGAATCGTCTATGCGGTAGGTATATAAAGTCTGATTGGAGGAGAGAGAACTTGGATTAAGAGGATTGTTGCAGTAGCGGGAAACTTGGCTATTTTGATCTATAACTACAAATCCGTTTCCGGTACATACATATAGTTTATTATTATTTGGATAGGCGTAGTTAATCGGCTCGTTTTTTAACAGTCCGGCAATCTGTTTGTTCTCTTTTATGATAGACAATCCGTTGTTTGTGCATACGTAAATTGTACCGGCCCGGTTTGCCGTTATATCAAGAATATCTTCTCCACAATTATATCCTTGGATTGTTGCTTTTTGTACCTTTTTTTGTTGGGCGGAGTAATAAAACAAACCGTTTGTTGTGCCTATCCATAAATCTCCGTTGGGGAGCGGATTGTGGCACTTTATTTTTTTAGCAATTATATTAAAATTGACACATGTCCGGGAAAGAGCCTCTACTCGGTCTGTTTCTGTACAGATGCGGTAAATATCAAAATAAGAGGCGTTAAAATAAATATGATTGCCGCAACAAATCGGCTTATCTACGTAATTGTCTACTTTCTTTATAATTTTTACGGAGTTATCTTTTGTATTGTGTTTAAGGATATAAGGGGCGCCTATAATATAACTATTTCCTTTTCCGTCTGTTGTTATATAGGAACCCAAAAGTCCGGTAGGCATCTCTAGCAGAATGGCTCCCGATTCGTTATAGTAGCGCTCCAGGATCTCGTTGCTGATATGCTGTTTTGAGATTTTTTCTGCATATCGGTGAAATTTCTTCTCTTTAAGATCATAATAACCGTAGTATTTTCCTCCCCCTATATAAATTCTGTTTAATACGGAATCCTTATAGGCAGAGTGTATACTGGCGGTATGCAGACGGGGGATAATTCCGTGAATGTAATTCTTTCCCAGAAACTCCCTTTTCTGCCGGTCAAAAAGATTCAGCCCAAATCCCTCCCATGTAGCACACCAGAATCGCCCGTAACTATCTTCCAGAAAATCTACATACCAGTTGGAGCCAAACAGATTTCCCTCAAAAAGCATAGGATAACGGATGGTTGGTTTTTCACTCCATAGAGCATAGCGGTTTAGAACTTTCTTCTTTTTGTCATAAATATTAAATCCCACATGGGAATAGAGTCCTATGTATATCTTCCCTTTGGAATCTTCGTACAATGCAGTAACAATGTTTTCGTTAACGTTTTTTTTGTCAAATTCATGCAGCTTGTATTGTTTTAAGGTATAACTTTCTCTTTTTAACGTGCTTGCATCCAATTTTTTGGAAAGCAGAGAGTATTTTATATTCCCTGTTTTTCCGTAGGTAAGATTCAGGGTGTCTACTCCGTTATCACCGGTTCCTATCCATAATAATCCGTCTGAATCCTGCATGAGTGATGTTATATGATTGGAAGACAAATTATTATAACCTACCGGTTGAATCTGTGAACCATCCGGGAGCTGATATTTATTTTCTTTGTACCATTGCCGGATGCTATTTTGAAGCCGGGAATACAAGGAGACACCTCTATCGCTCCCTATCCATATATTATTATCTTTATCTGTGTAGATGCAAAAAATAGCATTAGATGCCAAAGAGCTTGGTTCTTCCGGACGGTTGGTGAAATGATGTATTTTCTTTGGTGTTTTATCATGAAACGGTAGGTTATGCCGGTTGAATTCTAATTTTACAAGGCCGGAACTTCCTCCAATCCAGATGTTTCCTTCTTTATCGGAGCTAGAGCATGTAGCGGAAGTTGGGATTTGCAGAATGGTTTGAAAGATATGTCCGGACGGATCGTACTCCGATACCCGGCCGTTATGATCACTGCAGATCAGACGGCCGTCTGCAGTCTGGCCATAGCAAGCTGCCTCGTATCCTAAAATGGAGGAGTGCAACACCTGATTAATCTGCAGTCTCTCTTTATTGGTAACTGCTTGGGGAACAATGGTTCTTCCCCCTATCCAAAGTGTTCCTTTGGTATCTTCAAAGAGATGAAAATAATAATAATCTCCTTCGGGATAACCTGTCGGACGGGGTATGCCACTCCATTTTTTACTGGTTATATTGTATTTAATGAGGTAATTACCGGCGCATTCAATCCATAGGAAGCCTGCTTTATCTGCGTGCAAGGCTCTTATATGGGGGTATTTAGCATTAACAGAGACTCTTTGAAAACAATTTGTCTCCCGTATGAAGATATTCAACCCGTTTTTTGTTCCAACCCATAAGTTTCCGTAACAATCCTCCGCAAGGGCTGTTACCATATTGTGAGAGAGAGACGTAGAATCATTGGTGTTATGCCGGAACGTTTTGAAATGGCTCCCGTCATATCTTGTGAGTCCTCTCTCCGTAGCAAACCACATAAAGCCGTATTTATCTTGTAGTATATTAAGGACTAGATTGGAGCTTAATCCGTCTGCCTCTGAGAAGTTCATAAACCGCCCCTCTTTATTCTTGATAAATTCTTCGGGTGTATTTCCTGCATACTGTGCAGGGAGATAGGTGCTTAGTAATAAGCATATCACACAAAGTAAGAGCCTGTATATTGTCTTTAAGTAGTTCATCAAAGGTAAGGGTTAAACTTAAGAGCGCATAATTGGTTCCCGCACAAATTTAATGAAAATATATCCGTTTGTATGTTGTTGAGAAAAAGAGTTGAAAAATCTGTGGTGAAAAACAGGAAAACCGTGTCCTGAGAATTGCCACAAAATACTTTCTTTTAGAGAGTTCCTTTGCGCTAAACTTTGAATTATGCAAAAAAGAGATCATTTATTGGGCTTATTGGATTCTGTTCGACAACAGTATGGCGATGATTTATCTACCCCTAAAGGGTTTTTATGCCTTTCTCTGGACATCCGTACAAGATGTGGAAAGTCTTTGAGTATGGCTACTATTAAGCGTGTTTTCGGATATGTAAAGTATAACAGTACCCCCTCGGCCGATACATTAAATATTCTTGCCAATTATCTGGGATATAGCACTTATGATGAATTCTGTGCCGTCACCACAAAT
Source organism: Bacteroidales bacterium (assembly GCA_036639755.1). GTDB lineage: Bacteria > Bacteroidota > Bacteroidia > Bacteroidales > UBA932 > Egerieousia. The sequence continues at coordinate 53,951 of JAVWIB010000005.1, forward strand.
ATCTGCCCCTCATTATTGGTATGCGGTATTTCTGTAAAGATTGGGGACATATTGGAAGTATGCCCGGCCCATGATAACAATCATAAAATCCGACTTCGGTATAAAGGTGACATGCAGTTTCAGCTCCTCTGCTGCAATAGTTTGTAGCAGAGACGATTGTGTAAAAATGAGTTGGGATAGAGCTTTTTTAGTTGCCGTGCTCTGTTACCCACTCTTTCAAGGTACGGGTAACAGTACGCTTTTATTTCTGTCTCAAAAATATTTGCAAAGGAACTCCGGTAAAATTAAAGTGCTCGCGGAGTCTGTTTTCCAGGAACCGTTTGTAAGGGTCTTTTACATACTGCGGCAGGTTGCAGAAGAATGCGAAAGAGGGGCTCGGACTTGATAGCTGGGTGATAAATTTGATTTTGATATATTTTCCTTTGAGTGCGGGCGGAGGGTAGTTTTCTATCTCCGGAAGCATGGCTTCGTTTAGTTTGGATGTTGGAACCTTACGGGAGTAGTTTGCGTAAACCTCGGTGGCTGATTTTAATACATCCAGGATTCTCTGTTTGTTAATAACGGAGGTGAAGATGATGGGAACATCGTTGAACGGGGCAATACGCTGCATGATATCTGCCTTAAGGGTTTTCATGGTGTTGTTGTCCTTTTCTATGGTGTCCCATTTGTTGACTACGATTACACATCCTTTTTTATTTTTGATAATAAGGTTGAAGATGGCCATATCCTGCGCCTCTACACCGGTTTGGGCATCTATCATAAGGATGCATACATCTGAGTTCTCTATGGAACGGACTGCACGCATTACGGAATAAAATTCCAGATCTTCTTTTACTTTGGCTTTCTTTCTCAGGCCGGCCGTATCAATTAATAGAAATTCGTATCCGAATTTGTTGTAATAGGTAGAGATGGAGTCTCTGGTTGTACCTGCAATATCGGTTACTATGTTTCTCTCTTCTCCCAGCAGGGCATTTGTCATGGAGGATTTTCCTACGTTGGGCCTTCCTACAATGGTAATTTTAGGGAGGACAACCTCTTCGGTGGTTACCGCTGTTTCTGCAGGGAGCAGTTCACATACTTTATCCAGCAAATCGCCGGTTCCGCCGCCGCTTGCTGCTGCAATGCAGTATGGTTCGCCAAGTCCCAATGAGTTAAATTCGTAGGAACCGTACATTTTATCACCGGTATCTACTTTGTTTACTACTAGCAGAACAGGTTTCTTGCTGCGCCTTAAAATAGTTGCAATATCGGAATCATAATCTGTTATTCCCGTGCCTACTTCACACATAAACAGGATAACATCTGCTTCGTCTATAGCCAGTGCTACTTGTTTTTTTATCTCTTCTTCAAAGATATCTTCCGAATTGGTAGTGTATCCTCCTGTGTCTACAACGGAGAATTCGCGCCCGCACCACTCCCCCTTACCATAATGTCTGTCGCGGGTTACTCCGGCGGTCTCATCTACGATTGCCTGCCTCATTCCTACAAGTCTGTTAAAAAGGGTGGATTTCCCTACGTTAGGTCTTCCTACTATTGCTACTATTCCCATATCTCTCTATTCTGTTTTAGTTTGTTCATTCTCAATGCCGCAGCTCCCGCCGCAACCTGCGCAATCGTCATCGGAACATTGTCCCGCACTCCGTTTGCCTTTTTTATTCCAAAGTTTTCTTTCTTCTACTTTGGCGCATTGTATCCCTTGTTTGGTTAATGCTTTGTTGTGTGATATTTCTCCGTCGGGAAACTTGCCGTTCTTTCTGAAAATGATATTAAAGGATAATGCGAATACGCAGAATCCTATAATAATAATGGTGAGGATCAGTAGTTTCATCTTATAATATCCATTTTTCTTTATATCCTATCGGCTTGTTGCTTATATTAAAGATAGGTGGTATTTGGGCAACCTTAAATATGGCACCGCCTTTGAGCTTTACAATTTTATCCAGAGCCTTTTTATCTGCCCCGGCTGCCAAAAGTTGCTCGTAACTTTTTCCCCCTTCGTGCAATGCGTAGAGCAGCGGATCCAGAATGGAGTAATCGGGAAGGGAGTCACTGTCTTTCTGCCCCTCTCTAAGTTCGGCCGAAGGTGCTTTGGTGATTGTTGATTTTGGGATGATAATCCCGTCACTGTTTATATAGTCTGCCAGCTCGTAAACCTCACATTTGTAAAGGTCTGCTATTACCATTGCTGCTCCGGCCAAATCTCCGTAGAGGGTGCCGTAACCGGTAGATAGTTCGCTTTTGTTAGAGGTGTTCAGCAGCAGGGCGTTAAATTTATTGGAGTAGGCCATGAGTAAGGTGCCCCGTATGCGCGCCTGAAGATTCTCTTCGGCTACGTTCCATTTGTTATCGGGACCAAAAACAGGGGCCAGTTCCTTCATGAATTTATGATAGACAGTGGCAATTGGTATGACATGATATTGTATCCCCAGATTTTCAGC
>JAVWIB010000006.1:0-14056 GCA_036639755.1 Bacteroidales bacterium
AATTTATATCCAAAGTTAAGCCGTGAAAGTGGGTGGGCATGCTCCGTTTTATACATATCCGCACTCTCGCAAATTTTATCCGTTTTTTTTCACGATAACCCAGATCTCCCGCAGCACCCTCTATAACGAACAAAAAAACGATACAAACAGCGGTACTGTAAAATCTACAAGTACACCGTGAAAGATGGAGACAAATACCAACTCCTTTCCGCAACATTTTGTGATTATGGGGAGGGTGGTATCCATTGTGGTGGCTCCACCTACGCAGATTGGGGCAAACTTTCCAAAATATTTATAGAACAAAGGGGCTCCCAAAAGGGCTATGATCTCCCTCATTATGTTTGTCATAAGGGCTATTGTCCCTAATTCCGCAGCAAGTTGTACCCCTAAGGAGGCCTCTTTTAACTCTGTTATAAGAATTGATGAGAGGGAGTAATATGCAAAACCGCTCCCAACAGCAAGGCAATCGAATATCCCCCACTTGGTTATAAATAGGGCGGCTAATGCGGAGAAAGTGAGTGTTCCTACAATTGTTGCCAATGGAACCAGTAACAATTTAGGTTTTATGCTGCAAAGTATCTCTTTTAATTTTTTATCGCACCCTATACTTATACCAACCTGTAACATAAGTAGATAGAGGACGTATGTAGTAATGCTTCCATCCATTAAAAACGCAGGCATCCACCCCTGTCCGCCAGATTCATTTGCCCCACCGGCCCAGCCTAAGATACAACCAAGAACAAAAAAGCCAACAATAATTAAACTACCCTTCATTTTTTACCCCCTTTTTTTGCAAAAAAGATACGGTAAACGCCCCATGCGGCAATGGCACTCCCCAAAGAACCCATAATGGCAAGGATAAAAGCTTGCCCCCCCAATGTTGCCAGATTATCAACTATCTCTTTATTAGACCCAACAGATAGTCCAAGAAGAAACAAGAGTAAAAAAATGGTCACCGATATCCCTTTGGAAATTTTTTGGAGCCACTCCATTTTTTTTAATAAAAAGCCCAGAGCAACTCCAAAGAACATTATACCTATTACTACAAACATATTTTTTGTATTTTATTTTTCTGCAATTTTAAGAAATTAAAACAACTTCTTACCATACTCCATATACATCATAAGAAGATGGGCAGAGCTCCAACTAAAATGGGGTGCTTTTAATAAGCTCCCGTTATGGGTGTTGTAATTCTCATGAATAGGGGCCCCCTCTTTTAATCCGTAAAGTCTGTCAAATACATCTCTTGTAAAACTATCTGCCTGTTCTATATATTCGTACTTTCTTAAACCGTTTATTCCAAAATAAACCTGATCTAGCCAAATGGGCCCTCTCCAGTATCCGGCAGGCATAAATTTAGGATTATCGGCCGCTATTGTAGGAAACGGAATATATGTTGCAAATTTATTAGTATTTGTGAATATCAGGGCGGCTTGGGCGGCTTGTTCTTTGGTTGCAATTCCGGTCCACAAAGGGATACACGCTTCTGTCCCCTCTTCGGTTACAAATGAACCGTCAAACAATCTGTCAAAGAAGAATCCACGCTCCTTGCAAAAGAAATAATCTGCAATATTTATGGGGTAAGGTTTGTTAATATCGGGAACAATCGTATCCTTTACAGCAGCTTTTATCCCTGCAACATGACTTAACTCTCCTAATAATTTATGTTCATAAGCGAGAAAAGCATTAAGGTCTACCGATTCTCTGTTCATGCTCCAACCACCTTTCCCATTATCTGCAGCACCCCCTTTTTTATCTTTTTTACCATTATAAACCATAACGGCATCATCAAAGCGGATGGCATTATCCATTCCGCTCTCCCACGCAGCAGCCTCTAAAGTTCCGTCACAAGAGCCATATTCGCAAACTCCGTTATGATTATGATCTCTGTATTTATACCACCACTCATAATAAGATAACATTTTAGGAAACATCTCTTTTACAAATGCGCTATCTTTTGTTACTTTATATATCTCATTTACAGCCCATGCAGACAAAGGAGGTTTACTATCTCTGGTATTATTTTCATTTTGGTCGCTATAAATGCAATCTATGATCATACCATCTTCTATCTGATAATCATACATTGCTCTAACTTGATTTTTAGCAAGTTCGGGAGCAAAATGGGCTAATGCAACAGCATGTTTCCAAGAATCCCAGCCCCAGAATCCCACAAAATAACCTGCGGCATGGCTCGGAACAACTCCATCATGGAATAAATCTCCCCTTGCACTTCTCCAGTTTGCGATAAGGGTTGTAACTGCCTTTGCAGCAATTCTATTATATTCCATTGGCATATCTTCTCTTATTACGCTAGAGAAATAGCCATTCCATCTTGCAAGATTTTCTTTACGCAATACACTAGTATTTAATAATTTAGCATTCGCATTACTTATTAAGTTCTCTAAATTATCACTAGGGATAAAAAATGATATTACAACATTACTAACCGTATTTTTACATTCGGCTGTATAGCTAATAGCAGAGCTATCCAAAGTACTTAAAGATAATTCGGCCCCTTTTTCAAATGTAACGGCAAATCCCTCCCCTAATGTATCTTTAATCACTACACTATTTTCAACTAGATCCATCGTAAGGGGTGATTTACTAAACCACTTATTTCCCCACTCCGCTTTACCGGAAAGGGATAAAGGTTTATCCCCTTTTATCTCTAAAAGGACATTACTCTTATCTGCAAATACTAAACTCTGTTCAATACTCCCCTGAGCCGAAGTAGATTTCATATAAAGTTCTCCCGGAAAATAAGATATTGAGTCTAAAGCAAAAATACATTTCTCAGTAGGATGGTCTTGTTTTGCAAAAGCGGCCGTTACAATGGCACCGGAATACCACTCTCTTTTGTTCATATCTAAATGAAACGGACCGCAAAAGCCGTTTATAAATGCCCCTTTTTGAGCAGGGGTAAATCCCCACCAACTCCCGGAATCGGTAAACCAACCGGCACAACGCACCTCATTATTAGGGGTGTAGCTTATATCTAAGATATTAGGGTAATCGTAACGACTATACCCTTTTTTAAGAGAATTAGAACAACTAAAACTGATAGCTGCTATTATTATGAATGTAAGTTTATTAAGTTTCATCAATCCCAATACAATTAAGGTGTAAATATATTAATTATTAACAGGCACCAGATAAAATGTGTACTCCTGCTCTTTTGGTGTAATGGTAAACTCAGTGTGTGTTTGCGCTCCCCATGTATTATCACCTCCCACTCCCATTTGCTGCTTATCTATGTTTAACCAAACCATATCTTGTTTCTCAATGCTGCCGCCATGTGTTTTACCAATTCCTGTTTTGTAACATAACTCATTCATTGGAAAATTATATCCCCCTATTCCCAACGGTTGGCCGTCATAAACAATTTTAATTCCATCACCTGCCTTATTAAGCAAGGTTGCCCAACGCACATCACTCTTGTTTCCACTCTCTTGTGCTCTCACATAATGGTGGTATTGCTCCCATATTGTGGCACTGTAAAGATCTATATCCGCACTGCTCTTTCTATCCCAATAGTTCTCGTGTGGCCCCCTCCCAAACCATTGCATATTTTCAAATTCCCCTTTGAGAATCATTCTCATACCAAATCTGGGCATCTGGGGTAACACCGCCTTTTGGGCAGGCTTAAATTTGGCGGTAATTTTTAATGAATGATCGGGCAACATAACATAAGTGACAGTATATCTGAAACGCCCTTGCGGCATTAAGTAAGCAACACTCACACTATCACCTGATCCTATATCAAAATTATCACTCCTCTTAACGCCATTAAGCTCAACACTCTCCAAAACAAGAGAATCCGCAGCCGTTTTCCACACACCACAACGGGCTAAAGTTCCGTTAGCCAAATCATTCTCGGTAACAGGACGCCAGAAATTGGGTTTTAATCCGGCCAAAAGCACCTCATTTCCGCCCACCTTATAGCTCTCAATCTCCCCTTTATTGCCGGAGAAAGTTATTTTAACCTCTTTAGATTTACTCCCGATATACTCTTTTAACGTCTCGGTATCATTTCCAAAAGGCAATTTCCACTGCTCGGATGCAGCAATGTGTCCCTTGGGAACAAGTGGAGCCTCTTTTGCCGTAACAGCATAGAGATGTAAAAAATACGCCCCTTTAGGATCTAAATGATTAGGGAAAGGGATTTCAATCTCTTTGCTCTCGCCCGGCAGTACAGCTCCCACTGCCATTTGTCCGGAGAAAACCTGAACACCATCCCTTTTAACAATGTAATTAAAATCATAACAATCGGTAGAAATAAAATCATGTCTATTCGTTACCAATACTCTGTTAGAAGTAAATGGAATAGGTTCAAAATGAACATATTGATACACTTTTTTTACTTCCCATATATGAGGCCGTACAGTTCTGTTTGCTGCTATAAGGCCATTGGCACAAAAACTGGAATCATTAACAACCCCAACAAACCCCATATCCCCTCCATATCCCCAAATATCTCTCCCTCTTTTATCTTTAATTGCAAAGGCCTGATCTACCCAATCCCAGATAAAGCCACCTTGTAAATTATCGTATTTATAAATAAGATCCCAATAACCTTGTAAATTACCAACGCTATTACCCATTGCATGTGCATATTCACACAAGATAAGTGGCCTTGCGGGGGGTTGATTCACCCATTGCATCAACCTCCACGGGCGGGCATACATAGGGCAGAAAATGTCCGAGACCCCTTTCTCTCCTCCCCCCTCATACTGAACAGGACGGCTCTTATCTCTGTTTTTAGTCCAATAATATATTGTCTCAAAATGGCTACCGTAACCACTCTCATTACCAAGACTCCATGTAATAATTGAGGTAAAATTTTTATCCCTCTCAACCATCCTCTCCATCCTCTCCATAAATGGAATATCCCAACCTAGGGTATTTGCCAAAGTACCGTCTTTATGATGATCCATTCCATGGCTCTCTATATTAGCCTCATCCACAACATATAAGCCATATTTATCGCATAGCGCATACCACTGTTCGTAATTTGGATAATGAGAACATCTTACGGCATTAATATTAAACTTTTTCATGAGTTTAATATCCTCAATCATACTCTCAACTGTAATTGTACGGCCGTTGTGCATATCATGCTCGTGTCTGTTCACCCCCTTAATTAAAATAGGTTTGCCATTTACCAGCATCATTCCATTACTCATTTCAACCGTCCTAAATCCAAAATCATGAGTGAAAGACTCGGTAACTCGCCCCTTTTTATCCAAGGAATTAACCACAAGAGTATATAAATTAGGGGTTTCTGCGCTCCAGTGTCTCACCAGCGGAAAAAGTTTCTCAACAACAATCAAACTGTCCCCTTTAGCTCTTTCTAATTTACTATTAAACAGCTCTTTACCATTATCAAAGATTTTAATTTGCACATTGGCAGAGGTATTCAATTTAAGGTTAAACGCACCATCTTTATAATCATGAACCAATTCTGCCCCTATCTCAAAATCCCGTACCCTCTCTTTAGCCCTTGCAATCAACCTCACATCCCTCTCAATACCGCTATAACGCCAATAATCCTGCGCCTCTAAATAGGAACCGTCACTATATCTGTACACCTCAACCGCCAACTTATTCTCTCCCTGTTTAAGGAATTTAGTAATATTAAACTCGGCAGCCAGACGGCTATCCTCGCTATACCCCACATACTCCCCATTCACCCAACAATAAAAGGCAGACTCAACCCCCGCAAAATTTAAAATGATATCCTTCCCGATAAAATTATCGGGAACCTCAAAACAGGTGATATACTGCCCTACCGGGTTATAATCATCCGGGACAAAGGGGGGATTGGCCGGAAAAGGATAACGTGTATCGGTATAAATAGGAGAATCAAAGCCTTGCAGCTCCCAGCTCCCCGGAACATTTATCTCTTTCCAATGATCACAGTTAAAATCTTTTTCATAAAAAGAAGAGACTTTGCTTTTAGATGTTTTAGAAAAATGAAATTTCCATCTTCCGTTCAGGGAAAATCTCATCTGTTTATCTTCCTCTTTTTTTAATGCCCCGGCCTCATCTGAATAAGGGACCAAAAAAGAATAAGTTCTCTCTCTATTCTCCTGATTTACATATTGGTTCTCCCAATACGGCTTATTAGAATGTTGTGCCGACAAACTATTTACCAACATTCCTCCGCCAAAGATCAACCATAAAAGCAAGCCTCTTTTCATAAAATTATTTTTTCTGCTAATTTAATATTATTTATCCATTATTTGGCCATTGGGGCTATACGGAAAGTAAACTCACATCTGGAAGCCGGAATAAGGTACGGCTGATGAGGATAAGCTCCCCAACTTGTATCTCCCCCAACGCCCATCTGTTTCCAATCAATATTCCATGTAACCATATCTTTCTCCACAATATCAGATAGATGTCTCTGATGCTTTTTAAGATCAACCTCACTAAGATCTTCAGTAGGAAAGAGGTACGCACTTGTACTAATATAAGGGGCACCCGATACCTTAAGTCCCGCACCTTTACGATTGGTTAAAGTCATCCATCTTACATCTGTTTTATTCCCGTTCTCTTGCGGACGGTCATAAGGGAAATATTGGTCTGCAACGCTCCCTTTATACAAACCCACAAAAGAACTTGTATTACGATCTATATAATTTTCATGAGGACCGCGTCCAAACCACTCCATAGTATCATACCCACTATTTAGAGTAAGGGTCACTCCAACTCTTGGAATAAGTGGTAAAGAATCATGTGCAGGAATAAATAAGGTATTTACATTTACCTCTTTATTTGCCGCAACATTATATTTCACAATAACAGTAGAATTAGAAACACTCTCAGGGAGCATATATGTAGATTTAACTTCATAGGCTCCCCCCTCTAGTTGCATCCTCTCCATTTTTACAAGTTTAGCATCTCTTCCGGCATGTCTCCACGGATCACAACGTTTTGCAAGATCACTCCCCAAATCATTATCTGTTGAAGGACGCCAGAAATTAAGGCGCAATTCTTTTTTTATAATCTCTGTTCCATTAATTTTATAGGAATTAAGGGCTCCGGTAGTTTCATTAAAGCCAATTTGTATATCAGGGGCTTTCTCATTGTCTAAAGTTGCAGCTACCGCCTTGGTACAACAGGCAGCAACGCATGTCTGTTTGCCAAAAGGTAATTCAACCTGTTCACTTGCCATAAGCTCTCCGGCTTTTAATAAACCGTCATCGTTTCTCTGATAAGCGCAGAAATTAATAAAATACTCAACCCCCGGTTCAATCTTTATTTGAGGTAAATTTACCTTAAACATCCTCTTACTTTGCGGTTCAACCAAAACATTCTCAATGGTACCCGTAGCCAACACCTTTCCGTTCCCTTCCAAACGCCATCCGTAAGTAAAATCAGAAAGATTGGTAAAAAAGAACTTATTGGTAAGCTCCACCAAACCGCCACCGTAATCGGCAAGACGGAAAGCAATATTCTGATACACCCGCTTCACCTCCCATACATGAGGTTTCAAAGAGCGATCTGCAGCAATCAAACCATTCATACAAAAGTTTTTAGAGCTTGGAGTACCGGCCGGAGCCATATCTCCGCCGTATGCCCAGTAGAATCTACCGTCATCTGTTTTCCGTGCAAATCCCTGATCCACCCAGTCCCAGATAAAGCCACCCTGCAAAGAGGGGTATTTCTCTATTACATCCCAATAATCCTGCAGGTTCCCAACGCTATTTCCCATAGCATGAGCATACTCACAAAGGATCAACGGCTTATTGGGCATATATAAAGTCCAGTTAACCAGCACATCAATCTTTTTATACATAGGGCAGAAAATATCGGTATAAGGCCCCTTTATACCATCCTCCGAATGCACCGGACGGTGTGATTTATCATTTGCATGCACCCATTTATACGTTGCCGCAAAATTGCATCCCTCTCCCGATTCATTTCCTAACGACCATATAATTACACTCGGATGATTTTTATCTCTCTCAAACATCCGCTCGGTTCTATCTATAAACGCTTTTTCCCACTCCGGCTGGTTGGCCAGACATTTATCGGCATCATAACCCATACCATGACTCTCTATATTTACCTCATCCACAACATATAGTCCATAAATATCGCACAGCTCGTACCAACGGGGATCGTTGGGATAATGCGAAGTCCTTACCGCATTTATATTAAACTGCTTCATTAATTGAATATCCTTAATCATAGAGGCTTCATCTATCACATGTCCTTTGTACGGATCATGTTCATGACGGTTCACCCCTTTTATATAAACAGGTTGTCCGTTTACAAGCAACTGCGCATGTTTGGTCTCGCACTCACGGAACCCAATATTTCTACAAATAACCTCCTCTTGCTTTCCGTTAACAGTTAAAGTAAGCACCAATTTGTATAAATTAGGTTTCTCGGCACTCCACAAAAGAGGTTTTTCAATAAATTTATTAAATAGAATCTCTTTACTCCCCAATAATTGTTTTTTCACCTCAGAATAAACTGTTTCCCCTTTAATATCAAGCAACTCTACCTTAACCTGAGCCCCTTTAATTTTATCGGGATACTTATTACCCAGCTCGGTATAAATCGTAAGACTTGCATTTGTATAAACACTATCCAAATCTGTAACTACCTCAAAATCTCTTATATGAGTTTTTGGACGTGCAACCATAAAAACGTCACGCTGTATACCGGCAAGTCTCCAGAAATCCTGATCCTCCAAATAGTAACCATCCGAGAATTTAAGTACTTTCACAGATATCTCATTCTCTTTCCCAAAGTTTACAAATGGGGTTATATCAAACTCGGAAGGGGTTTTGGAGTCCTCTGCATATCCAACCTGAACCCCGTTCACCCACACATAAAATGCCGATGCAACAGAACCAAAATGGAGCACCACTTCGCGCCCTTTCCAATGAGAGGGGATTGTAAAATCTCTTTTATAGCTCCCCACCGGACTGTTATCGGCAGGTATAAGTGGTGGATTTTTAGGTATGCCGTAGCCACTCCCCACATAAAAAGGGTAGCCGTGCCCCTGCAATTCCCAGTTTGAAGGGACATCTATCTCTTTCCATCCCGATAAATCTTCCCCTTTCTTCCAAAAATTATCGGGAGATTGGGCCACGGTAGCGGAGTAATTAAATTTCCATTTCCCATTAAGACTTTTATAATAGGGTGATGCCGTTTTATCCCCTTTTAATGCCATCTGGCGATTGGGATAAGCCAAAAATGTAGCAGCCGAAGGGAGTCGATTAATATGCAGAATATCAAAATTTTCCCAATCATTTTCTGATGTAGGATATTTTGCCCTCTTTATCTCCTTTTTCTCCTCTTGTTTGAGTTTGGTTCTATCTACGGGAGCTCCGTCATACTGTGCATAGGCAGCTGTAAAACCACCAAGCAAACATACTGTTATAAATATTTTTTTTAGTTGCATAATAACATCTTTATGGTTGTGGCCGATGACCAGCCAAAATTAGGACAATTTAAAGTTTCCCCGGTAAGAGGGTTGTAATTCTCATGAATAGGACCATCTGTAAGAAGCCCCTGCGCATTTTGGATGTATTTTTCAATAAATGCATCGGCCTCTTTGTTAAAACCGTATTTGCGCAGACCGGTAACCCCAAAATAAACCTGATCAATCCAAACAGGACCTCTCCAGTAACCCCTTGTAGGGCGTAAATCGGGATGACTTATATCTAAAGTAGCAAGCGGAATAGTTGAATTGAATTTTGCAGGGTCCATCATTTTATCAAGTACCTGACGGGCTTGCTCGGGGGTAGCTACTCCCGCCCATAGAGGGAGCCAGCACTCCGCCCCCATCACTTTTATAAATTCCCCTGTTTTTATACGGGTATCATAGAAAAATTCGCTCTCTTTATCAAACATCTTTGTTTGGATGTGCTCTTTAAGTGTCTGAGCCTCTTTATCCAGTTTTGCCGCAACATCCGTTTTTCCAATTAATTTTGCCATTTGGGAAAGATAACCTTTCTCTGCATATAGGAATGAATTAAGGCAGATATTTTCCTGATTCATAGACCACGCTTTATCGGGATTATTCTTTAACATAACCGCTCCGTCAAAACGGACTCCGTTATCCATCCCGCTCTCCCAGCACGCAGCAATAAGGGATCCGTCTGTAGAACCGTACTCGCATACACCGTTTCCATCATGATCACGGTGCGAATACCACCATTTATGATAGGTGTAAAGCTTATCAAACATTTCAGCCACAAACTCTTTATCGCCAGTAGCATCATAGATATTTTTTACCGCCCATGCTGCCAAGGGGGGCTTTGTATCCCTCCAGTTATTGCGGCTCTTAAAACGGCTTACAAAATCGGGAATCATACCGTTCTCTGCTTGATAATCAAACAAACAACGCATTTCATCTTTAGCCAGTTGGGGATTAAACAAAACATTTGCCGAGGCTATTTTCCACGAATCCCAAGACCACATCCCAAAAAATCCGTTATACGAAGGATAACTCCCGTCATGCAGAATATCCCCCGCCGGAGTTCTCCAGTTAGAAACAAGTGTAATTAATGCTTTAGCTACCACATTACGGTATTTATTATCCTGCATAAATTTGCTGTTCCCAGAAAATAACTGATTCAGATAACCGTTCCAACGCTCCCCGTTTTTTGCAAATACCTCTGCTGCCCCTATATTCGGAATCTCATTCATTTCCTTTTTTAAATCATCCTCTTTATAACAAAATGTCTGTGTAATAAGAGACTCAAAAGCCTCCCCCCTCTTTAAGATAACATTCTCTTTCTCAATCACTCTCAAACTATCCTTTCCAACCAGCTTTACATTGGAAGCCGTTCTGTAACCGGCAACAAGCATTGCTTTCTCTCTGTTTTCCGTTATGGAAACATTTTTCCCGTCCACCTTTAATTCCGCACTATTTTCATATACCCCTCCGTTCCACACAAGCGATATTGTAACATTCTCATTTCCTATGTTTTTTACACTCGATTTTATATAGGCAGTCTTAGACGAGGCAAAACATAGCTCCGTTCTAAATTCAATCCTCCTATCCTTAATTACCTGCACCAATTTGCCCGGATAATATTTCACTGTCTGAATATTACGGGCCATGTCATATTGTTCGCCATTTAGCGTTATTACGGGAGTAGCAAGCGATGTTGCAATCCAGCCATAGCCGCTCATCATATACGGCCCAACAAATGCCCCTGCAAAATGGTTCGATTCATTCTCAGGCAACGCATAACCCGTCCACGAACCGCAATCGGCAAACACAAACCTCTCTCTATCTTTCTGATTTTGTGGAATATTTTTAATATTAATCAGATTCCAAAAATCATCTTGAGTACTTTTAAGCGGCTCATTCTTAAATTCCTCCGCACCATAGCAACAGCAAGATACCATTGTAAAAAGCAGGATGCCTAAACCGCCTATTTTATTATTTATCCAATTCATTATCTCTGTTTTTTAAGTAAAAGAGGATGACAAAAAATATTACTTTTGGACCATCCTCTTCTTATTTTACAAATTCAACTTCTTTAAGAAGATTTACTTAGAGAAACCGGGATTCTGTACCCAGTCCGGATTCAATAAAAATTCATCATGGGGAATAGGCATCAACTTATGTTTTGTCTCTATATAATTCTCTGCGTATGGTTTCTTATGAGCTTTTAACGCCTCTTCAACAATCCCCCAACGGATAAGATCATACCAACGTGAGCCCTCCAGAGCAAGTTCGCACGGACGCTCAACATCCTGCAAATGTTTAAGAACTTCTGCTTTACCCATTGTTAACGGCAGCGGAGTTACATCTGCACGATCTCTAACCATATTAATATATTCTATTGCCTGCGGAGTTGCTCCCCTGTGATTAAGACACTCTGCATATAACAACAACACATCTGCATAACGGATAACCGGAATATTAAATGCACTCCAATCCCAGTAATCGCTCAATGACTCATCCCAGGTTACAAACTTATGCCAGTAAATAGCACCGGATGTTTTATGCCAATCTGTAAATTTGCTTTTTTTCTCCGTAAAATAAAAAGCCGTAGTCTTAGGATCATCAAATAAAATAGTAGAATACAATCTATCGCTATAAGTCCCATTCATTGTTTTATCTTGCTTCATGGTCTCAAACAACCATTTAGATGGATAAGCTTCCTCGTACCCCTCGGCATCGCCGGCAGCAAGATGAAGGGCAATACGATTAAACTCTCTGCGTCCTCCCTCGTTATTTCCTGAATATTGAACCTCAAAAACAGCCTCTATGCTGTTTTTATGTAATCCGTCCCAAAGATCTGCATAATTGTCTAATAAGTCGAATTTACGGCTATCTATAATTTTAAAAAGCTCTGTCTCGGCTTTATCCAACTGATTGCGGAACATATAGAACTTGGCAAGAATACCGGCTGCCATATATTTGGTTGCACGTCCATGCTGATTCTTAGCAGCCCAGAAATCAGGTTCGGGAAGATGTTGCTGAATCTGAGAAAGTTCGGTTTCTATAAATGATACAATTTTACCGGCTTCTGCCTGTTTTGGATAAAATTCATCATCCGAACCTTTTAATTCATGCTCATACAATGGAAGGTTCTCTCCAAAATTAATATACAGACGATAATAATAATAGGCTCTAAGAAAACGGGCTTCCGCCAACGAACGATTTTTAACATCATCAGACACATCAGGAACATTCGGAATATTATCAATACATTGATTCGAGTAATTAATCCCTTTATAAAGCTCGCCCCATTCTCCCATACAACAAGACCAGTCATTTGGAGAATTTGCAAACATTGCAAGATTACTCCACTCGGTTACATCGGCTCTAAAATCAAGTTCGTCACTCCTATAGTTGTCAAGAACGATAAAACGCTCAAAAGGAGCGCCCCAGTTCATACTAGGCTGAAGACGGGCATAAGCGGCAATCAACCCTTTATGAATATCACCTTCGTTTTTCCAAAAAGTAGTAGGGGTTAAATAATTTGGATTACTAGTCTCGTCAAGGAAACCCGTGCACGAAGATAATCCCATTGTCATTGCCAAAAAGGCTATATATATATATTTCAGTTTCATATTATTCTATATTCTTCTATGATTAAAAACCAAACTTAACACCAATCATATAGGTACGGCTTAACGGATAAATTGCATAATCCACTCCCATAAACGAGGTATCATCAGTATTATTATAAGTAGAACCGGTAGACGGATCATATCCATCATAACCTGTAATGGTAAACAAGCGGGTACCTGCCACATAAATACGGGCACTGCCTATTTTTAGCTTTTTACAAATATTGGCAGGAAGGTTATAACCGATCTGCAGGTTATTGAGAGTAAGGTAATCTCCATTCTCAACAAAACGGTCTGAAACCCTTCCGTTTTTATTAGGGTCACCTTGTACGGCTCTGGGAACATTGGTATCTCTATTCTCCGGGGTCCAAGCATTCAGCGCATCTTTGCCATAGTTAAACACCTGGTCCATACGTTGTAATTGATATTTTGTATAGTTATAACGTTTTACTCCAAAGTTTCCGTAGAAATTGGCAACCAGATCAAACGGGCCGTAAGCAAGATTCACATTCAATCCTAAAACAACCTTAGGAACACCTGAACCTACCTTTACTTTATCATTTGAATCTAATTTACCGTCACCGTTCTGATCAATAAAACGAATATCCCCCGGTTTGGCAAGATTCTGCATAGCCCTCCAATCTCCGTTTTCATCTGTATAGCCATGACATTTGTTCCACTGATCAACCTCTCCCTGATTCTGGAAAATACCATCTGTTTTTATTACCCAAAACTCTCCAATCTCACCCCCTACATAAGAACGGGCCGGACCAGACTCTTGAAGATATCCCGGATCTGCCATCTCTTTAAGGACACTCTTAAAATGAGATAAGTTCAAATCTAAATCATAAGTAAACTTCTTGCCTGCACTACCATGATAAATAGCTTGGAACTCAAAACCGGTCGTACGTAATTTACCATCGTTTACAATAAGGGAACCAAAACCTGTACATGCGCTAATTGTCTTCTCCGATAACATATCAACAGTATTCTTTAT
>JAVWIB010000006.1:14066-25822 GCA_036639755.1 Bacteroidales bacterium
TTATATACCCCTCTGCCGAAATTTCCAATTTATTTCCCCAGAATCCTAAATCCAAACCAATATTACTGTAAAGGGTAGTCTCCCATTTAATATTTGCAGAAGGGAGAGTAGAAATGCCATAACCCATATCAATAGCATTGCCGTTAAGAGGGTAGTTCATGTTATTTGTATTTGAGGCGAGGGTAGGTATATATTTATAGTTACCAATCGACTGATTACCCAACGCACCGTAACTTAAACGGAGTTTGAATGTAGATACGGTCTCTTTTACATTTTTCCAGAATTTCTCATTGGCAATGTTCCAACCAAAAGAGGCCGATGGGAAAAATCCCCATTTGTTGCCGCTTGCAAAACGGGAAGAACCGTCATACCTGGCAGATACCATAAATAAATAACGGTAATCATAATTATAGTTTACACGGGCAAATGCAGAACGCAAACCATAACGGTTAAAACCGCCCTTTGTAGCAAACCCGGACTGTCCGTGAGAAAGCCATGGAAGATCGTTATTATCAAACTGCTTTACAGAACTATTCTGGTTATCGTATTTATTCTCTTCCTGAGAAATACCGAGCATTGCCTGAAAGTTGTGTTTTTCACCAAAAGTTTTATTATAATTGGCTGTTAACTCCAATAAAGTATGTACGGTCTTGCTCCTTTCCTCATAAAGAGATGCCAGCGGATTCACTTTTAGTGCGCCTATAGAATAGGTAGGGGCAAAACTCTTATAATGATAATAATCAAGATTAGTACCCCCCTGGAATTTAATAACCAAATCCTTAATGGGCTGGTATTGTACATAGGCAGAAGCAGACACATTATTATTTTTTATTTTGGTATCTATCAGATTATTAAATGCCACAGGATTACCGGCATCCGACATCCCCATACCGGAAATTGCCCCGCCATAGCCACCTTCGTTTTTATCATCATAAACAGATACCAAAGGCTCTATATTGGTAACCTGAAACATACCGGGAAAACCACTGTTTTCCTCAGGAGTTGTCTCCATAAAGCCTACGCTGATAGACTCTCCCACCTTAAATTTGCCTCTGGTCATATCCGAATTCAAACGGAAACCGTATTTTCTTGAATCCGTACCAACCACAATGCCCTCTGTAGAAGAATAGTATCCCGATAATGCAACGTTCATCACCTCATTACCAGCAACATAACCAACATCATATTTCTGGGTAATACCTCTGCGGAAATATTCATTCTGCCAATCCGTATCGGCAAACTGAGAAGGATCCCTATCATATTCAGAGATATATTTAGGCCATTTACTCTGTTCAACGCCTGCGTTTGTAAGAGCTATCTTCCTCACCTTTATAAATTCCGCTGAATTACAAACCTCCATTCTCTTAGGCATATCATCCATACCTACATATACAGAAGCGGTAATTCTAGGCTCTTGCTTTCCACCCCGTTTTGTCTCAATTAAAATAACACCGGCAGCAGCACGGGAACCGTAAATGGCAGCTGTAGCCGCATCCTTAAGGACGGTCATCGATTTAATATCTTCGGGATTAAGATAGGTAATCTCACCCGGTACACCATCTATAATAACAAGCGGCTCATTACTGGAACCCCATGAGGTCATACCACGCACCTGCAAAGAGGGTTGTGAGCCGGGAGCACCCGAGCCATAGTTTACATTAAGACCGGGAGCCATACCCTGCAAAGACTCGGCAGCACCGCCTCTTGACATGTTGGCAATTTTTTCTCCCGATACCTTTGCAACCGAACCCGAAACATCCGATTTCTTTTGCGTACCGTAACCAATCACAATAACCTCATCCAAGTTTTCCATATCGGGAACCAATGTGAGATTCATAGGATTAAAATCTTTTACAATAATTTCCTGTGTTTTATACCCAATATGGGATATGAATAACACATCATTCAGATTTGCAGCAATCTCAAACTTACCGTCCATATCGGCGGCAGTACCTTTATTAAGTGTCTTATTCTGGACATACACGCCAATTGCACCTTGGCCCGTTTCATCTAAGATTGTTCCCCGTACTTTATTCTCCTGCGCATAAACAGAACCGCTAAAACTTAAAGCGGTAAACAAAGTAACAAGGATAAAGAATAGTTTCTTTACCATAGTTGTATTTTAATAGTTAGTTAATTTGTTAAAAAATTGTTACGTAAAAGTATACACTCTGCATTCACTTGCAGTAATTAATCTATCTATCAAATCACTACAAAGTGCATTTTTTGAGACAATATTTCACTACAACTAAAAACACAACTAACTATAAAATAATAATTTACAAATATCTAAAACTCTACAATTGCCCAAAAATAAAAGCTACAGTTGGCATAAACACGAATGAAGGCTCTCCTCGGAGTCTAAATTCATCTTTTTACGCAACCTGTATCTGGCCATATCAACGGTCTTGGGTTGTGACGAGGTAATTGTGGCTATTTCTTTAGACGATAATCCTATTCTGAGCAACGAGGCCAGCCGCTGTTCATTCTTGGTAAGATTCGGATATTTCTGAGACAACTTAAAAATAAAATCGCTGCTCACCTTATCTACCAACAGCTCCATCTCATTATTCTTGGCATGAAACTGAGAAATATCGCTGTTAATTTCATACAGTTTTGCAAGCCGTTCCGTATCGGGAAGTTTATAGGCTTCCTTTATCTGTCCCTGAATGTTTGTCAGCATTTCCCCTCTGGTCTTCACAAAAAAAGCGGTATTGGTAAGTTCCTCACGTATATATTTCAATTCCAGAGAAGCACTATGCGCCTCTGCCTCGCGCTGAGCCAGCTGAAGCGAAACAAATTCCTTCTCTTTCTGCATCATCTCCTTCCGCTGCTGCTCCAGCTCGTTTTTTGCCGTTAAAATCTGGATGGTTTTACGCTGTCTGTACCTATATGCAACATAAACGGTTATCAAAAAAACTGCTATAAATAATAATACTACAATCAAAACCGAATATTTCATTTTGGTAAGCTGATACTCCTGCTCCCGTATCTTTATCTGATCCCGTGTTGTGTTTAGTTTCTTTTGTAACAGATTGGTTTCGTATATTCGTATCTGTTCCGCCATTTTCTCTCTCTCCACCTCACTCAATACCACCTTAATATGATTATATGCCTCGTTATAATTGCCGCAAGCCTGATAAACATCTGCAAAATAGCGGTCATTATCCAAAATAAGTTCTTTGGCATTAATCTGTGTTGCATAATCCCTTGCCACCCGCAACGCCCCCAATGCTTTGCTGTTGTTCCCTCCATAATAATATTGCATCCCCAGATTATTATAATTCTCCGCCAGAGACCATGTCTGTCCAATCTCTTTATTAATCTCTATTGCTTCAAACAACTGTGCAATTTTTACCTCCGTTCTATTGTCTTTGTATAGAGATAGGTTATTAAGGTTCCTGGATATTCCGCTCTTATTTCCTATTGCCCGATTTATCTCTAGAGCCTTATTAAAATTTTGCTCAGACAGTTCAATATCGGGAACATAAATATTAATAAGACCTATTGTGTTATAGCATGTTGCAATCATCACACTATCTTTTAATTCCTGAGCAATACCCAGCCCTTTATTGGCATATTCAAATGCTCGGTTCAAATCTCGCAGATAAATATACAGGTTGCTCAACTTTGTAAGAATCTTCCCATTCAGCCCTATAGACTCAGACGGGCAACTCTCCTTTGCCTTAAGCACATACTCAAAGCCGGTTGCAAAATCGCCATAATTACCATAAGCAAATCCATTTACAAGATATGCCCTAGCAAGCATCTCCATATCGGCGCATTTCTGAGCATACGAAATCACTTTATTTGCATACGAAATTGCCTTTTGCGGCGTAGAATAAGGCAACCGCTCGGCATCTTCCAAACACTTAATCATTTCCTCCCTCTCCACTCCATCCTGCCCCCGGATATTCCCAACACCAATACCAATTATAAGCAAAAGAGTCAATAAATTGAATTTCATCTCAAAAAAATTAGGTTAATTTGTCAAAGGTAGTAAAAGTTGGCAAACGTCTCTTTCTTCAAAACATCTAGGAACCAAAAAATGCCTCCCAAAACGGAAGGCATCTCTTATTAAATAGATTCTGTAAAGAATTATTCTTGCTCTTTAGCAACAGTAGGACGTGGTCTGTTATTGTTACCACCTCGGTTGTTGTTATTGCGTCTGTCGTTGTTACGGCCACCTCTGCGATCACGATCACCACCTCTGCGGTCATTTCTGCCACCTTGGTTAGAAGAACCTGATCCGGCGCTGTTAGCACTAACACCTGCGTTTGGAGTAAGATCTCTTTTACCATAAACCTCACCGTTACAAACCCATACTTTAATACCTAGTACGCCAACTTTGGTATGTGCCTCAGCTAAAGCGTAATCAATATCTGCACGGAAAGTATGAAGTGGAGTTCTTCCCTCTTTGTAAAGCTCTGCACGGGCCATCTCAGCACCACCTAGTCTACCGCTGATAAGAACTTTGATTCCCTCCGAACCCATTCTCATGGTTGTTGCGATAGCCATTTTAATAGCTCTACGGTAAGAAACACGACCTTCAACCTGTCTTGCAATGTTGTTTGCAATGATATTGGCATCAATCTCAGGACGTTTTACCTCAAAAATGTTAATCTGAACCTCTTTGTTAGAGATTTTCTTTAACTCTTCTTTTAGTTTGTCTACTTCCTGACCGCCTTTACCAATAATAACACCGGGTCTTGCAGTGTGAATTGTAACTGTAATTAATTTTAGTGTTCTTTCAATAACTATTTTTGAAAGACTGGCTTTTGCCAGACGAGCATTCAAATACTCACGTATTTTAGTGTCTTCTAGAATTTTAGCAGCATAATCTGTTCCGCCGTACCAGTTAGAGTCCCAGCCACGGATAATACCAAGTCTGTTGCTTATCGGATTTGTTTTCTGTCCCATATTATTTCTCCTCTGATTTTACGGCCTCTGTTTTCACGGCTTTTTTACCCAAAACAATCGTTACATGGTTCGAACGTTTGCGTATTCTTGCGGCTCTACCCTGAGGTGCGGTTCTGATTCTCTTTAGAGAACGTCCCTGACCTACCATAATAGATTCTACTACTACGTTACCACCTTCCAACTCTTTTCTATCAGCTTCATTTTTAGACTCCCAGTTAGCAATTGCTGACTTAAGAAGTGTTTCTAAACGAAGTGAAGCCTCTTTCTTTGAATATTTAAGAATATCCAAAGCACGATTCACCTCAACACCCCTGATAATATCTGCTACTAAGCGCATTTTACGGGGAGAGGTAGGAACATCATTCAGCTTAGCTATAGCTGTCTGCTTCTTTATCTCTTTTTGCCTATCGGCCATTATTTTTTTACGAGCTCCCATTTTACTGTAATCTGTGTTTCATTAAATTATTTACGATTACCCGAGTGACCTTTAAAGGTTCTTGTCGGTGCAAATTCTCCGAGCTTGTGACCTACCATGTTTTCAGTAACATAAACAGGAATAAACTTATTTCCGTTATGAACAGCTATAGTATGACCAACAAAGTCTGGCGAAATCATACTGGCTCTCGACCAGGTTTTCACTACATCCTTCTTGCTAGCTTCATTCATAGCAAGAACTTTTTTCTCTAGGCTTGCCTCAATATAAGGGCCTTTTTTAATTGAACGACTCATAATACTCTATTCAGTTTAATTCCGTTATTTCTTTCTTCTTTCGATAATAAACTTCTTAGTAGTCTTCTTAGGGTTCCTTGTCTTGTAACCCTTAGCTGGTAAGCCCTTCCTTGAACGTGGATGACCTCCTGAAGCACGGCCTTCACCACCACCCATCGGGTGATCAACCGGATTCATTACAACACCTCTAACACGAGGTCTTCTGCCTAACCAACGTTTACGTCCTGCTTTACCGCTTGACTCTAAGCTGTGATCTGGATTAGATACTACACCAACAGTAGCACGGCAGGTAACAAGAACCATTCTAGTCTCGCCTGAAGGCAATCTTAAAATAGCATGTTTTCCTTCTCTAGCTGTAAGCTGAGCATAACATCCTGCACTACGTGCCATTGCAGCACCTTGTCCGGGAACAAGCTCAATGTTGTGTACATCTGTACCAAGAGGAATTTCTGATAGAAACAGAGTGTTACCAATCTCTGGGGCAACTCCTGCTCCTGAAGCTATAACCTGACCTACTTTAATGCCCTTGGGAGCAATAATGTAACTCTTTTCTCCATCTCCATAAACCACAAGTGCAATTCTGGCACTACGGTTTGGATCATACTCTATAGTTTTTACTGTAGCGGTGTATTTGTCTTTATTTCTTAAAAAGTCAATAATTCGATACATTCTTTTGTGACCGCCACCAATATAACGCATTGTCATTTTTCCTGTATTGTTACGGCCACCAGATTTGCTGATAGGAGCCAATAACGATTTTTCAGGAACTGAACATGTAATCTCGTCAAATGCGCTAATTACTTTATTTCTTTGTCCGGGTGTTACCGGTTTAAATTTGCGTACTGCCATCTCTTAAATGTTGCTGTAGAAATCAATCTTATCTTCACCGGCCAGTGTTACAAACGCTTTCTTGTAGTGGTTTGCGCGGCCTGACAATAAACCCGCTTTTGTAAAGCGGCTCTTCTTTTTTCCGTGGTAGTTAACTGTATTTACATCTTTTACAGTAACACCATACATCTGCTCAACCGCTAACTTAATCTCAATCTTGTTAGCATTGCGGTCAACTATAAAACCGTAGCGATTCAATTTCTCGCCTTGAATCGTCATCTTCTCTGTTACTAAAGGCTTAACTAAAATTCCCATCGTTTTCGGTTTTTAACGTCCATATTGTGCTTGAAATACATCTTGTACGCCATCTACCAAAACAACACTGTATGCACACATAATGTCATAAGTATTAATTTCGTTTGCTGCAATTACTTTAATGTTTTCCAAGTTACGTGACGATAAGTAAATATTATTTGAATTCTCCGGAAGTACAACCAGAACTTTTCTGCTGTTAGCCTTAATGTTATCCAAAATGCTAATGAGCTGTTTTGTTTTTGGAGCCTCCATTGTAAATGGCTCAACTACTATAATAGCCTGCTCTTTTGCTTTGTATGTTAAAGCAGAAAAACGAGCTAATTGTTTTAGCTTTTTATTTAGTTTAAAACCATAATCTCTTGGTTTTGGGCCGAATACTCTACCACCACCAACAAAGATATTTGCTTTAATACTGCCGTGACGTGCACCGCCTGAACCTTTCTGTCTTACAATCTTTTTAGTACTGTAAGCAACTTCCCATTTCTCTTTGGATTTGTGGGTACCCTGACGCTGATTGGCAAGATATTGTTTTACGTCCAAGTAAATAGCGTGGTCATTTGGTTCTAGACCAAAGATAGCATCGTCAAGAGTCACTTTCTTTCCGGACTCTTTCCCGTCAATTTTTAATACTGATAATTCCATAGACGCTTATTCCTCCACAATTACATAAGAACCTTTAGCACCGGGGATTGACCCTTTAACAAGAATAAGATTATTCTCAGGAATCATTTTGATAACTTTAAGGTTCAGAATTTTAACTCTGTCGCCACCCATACGGCCGGCTAGTCTTTTACCTTTGAAAACTCTAGAAGGCCAAGATGATGCACCCATTGAACCGGGAGCACGAAGTCTGTTGTGCTGACCATGGGTTGCTCCGCCAACACCGGCAAAGCCGTGGCGTTTTACTACACCCTGAAATCCTTTACCTTTTGAGATTCCGGTAACATCTACCCAAGTGTCTTCTCCCTCTATTTCAAGGAGATCGGCAACTGTTAGAGTATCACCTAACTGCAATTCTTTTCCGTAGTCGTTTGTAAACTCTACTACCTTGCGTTTAGGAGTGGTACTTGCCTTTTTGAAGTGTCCCATAAGCGGGGCGCTGGTGTGTTTTTCTTTTTTCTCGTCATAGGCAAGCTGTACAGCGGCATAACCATCATTCTCTTCTGTACGAATTTGCGTAACAACACACGGACCAGCCTCAATAACGGTGCATGGTATATTCTTACCATCGGCACCGAAAACGGATGTCATTCCGATTTTTTTTCCAATTAATCCAGGCATTGGTTTTTAATTAGTTGTTTTTGTTAAACATAAACTGCATTGCCAGTGTCTCTTACGAGCTTATATTCTTCTTGAACATCAACTGGTTACAGCTCCTCGCATACTTTGCGGGGGTGCAAATATACAACTAATTATTTAATATGCAAAATATTATCGAACAGTACCTAAAAACAATAACTATAACTCTACCCCGCGCTTGCATCTGTAACAGATCCCTTTTATATCGTCCAGACGCTTTTGCAAAGACCGTTTATATTTCTCCCAATATCTATCTTCAGCGGCTCCGGCCCCAATATTTATTCCGGCTACACCGGATGCAACGGCCGCTTTTGCAACGGCACACGAAACTTCCGATATTAACCTGTAATCCAACGGTTTTGGAAGAAGATACCTCCTCCCGAATTCCAGTTTCTTTATTTTATACGCCTCCAAAATACTATCGGGAACCGGCTGATGGGCCAGTTGTGCAATGGATTTAGCCGCCGCAATCAACATTTCCTGATTAATTTTTGCAGCCCGCACATCCAAAGCCCCTCTGAAGATATAAGGAAACCCCAGAACATTATTGATCTGATTGGGATAATCACTCCGTCCTGTCCCAAAGATAATATCGCTGCGGGTATTCAGTGCCAGCTCATAACCAATCTCCGGATTGGGATTGGCCAAAGCAAACACCACCGGATCCTGCGCCATACTCTCCAGCATATCTGCCGTAAGCAGGTTGGGTCCCGATAGTCCCAGAAACACATCCGCTCCATTAATCGCTTCAGCCAGCGTCCTGATATTGCGGATCGTGGCAAACTCGGCTTTTGTCGGATGCATTACTCCCGATAACAGATCATCCCGGTCTGCCCGTATCACCCCCTTGCTATCGCACATCACAATATGTTCACTCGGCACACCTATACGTAGGTACATCCGTGCGCTGGCAATTGCTGCAGCACCGGCCCCGTTAATCACAATCCGTATCTCTTTTAAATCTTTTCCGGTTATCTCCAATGCATTCATAAGGGCAGCCGTTGTAATAACAGCCGTCCCGTGCTGATCGTCATGCATAATTGGAATATCCAATAAATCCTGCAACCGTTCCTCAATCTCAAAACACTCCGGAGCCTTTATATCCTCTAGGTTAATTGCCCCGAACGTATGGGAAATAGTAGCGGCTACCGAGACAAATCTATCGGGAAGCGAAGTGGATATTTCTATATCAAAAACATCTATATCGGCAAAGGTTTTAAACAGAAGAGCCTTTCCCTCCATCACCGGTTTTGCAGCCAGTGATCCTATATCGCCAAGCCCAAGCACAGCCGTTCCGTTGGTAAGTACCCCCACCAAGTTTCCTTTTATAGTATACTGATAAACGCTCTGGGGACACTCCACAATATCTATACAAGGTTCTGCCACCCCCGGCGAATATGCCAGACTCAAGTCATTCTGATTAAAATAAGGCTTGGTAGGAACTACCTCTATCTTGCCCGGACGCCCGTTTTCATGAAACTTTCGCGCTAACTGCCTGTATTGTTCTTCTGTTCTCATAACTATCGTATAATGTATTACTTGCCATACTAAAAACAACTATAGCCGTAAGAATGTTGTGTACAATCTCATTTTATCAGTCTCAAAAAACATTGATTCAGTCTTAAATCGTACATTTATTTTTACCCCACAGCCTCTTGTAAAAACATAGTATATACTTTTGTAAATACATATTAAGACGATATCCAACAACTATTTTAATTTATAAGAATTATGAAGAAAATAAAAAACCTGGCTCTTATTTTAGTAGCCATTTTATTCAGTAGCGCAGCAATGGCGCAGGGTACATCACTTTCAATGGTAGACGCAACCCATCCTAATTTACTACAAAGCAACTTTGTAAAGCTTGCCGAAAGTGCGGGCGCATATACCCAACTGTTAAGCGACGAGGTTGGAATCATGAAACTGGGATCAACCAAAACACTCGGAGGATATACCATCCGTTGTGAAAAACTTACAGACATGGCTACAGGCAAATCTGCCAAAGCCGTTAAACTTATCCCCAATTCGGCAACCGGATTCGGTAAAATAGTAAGTAATGCAACAGGAATAGGATCTGCAAGCCAATGTTACTATATAGATTTTGAAGAGGTCTCTGTTTTACTTGCAACAATTGAAAAAATGAAAAAGGCCTGCGAAACAGAACCTACCGTTAATACCACCTATACATATGTATGCCGCGGAGGCTTCACCCTATCGTTGGGATATGTAGTGAACGCTAAAAAAGCTATTAAATTAGGTCAGATAAGCCAGGCAGGTGAAGTACCTTTCATAGATTTTCTTGAAGAAATCGCAAGATCGTTCAAAGCTGCTCAGGACGGCTTTGCAAATCTTAAATAAGTTGATTATTGTATTGTTTTGTTAATATACAACAGCGGAGATGGGGCTAAATTCTTTTTAGTCCCATCTTCTATTTTACACGGCAGATTGCTTATAAAGATAAGACTCTAACTTCTCACACATTTTCAGAACCAAAATAAACTCTTATTGTTATGTATCAGATAAGTTGTTATGTATCAAATAAAACGAGATTATTATGGAAAAAGAAACTTTTTACATTAAGGTAACCGAGGAAGGGCCTTATCTGGTATATGGTAATCCTCCTGTAGATCAAGAGATGATTGTTCCCAATAAAGATGGAAAGTCATGGACGTACAAAAACGGGAAACATTTTACCCCTTCCAACGCTCCGTATGCCCTATGCAGATGCGGAGAATCAAAACATGCACCGTTCTGTGACGGTTCACATAAAACGGCTACATGGAATCCACGCGAAACAACAGATTTTACCCCCGTTTTAGACAACGCCTCCATTACAGAAGGTCCCGACGTTATCCTCGCCGATAACGAAAAGTTCTGTGCCTATGCCCGTTTTTGCGATGCTCACGGCACAGTCTGGAATCTGGTAAAAGAAAAACTGGATACCAAGGGAAAAGGGATTTTCAAACACGAGGTAGAACATTGTCCGAGCGGACGACTCATAGGTTGGGACAAAGCTACAGGTAAAATTTACGAACCGAAGTTTGATCCGTCTATAGGAATTTTGGAAGATCCGCAAATTGCAATCAGCGGTCCTATCTGGGTAAAGGGGGGAATACGGATAGAGAGTGCCAACGGGAGAAGTTATGAAATAAGAAATAGGGTAACACTTTGCAGATGCGGCAGTTCGTCTAACAAACCGTTCTGCGACGGAACACATGCCTCGGCAGAATATTATGACGGACTTGGATTTGAAGCAAACGGTAAAGAGTGGTAATCAGACGATAGGGGGTGGCAACCTGTATGTATTATCCATCATTGTGGGAATACTTGCCGGAGTGGTGTGTATCCCTTTCCGCTATATTGTCAGTAAGATAAGCAGTATACGCCCTTATATTTTTGGCGATGAGGCAGAGTTATTTGGGGTAAAAAGCGCATTCCTTGCACATATAACCGTCTTTATAACAATTTATCTTACTCTATTAATTGTAGCTTTGCTTATTAAATATTTTCCAAAAATAAGCGGAAGCGGTTTGCCACAGACCCAGGCATTGCTTTACGGCAGAGTGGTATACAGCAAACCGCTTACTTACTTATTTGTAAAATTCTGGGGTGGTATCCTAAGTCTTTGCTCCGGCCTCTCCTTGGGAAGGGAAGGAACTTCGGTG
>JAVWIB010000006.1:25832-29695 GCA_036639755.1 Bacteroidales bacterium
GCTCCCTCACCGGTTATCTTATCGGACAACTATTTAAAATAAAACAGGGACGAAGACGTCATCTGATTGCAGCAGGGGCAGGGGCAGGCATTGCCGCAGCCTTTACCGCCCCTCTCTCCTCCTCCATTTTAATATTGGAATCACTTCAGAAATTCAGTATGCCCCAAACAATTATCTGCACCTTGCTGGCCGGTGCGGCAGCCGGAATTATGGCCAAGCTGGCTATCCCTCTCAATATTTACAGTAGTATTCCCGCTACCACTCCGGCTCTTGAAGAGTGGAAACTGATTCTTGTATTTATAAGTATGGCTGTTTTCTTTGCCCTTATCGGGAAACTATTCTCAAGAATGCTCCTTTTAGGTAAAACATGGTATTCCCGTCTGGATACATGGAAATACAGCCGTTACACCAACAGTATCTTTGCAAAAGTGGGCATCCTTACCATTGTTACGTTTACCGTAGGATTATTTTTCCCAACCATGATAGGGGGCGACCAAACCTTCCTCATCACCCATGCAAACGCCGGACACGGCAGTATCCTGTTGTTGCCGGTTCTGATTATTATTATATCGGGATTCACAATACTCTCTAACTCAAGCGGCTTTCCGGGGGGTATTTTCCTCCCGATGATGACTGTAGGGGGGCTTGCCGGCAAATTTTTTTATGAACTAATTTATTTGATTCCCCCTTTTGCAGGGAGTGATTATCATTTATCGGGATACTTTGTATTAATTGGAATGAGTGCTTTTTTTACAGCCGTGGTACGGACCCCCATTACAGGATTTATTCTAATAAGCGAAATGACAGGACATTACGAGGTTTTCTTTCCAACATTAATAGTGGGAACCTTGGTTTATTATTTTACTCAATTGTTAAAAGTAGAACCTATGAACGATTTGTTATACCGGTTTATGCTCCTAAGCCAAAAAGACCAACCGCCACGCTCCACCATTTATCTTGAGGTGGGTCACAATAGTTATTTTGCAGGAAAAACACCGCAAACTCTTACTTTGCCGCAAAATTGTATGATCACACGAATAAAACGCGGAAAACAAGAACTGCAATTTACAACCGGCACCACCCTTATGGAGGGTGACCAAATTGCAATTGCAGTTAATTCATCCGAAATAGAACAAGTATACCAGCCGCTGGTTAGTATGAGTATTTAACTACTCCGTGTAGCTTGAATTATCCCAGCAGTGAGTACATAAATCACACTTAGGTAGTCCTATTGCCTCAATCAGATCATCGAGCCGCTGAAACTTAAGAGAGGTGAGCTGCAAATGACGGCACATAATATTTACCATCTCGGTATATTGGGGGCTATCGGGATTTACATATTCGGTCAGCATCTCATCCGATAATTTATCTGTTCCCTCCATATCTCTGATAATACGGCGGGTATAAAGATCATAATTACTTCTTGACGTAGAGAAATTCAAGAATTTACAAGGAAAAATAAGAGGTGGACATGCAATACGCATATGAATCTCCTTTACCCCGGCATCCAGCAATTTTACCACATTATCCTTTAATTGTGTTCCGCGTACAATACTATCATCCATAAAAACAATTCTCTGATCTTTTGTGAACTGTTCGTTGGGCAACAATTTCATTTTAGCCACCAGATCCCTCATTTTCTGGTTCTGCGGCATAAAGCTGCGCGGCCATGTAGGGGTATATTTTACAAAAGGCCTTTTATACGGAATCCCTTTTTCATTGGAATAACCAACGGCATGTCCTACGCCGGAATCGGGAATACCGGCTGCAAAATCG
Organism: Bacteroidales bacterium; assembly: GCA_036639755.1. GTDB lineage: Bacteria > Bacteroidota > Bacteroidia > Bacteroidales > UBA932 > Egerieousia. The sequence continues at coordinate 27,609 of JAVWIB010000006.1, forward strand.
GGCTGAATATCGTTATCTCGTTTTGCCATGGCAGCACCGCAGCGATACCGTGAATCTTCCACATTAACCCCCTCATAACAAGCCGAAGGATAACCGTAATAAACCCAAAGGAATGAACAAATCTGCATTTTTTTGCGGGGCGGAGCTACCACCCTTACACCGTCTGCACTCATCTGCACAATCTCACCCGCACCCAAATCCCGAACATATTCATAGCCAAGATTCGAAAAGCTGGAACTCTCACTGGCGCAAACATATCCTTTATCATTTTTCCCAATAATAATTGGAGTACGCCCGAATTTATCTCTTGCAGCATAAATGGCATGATCCGTAAGCACCAACAAGGAACAAGATCCTTTTACCTTTTCCTGTACAAGCTCAATCCCCTCTTTAAGAGTATTGCCCAGTCCAATTAAAATAGCCACCAGCTCGGTAGCATTAATGGTAGAATCGGATAACTCGGCAAAGTGATGCCTCTGATCAAGAATCTCAGCCGTAAGCTCCTCTATATTATCTATTCTGGCAACTGTAGCAACAGTATAACGCCCTAAATGAGAGGTAATTGTTATTGGTTGAGACTCGCAATCGGAGATAACCCCTATCCCCATGGTTGCATCTCCGAATTTAGGCAGTTCTTCCTCAAATTTGTTTCTGAAATAACCATCCTCCAGAGAGTGGATGGATCTCACAAATTTTTCCCCGGTGTAAAAAGCCATACCGGCACGCTTTGTCCCCAAGTGGGAGTGATAATCAGTGCCGTAAAAAACATCATTAACACATTCGTTGCGGGAAACACAACCAAAAAATCCAGACATAGAATTGAGTTTTGAAATTAAGGTGCAAATATACGTAGCGGGGTGGCAAAAAGCAAAATTCTTTCAAAAAACACACCACTATTTAACAATCAATCTATTGCCCGTATCCTCTTTAATTGCCTTTTTAAATTTATCGGTATATCCCAAAAAATCAGGAGCAGGCGGAATGGTTTTGCAATGGCCGTTGGTTGTAAACGACCCGTCTGCTTCCTGTTTTTTGGTATTTCCATCTATGTATTTTACCAGAAGATATCTATCCAGTTGTTTCCATTTATCAAACAAAGCATCTGCCTGATTTACGGAAAAAGAGGTAAGGTAAGCAAGTTGCTTTTTCCCTTTTAGCTTCACCGCCGCCGCATCTGCTTCCGCTATTTTTGCAATCATCTCATTCTCATGTTTATCAACCGTTCCCCGCACCTCTTTTCCAATCTGGTTGTATCGTAAATAAGCAAATTGCGCAATACGGTTCTGCATCCAGAACATAGAGGTTTCAGAATAGTCTACCATACTGCCGTTCCCTAGCGCATAATGGTTGGAAATAGCATCGGAACAGGTATAAACCGGAGTAAGCGGAGAGGTTCCGGCATCATCTACCGCAAACCAGAATAGGCCTCCCACCTCATTCGGAAGCCATCCCCTGCACTGCCCCACAAACCAAAAACCGGTCTGCTGGGTAGCAATAGCCCGCTCATTGGTAATGGTAACCCCGTCTACCTTAAATGTTGAAGGACGCCATCTGTACGGAAGGGCATTCCCGCCGGCTCCTACATCTTGTGTCATATCAAACGGAGTCCCCTCATAATGATCGCGCATCATATCTGCGACATCTTTTACAGAGAGTAAGTTCTTTGCCTTTACATACAACGGCATTCTGTTTTTAGGATTAGTTCCACTTGCAAAATCAAGATATTTAGACATATCCTCCTCTCCATGTTTGTTAAAGAAACTCCATACGCGCGCCTCACATCCTCTCAGTGCAGAAATATCCAGCGGCCCGTAGGTATCTGCAAAACTAAACCCGGCATCGGAGCCGTTATAAAGGCCTATCTCTCGTGCATGGCTGATTACATCTTTGGCATACAAACAGTTCTGCGGATCATTCAGCGGGAAAGTTGTAATTCTGGCACAATTTGCATGTGCAGAAATACACCCATCGGGAATCCGCATAGCAACCCAAACCGCTCCCTTATTTACATTTACTCCGTTCACAATTTTTGGCTGCTTGCCAATAATATCCAGAAACCACACCTCGTTGGGATCTCCTATGGAAAT
>JAVWIB010000006.1:29705-53632 GCA_036639755.1 Bacteroidales bacterium
CTCCCGACGATGCATAGCCGTATTGATCTGCCAGTGACGTATATATCTCAATTGCCTCACGTGCCGTTTTTGCCCTTTGCAGGGTAATATAAATAAGCGATCCGTAATCCAAAATCCCCTGTGGATCCCTCATCTGCTCCAGTCCGCCCCAAGTAGACTCCCCTATTACCACCTGATTTTCATTCATGTTTCCAATTACATTGTAGGTATATTCCACCTGTGGAATCTCCCCCAACAACCGCTCTTTTCCCCATTCACGTATCTGAATCATCTCTCCGGGTTTGTGTTTCCCCCGCGGCATATAAACCAACGTCCCGTATCTGGTATGCGAATCGGCAGCATAAGTAACCATCACCGATCCGTCTTTGGACGCTTTTTTGGAAATTAACAAATTTGTACATGGAAAAGCACTTATAGCCAAGCAAAGTGCCATCACCAAAAATAAGATTTTATGTTTCATAATATAATCGTTTGCAGGCAAAGATAGCTCCTTTACACCAATTATTTCTAAAAAAAGAAGATATACGTACAATAAAAATTGCCTCCACGCAAGCGCAGAGGCAACCTTGAATCAACTACCTTTTCAATCATTTATTTCTTTAGTGCCGTAGCTACATCCACTGCAACGGCAACGGTTGCACCAACCATTGGGTTATTACCTATTCCCAAGAATCCCATCATCTCTACGTGAGCCGGTACAGAAGATGAACCTGCAAACTGAGCGTCTGAGTGCATACGTCCCATGGTATCGGTCATACCGTAAGAGGCAGGGCCGGCAGCCATATTATCGGGATGCAAAGTACGGCCTGTACCGCCGCCGGATGCAACTGAGAAATATTTCTTTCCTTGCTCCAAGCACTCTTTTTTGTAAGTGCCTGCAACAGGGTGTTGGAAACGAGTTGGGTTTGTAGAGTTACCGGTAATGGAAACATCAACGCCCTCCAGATGCATAATGGCAACACCCTCGCGAACATCGTCTGCACCATAGCAATTTACTTTTGCACGGGCACCGTCTGAGTAAGCAATTTTCTCAACAACTTTTACCTCGCCGGTAGCATAATCAAATTGAGTACGGCAATAGGTAAATCCGTTAATTCTGGAGATAATCTGCGCAGCATCTTTTCCTAAACCGTTAAGGATGCAACGTAGAGGTTCTTTACGAACTTTATCGGCTTTAGCTGCAATTTTAATTGCTCCCTCTGCCGCCGCAAAAGACTCATGCCCTGCAAGGAATGCAAAACATTTGGTCTCCTCACGCAACAAACGAGCTGCAAGATTACCGTGGCCAATACCTACTTTTCTATCATCGGCAACAGAACCGGGGATACAGAAAGCCTGTAAACCAATTCCAATAGCCTCTGCCGCTTCTGCAGCAACTTTACAACCTTTTTTAAGAGCAATCGCAGCACCTACAACGTAAGCCCATTTTGCATTCTCAAAACAAATAGGTTGAGTCTCCTCACATGTTTTATAAGGATCTACTCCGTGAGCCTCGCAAATAGCGTTAGCCTCTTCTATGCTTGCAATACCGTTTGCATTCAAAACAGCATGAATCTGTTTCATTCTACGGTCCTGACTTTCAAATTTTACTTCTCTTATAGCCATTTTCTTTCCTCCTTATTATTCGTTACGTGGGTCAATATGTTTAACAGCACCTTGTTCTGCTGTAAAACGACCATAAGTACTGGTTACTTTCTTTAATGCTTCGTTGGCATCGGTACCTTTTTTTATCTCTTCCATAAATTTACCCATGTGAACAAATTCATATCCAATTACCTCACCGTTTTTATCCAGAGCCATTCTTGTGCAATAACCCTCTGCCATCTCTAGGTATCTAACCCCTTTTGCATTGGTAGAGAACATGGTACCAACCTGACTTCTGAGACCTTTGCCCAAATCCTCAAGACCGGCTCCAATAGGAAGACCACCCTCTGAGAAAGCAGACTGAGTACGTCCGTAAACAATCTGAAGGAAAAGTTCGCGCATGGCAGTATTAATTGCGTCGCAAACAAGGTCTGTATTAAGGGCTTCCAATAATGTCTTCCCCGATAATATCTCGGCCGCCATGGCAGCGGAGTGGGTCATACCGGAACAACCTATTGTCTCAATAAGAGCCTCTTCAATAATCCCTTCTTTTACATTAAGAGTAAGTTTGCAGGCACCCTGTTGCGGAGCGCACCATCCAATACCGTGGGTCAGGCCTGATATATCTTTAATCTCTTTGCTTCTCACCCATTTGCCCTCTTCGGGAATAGGTGCCGGTCCGTGATTCGGGCCTTTCTTTACAACACACATGTGTTGCACTTCATGTGAATAAATCATATTAATTTATCTTATAATTAATTAAATTTTTGTTAGCACGCAAATATAACGTATTTTTACATTCCGTAAAATTTATACTGCAAATTATACTATAAAATAAATATTATTACGCAATGAAGAAACTAAATCTATTAACAACACTCTTGCTCATTTCCATCACGCTTTTAGCGCAGAAAAAGCCTCTGGATCACTCTGTGTACGATTCATGGAAGGCGGTAGCAGGGGTAACCATTCCGCAAAACGGGAATATCCTTATCTACTCCGTAAATGAGCAAGAGGGGAATCGTGTCTTAAACATTAAAAATTTAAGAACGAACTTTACCATCGCCGTACCGCGGGGAACCGATGCAAGACTCAATAAAGAGGGGACTAAAGTAGTGGCAACCATAAAGCCATTGTTTGAGCAAACCCGTCAGGCAAAAATCAAGAAGACCAAAAGAGACGATATGCCAAAAGATACATTGGCAATTATAGATCTTAAAACGGGTCATATTGAGAAATACGCCAACTGCAAATCTTTAAAAACATCCTCAAAACCAAGCAACTATGCTGCCTTTGAATTAACTCCCGATAAAGTAAAGCAACCAAAAGACACCTCAAAAACCGCCGACAAAAAACAGTCTGCCGCAAAAGAGGTTAAAAAAGTTTTTGTCATCAATCTTACAAATAATAAGATAGACACTCTTTTAAATGTTGCTTCATACTCCTTTAATGAGACCGGGAGCCTCCTTGCCTACACCACCAAACCGGAGAAAGGGGATTCCACCACAGTAACCGGCTTATTTCTTTTTAATCCGACAACAAAAGAAAACACCGCCGTATTATCGGGCCCCAAAGAGTCTAAAATCATGCTTCCTCAGTTTAGCAAAACAAACCTTATGGCCTTTTATGCCAACACAGACACCACAAAACAGGCTAAAAAAGAGATTAACATCTATCTATATAATCTAGCTGATAAAGTGCTGAACGTTGCGGCATCAAACAAAATGCAAGGATTGCAACAAGGTTGGATTGTAAATGAAAACGGGAATCTTTATTTTAGCGAAGACGGCACCCGCCTGTTCTTTGGAACCTCTCCGAAACCGCTCGAAAAAGACACCACCCTTGTAGAATTCGAACAACCAAAACTGGATATCTGGAGCTGGGATTCGGATTTTAATCAGCCAATGCAGCTTCTTAGCAAAGAAAGAGATTTAGAACGTACCTATTCGGCTTATATCAACACCAACCTGAGTACTCCTTTTATCCAACTGGGAATCATAGATGCACCATCCGTATCGTTCCCTAACAAAGGCATGGCGGATTACGCACTCTTAGATAACGATAAAGCGTACAGACTTCAATCACAATGGAATATAAATCCGGCATCCGATATTTATTTAATTTCCGCAAAAGACGGCTCGCAGAAACTGCTCTATAAAAACTCCGCAGCCACCTTTATGCAATACTCTCCTAACGGAGAATATGCTATCTTTTATGATGCTGCAAAAAAAGCATGGATGCAATACGATCTCCTATCGGGAGGATTAAAAGACCTTACCTCGGCACTGGGTGTTGCCTTTGATAATCAGGAACACGATACCCCTTCATGGGCAGATTCTTATGGAAACGCACTTTGGTTTGAAGATGGAAAATCATTTATTATTCCCGATAAATTCGACTATTGGAAATTTGATGCAACCGGAAAAACAGCCCCTGTATTACTTACGGGAGGAGCCGGACGCACCAGCAACACTTCATTTCAATACATGAAAGTAATGGACGATTTAGAAAGGAGCCAGTTCCTAAAAAACAATCAGCCAATGTATTTTACCTCTTTTAATCATACAACCAAAGAGACCGGGGTTGCTTACTTGGATATTGCAAAAAAAGGAGCCAAAATAACCACCCTTGTACAAGGTCCTTACACCTATGCAAATCTAAAAGTTTCACTAGATGGTAAAGGTAAAAACCCAATCTACGTATACACCAGAGCCAATTTTGAAGATGGGAACAACGTATGGATGACTGCCGATAATTTTAAGACACAACAACAGATAAGCAATATGAACCCGCAGCAAAAAGAATACAACTGGGGAACCGTAGAGCTTGTAAAATGGAAAACACTAGACAGTATTGACTGCGAAGGATTACTTTACAAACCCGAGAATTTTGACGCCACCAAAAAATATCCGGTTATGATTTATTTTTACGAGAAAAACTCGGACGGACTCTACGGCAGCAAATCTCCTGCACCAAGTCGCTCTACCGTAAATATCCCTTATTTTGTAAGCAATGAATACATTGTATTTGTACCCGATATTTATTACCAAGACGGACATCCGGGACAATGTGCCATGCGTTCCATTATGCCGGGGGTAGAGATGCTGGAAAAATATCCGTGGATAGACAGTAAGAACATGGCAATCCAGGGACAAAGCTGGGGCGGATACCAAGTTGCCTATATGATTACCCAAACCAACAAATTTAAGGCGGCAGGTGCCGGAGCAGCTGTTGTAAACATGACCAGTGCCTACGGCGGAATGCGTTGGGGCAGCGGTATGACCCGTCAGTTCCAATATGAACAAACACAGAGCCGTATTGGAAAAACTCTTTGGGACGGTTTTGACCTTTACTACGAGAACTCTCCGCTATTCTTCCTCCCGAATGTAACCACCCCGGTTCTTATCATGCATAACGATAAAGACGGAGCAGTTCCTTGGTATCAGGGAATAGAGTACTTCACCTGCTTAAGACGTCTTGGCAAAACCGCATGGTTACTGCAATATAACGATGAAGATCACAACCTTGTAGAGAGAAGAAACGCAAAAGACTTAAGCATTCGCCTCTCCCAGTTTTTTGATCACTACCTCAAAGGAGCTCCAATGCCCGAATGGATGAAAAACGGCCGTCCGGCCGTTAAAAAAGATTTTGATTTGGGATACGACTTAGTGAAAGAATAGCACCTAACAAAATATAAATTATAACAACATGACAAAGAAAATAGTTACAGTTATGGCAATTGCATCAGCAACTCTTGCGGGGTGCTGCGGGGGGAACCAAACCGTCGCAGATGCCGCAGACACGCCAATTATCACAAAAACCGATATTGAGGTAACCAACGGCCGGTTTACCCCTGAGATTATGCACCGTTTGGGAAAAGTAAGCGACCCTCAGTTATCTCCCGACGGTTCAAAAATCCTTTACGGAGTCAGCTACACCAGCATAGAGCAAAACAAAGGGAACCGCGAGCTTTATGTAATGAATGTAGACGGAACCAACAATACAAAGATCACCGACACCCCTAAAAGCGAGGCAAATGCACGCTGGATAAACGGCGGCGCACAAATAGCATTCCTAAGGGGAGGGCAGATGTATGTTGCCGATCTAACCAACAACACCCTTGCCAACAAAAAGCAAGTAAGTCACATAGACTCAGGTATGGATGCCTTTGAAGTGTCTCCCGACGGCGCACAAATCATGTACATCCGCAACATTAAGGCCGATGTTAAACCGGCTGATGTATATCCCGATCTTACCAAATCGAGCGGCCGCACCTACACAGATCTTATGTACCGCCACTGGGACCATTTTGTAGAAAATATCCCTCACACTTTTATTGCCTCTTTTGATGGCAAAACCGTGGGCGCAGGGGTTGATATCCTTGGAGCTGACGGTGTTAAATTTGAGCTCCCTACCCTTCCGTTCGGCGGTCTTGAACAGCTCAGCTGGAGTCCCGACGGTAAAATGATTGCATACTCCTGCCGCAAATTATCGGGAAAAGAATATGCCTACTCCACCAATGCGGATATTTACCTTTACAATGTAGCCACCAAAGAGTGCCGCAATCTTACCGAGGGGATGATGGGTTACGATACAGACCCCGTTTTCTCTCCCGATGGTAAATCAATTGCATGGATAAGCATGGAGCGCAACGGTTACGAAGCCGATAAAAAAAGACTTTTTGTAATTGACCTCGCTTCAAGTGCTAAAAAAGAACTTACAACAGACTATAAATACAATGTAGAGAGTATTGCCTGGGCCCCTGCCTCCGATAAACTTTATTTTAGCTCATGCGTGAACGCCCTTACCGCACTTTTTGAGGTAGATGCAAATAAAATCACAGGAAAACCTATTGAGGATAATCTTGGAACAGGCTCTCTTCCTAAGTCTTACGGAGAAGGAATCAGAAGAATTACAGCAGATGATGCATGGTTCGATTTTGCCGGGGTTACCCCTGTTGCAGATGCATCCGGAGTGGTAAAACAGCTTATTACCACCAACGCCTCTATGATGCGCCCTAACGAGATTGTAACGGTAGATCCTACTACAGGTACATTGGCACAGCTCACCTTTGAAAATAAAGCGACATTAGAAAAACTGGACGAACCTGTTATTGAACAGAGGTGGATGACAACCGTAGACGGCAAAAAGATGCACACATGGATTGTATTTCCCCCTAAATTTGATAAGAGCAAAGTATATCCGGCTTTATTGATGTGTCTGGGCGGCCCTCAGGGGACAATCAGCCAGGGCTTCTCTACCCGCTGGAATTACAGGTTAATGGCATCGCAGGGTTATATTGTTATCCTCCCTAACAGAAGGGGTACAACAGCATTCGGCCAACCATGGTGCGAACAAATATCGGGAGACTACATTGGTCTTAACATGCAGGATTATCTCACCTCCGTAGATAATATGAAAAAAGAGCCTTATGTAGGTAAAGTTGCAGCCAGCGGCGCAAGTTACGGCGGGTATTCGATTTATTACCTGGCCGGTATTCATAAAAACAGATTCTCAGCCCTTATCGCACATGCCGGTATTTTTAATCAGGAACAAATGTATATGATGACAGAAGAGCTCTGGTTTCCTAAATGGGATAACGGTGGCGAACCTTGGGACACCAACCCTGTTGCAAAACGTCACTACGATAACTCTCCTCATAAACTTGTTAAAAACTGGAACACCCCTATCCTCATTACCCACGGAGAGATGGATTACCGTGTTCCTGTTGAACAAGGTATGGCAGCATTTAATGCGGCTCAGATGTTGGGTGTTGAATCCAAACTGCTTTTATTTCCGGAGGAAAACCACTGGATCTTAAAACCACAAAACTCGATCCACTGGAACAGAGAATTTTTTGCATGGCTGGATAAATATTGTAAATAGCATCAAGGGCATTGCCCCAAACCATAAAACTGCCGGTATATGCATTTGCGCATACCGGCAGTTTTTTTTTAGACAGTACCGTAATTACTCTACATCTAGTACGGGCCGATATTCATACGGCACATAATTTTGCAACTGACCAATCGTATAGCTTCCGCTAAGAGTTGTATAAAGGACAACACGCAACGTAGTACCTTTCCCCTGAGGAAGCAACTTTAAGGTTTCAAAACCTTTCGCCTTCAGGCAATCTTCTACCTCTTTGCGCTCACTACCATCATAATAATACTCTTGTTTAATTATTTTTTCATTGGTAGGGGCATATTTAAGAATCTTTTTAGGAAGCAATACCCCTTTCAGCCCTATTAAAGCAAGCACAATGGCTGTAAACAATATTCCAAAAGCAAGATTGTCTCCGCTGCTTGTCATCAGCGAATAAATACCAATGGCTACCGATGCCAACAAAATAATAATATACACAATAGGGTTTTCTCTTTTTGCGATGATATCTTTCGATTTGTTTAGCTTATCATCTATATTTACAAATTCACTCATATGAATCAAGTTTAATTAATTTTTATTTTTTTAGAATTAGAAGAAGTTCTATAACTTCTTAATACAATAGAAGAGTGCTCAAAATTAACATTTGAACACAAAATAATAAAAATCAAAAACTTAAACCCGTATTTTACGAAGTGAATAAATAAAGAAATCGCTGGCAGTAGATGCATTCAGACAGACACCGTCCGAGGCCAGTTTTAAAGTATAATTTTTACTGTTAAACCCTTTTAACTTAGAATTTAAACAGGTAAAATCCATTAATTGTTTCCCCAGATAACGAAGATTCCGCTCTCCCGCAATATGTCTTCTCTGACCGGAAGAAACCGGTTTTTCACTGCTGAGCAAATTACATTGCTCGGGAATATTATACGACGCAAATTGCAAGGCATCCAGTAATTTTGACGTATCGGGAACCGAAACAAGCCAAGAATAGTCTTCTGAACTTTCCTCTGAGCAGCCCGTACAATCTCCGGAAATACCGGAACAAGGTATCCCATCCCCGCCATGATCTCCCCCCGTAACAGCCCCCTCTATGCTTGCCACAGTATCTGTAAACGACACAGACAATACACCCGTAGCCCTGCTAAGAATAATAGTAGCACAGCATACAATTGCAAGCAAGAATATTTTCAGACTCTTCATATTATAAATTAAAACTTATTCCAAAGTCCACTCAGAACCATCCTTTGTATCTTTAATTCCAATTCCCAAGGCTTTTAAATCATCCCTTATTTTATCCGATTTCGCCCAGTCTTTGGTAGCTTTCGCCACTTTTCTCTCCTCCAACACCATATTTATAACACCGTCCAATACCTTTGTGTTCACAGAAGCACCATCGGCACCGGTTTGTTCGTCTACTAATCCCAGAACTCCGTCCGTAATATTGGTAAATAAAGATTCCAGCACCGCTTTCTCTCCCGCTCCAATTATCATTGTACCATCTTTAACCTGATTCACAATCCGTACCGTATCAAACAAATAAGACAATGCAATAGGAGTGTTTAAATCATCGCACAAAGCTGTGTATATATTTTCCCGTATCTGTTGAATCTCATCTGCCACCCCTTTCTCCACGACGGAAGCAGCAACTTTAAGGTTTTTAACATCCTTTGCCGCCTGCAACATTCTCTTAAGCCCTTTCTCGGCAGCCTGCAACGCCTCATTACTAAAATCGAGTGTGCTTCTGTAATGAGCCTGTAAAATAAAAAAACGCACCGTCATTGGAGAATAAGCCTGCTCCAGAATTTTATGGGAACCGGTAAACAACTCATCCAACGTAATAAAATTACCAAGCGACTTACCCATTTTCTGTCCGTTAATGGTAATCATATTATTATGCATCCAGTATTTCACCCCCCCCTTCCCTCTTGCAGCCGTATTTTGAGCCAACTCGCACTCATGATGCGGAAACATAAGATCCATTCCGCCCCCGTGTATATCTAATTCATCCCCCAGATACTTGGCACTCATAGCAGAACATTCAAGATGCCACCCCGGAAAACCATCGCTCCACGGAGAAGGCCACCTCATAATATGCTCCGCAGAAGCCTTTTTCCATAAAGCAAAATCGGCAGAGGAATGTTTGTCATCCTGCCCCTCCAGCACCCTTGTATTGGAAATCATATCCTCTAAATTTCTCCCCGACAATGCTCCGTAATTATGACTGCGGCTATATTCGCACACATCAAAATAAACAGATCCGTTACTTATATAAGCAAGCCCTTTATCAAGAATATCTTTTACAATTGCTATCTGCTCAATAATATGCCCCGATGCTCTTGGTTCTATGCTCGGCGGATAGGTATTCAGCTTTCTCATAGCATCATGGAAACGCAACGTATAAGTCTGAACAATCTCCATAGGTTCCAACTGCTCCAGTCTGGCTTTCTTCTCAATCTTATCCTCTCCCGCATCGCCGTCGTTTTCCAGATGACCCACATCTGTAATATTTCTCACATAGCGCACCTTATAACCCAAATGCCTGAATAGTCTTACCAGCACATCATAGGTTATCCCCGGTCTGGCATGTCCCAGATGGGCATCTCCGTAAACGGTAGGGCCGCACACATACAATCCAACCTTCCCGGGAGTTATGGGTTCAAAAACCTCCTTACTTCTGCTAAGTGTATTATAAATCTGAATCTCTCTTGCCTTTTCCATTACGTACTTATATTAGGAATATTCATAATAAAGGGCAAATTTAATGAATATTTTATTATTCTGCCAAAGGAATAATAATTTTCAAGGCAAGTATTTCCGTAATAGTCCTTTCTTCTCCCCCCGGAGCCTTATATTTTACATAACGAATTTTTCCTATCAGCTCCAGATAAGTGCCTTTTTTAATTTTGGAAAAATCGGGCATCCCTTTAATAGACCACGCCGCTACATTGTGCCAGATAGTATCCTCACAATACTTATCATCTTTCCCTTTGTACACCTCATTTGTGGCAATGGCAAAATGGATAACCGTTCCCCCGTTCTCTGTGTGGATCATTTTGGGATCTTGCCCAACATGTCCCCTCAACTCAACTTTGTTTAATGATTTTTGCATAGCTTTTATATTTAAAAATTACTTCTGCAAAGAAAAACACCGTTCCTCAATTTTTGCGATACTTAAGCGATTAGAAACGATTAAAATCGATTCGGCTTAAAAATAAACGTTTAAATCAGAGATTCAACAAATTGTATTTTATGAAATTCACAAAAACAGATTCTTACATATTTTATTTTTTCATAAAGTACAAAACTTGCATACAACACGGAATTTTTTATCAGACATTTTCACTCCCCTTTTTATCTTGCACTCAAAAAAAAATAGAATTATGATAAACACAAATCTTGAAGTAAATTATTGCAACACAAATCAGGAAGTAAAGTATTGCAAAACCTGCGGAAAACCAATAAACGGAAGAAGCGATAAAATATTCTGCTCTCACGATTGCCGCATCTATTTTAATAATGCCAAACACAGAAAATCAAGCCGAAGCTATATTGGAAATAAACGATTAAAAAAAATTTATTCCATCCTCCAATTTATTCAAAAGAAGAAATCGCCCTTTTTATTAAAAATAATACTGTTGGTGGCACAAATATGCAAAATAATATCTACTTTTGACCGCCCAAAAAATCTTCTAATTCACAAAATTATTAAACACATATGAGAAAAATTGTCGTTCTTTTATTATCCGTACTTTTTATGCTGAATTTCACTTCATGCGTAGAGAATTCGGGAAAGTACAAAGCACTCAAAGACCAGCTCGATTCTCTCCAGTCTAGCTATGGAATTCAATCGGGGGAACTGGACGAAGTTTTTGCCACATTAAACGAAGTGGAACAAGGACTTAAATCAATCAGAGAGAGTGAAAACATTCTTGCTTTTCAGTCTAAAGACGGAATGCAGGTACATGAAAGTTCCAAAGAGCAATTAAAAAACGATATGACTGCTATACAGCAGGCAATTAAAAACTATCAGGATGAGATTAACAAATTAAAGAAAAACAACAAGATACAATCGGCGCAATTTAAGAAAAGGCTAACGGCAATCCAGAAAGAGTTATCCCAGAAATCGGAACTCATTGCCTCGCTCTCCAAGCAATTGGAAGAAAAAGATGCTCAACTTACCATTAAAAACACCCAGATTGCCTCTTTGGATCAGGTCGTTTCCAATCTTAAGCATGATGTTTCCAACCTGAGCAATGAGGGGAGCCAGCTCAAAGAGAAAATAGCAACTCAAGAGAGAGATCTTTATGCTTCTTATTATATTGTAGGGACAAAAAATGAACTGATTGATGCAGGCGTTATGACCAAAGGGGGATTATTTAAGTCTTCCAAAATATCATATCAGGCCGAGAAAAATGCATTTGTAAAAATAGATTACCGCGAAATTACCGCAATCAACACCAATGCGATTAAGGCAAAAGTAATCTCCATCCATCCCAAAGGGACGTACGCTATGGAGAATGTAAACGGCGAGACAATATTAACCATTTCAGATCCCGATGCATTTTGGGAACAGACTAAATACCTTGTAATTCAAACACAATAAACCTGATGAAAAAAATTTCAATCGTAGTAGCTGTCCTTACGGCAGTGTTATTAATTTCATGTAAAACAGAGATGACAAATCCATTATTAACAGAATCAACCAATCAATACAACGCTCCGGCTTTTGATAAAATTACAGAAGATCACTATCTTCCGGCATTTACGGCAGCCATAGCAGAAGGAAAGAAAGAGATTGAGGCCATTGTAAATAATCCGCAAGAGCCCTCTTTTGAAAACACAATTCTGGCACTGGAGTACGCAGGGAACAAGCTCACTACCATCTCCGGCATTTTTTACAATCTGAACGAGGCAAATACCTCTCCTAAAATGCAGGAAATAGCAGAACAGATTTCCCCTATGATGACCGAATACAGCCTCTCAATCATCCTTAACGAAAAACTTTTTGCAAAAGTAAAACAAGTATACGAAAACAAAGAGAGTTTGAATTTAGATGCGATTGATGCCAGATTATTGGAAGAGACTTACAAAGGATTCGCCGATAACGGTGCAAATCTATCGGCCGAAGATAAAGTAAAATACAGCAAAATTCAGGAAGAGCTTAGTCTTGCTTCTCTTAAATTCGGCAAAAATGCACTTGCCGCAACCAATGCGTTTACATTGCATATTACAGATTCCAGCAATCTTGCCGGTCTTCCCGATTTTGTAAAAGAGGGTGCCGCCCTTGAAGCAAAAAACAAAGGTTTGCAAGGATGGGTATTTACTCTGCAGCAGCCTAGTTACGGCCCTTTCATGCAGTTCAGCCAAAACAGAGAACTGCGTGAGAAAATGTGGAGAGCAAGCAACAGCAAGTGCATAGGCGGTGAATTTGACAATCAGGCAATTATCAAGCAGATTATTGATTTAAACATTCAGCAAGCCAACCTATTGGGTTACAAAACATTTGCAGATCAGGCGCTAAAAGACAGAATGGCAAAAACCCCTGCTACCGTTAACACCTTTTTGGCCGATCTGCTAACCAAATCGCTTCCTTACGCAAAAAACGATGTAAAGGCGGTTGCAGATTATGCAAAAGCAAACGGATTTGAAGGCGAAGTTATGCCGTGGGATTTTACCTTCTGGTCTGAAAAACTCAAAAAGGAGAAATATGATCTGAATGACGAAATTCTAAAACCATATTTTAAACTGGAAAACGTACAAGAGGCCGTATTTGCCTTAGCAGACTCTCTGTACGGGCTAAAATTCACTCCGGCAAAAGAGATTCCGGGCTATCACCCCGATGTTAAAGTATACGATGTTACCAAAGACGGCAGACACATGGCCCTGTTCTATGCCGATTTCTTTCCAAGGGAAAGCAAACGGGGAGGAGCATGGATGACCGCTTTCAGAGAGCAAAGTTTCTCATTAAACGGTAAAGAACAGCGTCCGTTCATCTCCATTGTATGCAACTTTACAAAGCCAACCGAATCAGCCCCTTCTCTATTAACATTTTATGAAGTTACCACCCTTTTACATGAATTCGGTCACGCTTTGCACGGTATTCTGGCAGAGGGAAAATATACATCCCTTACCGGAACAAACGTAGCCAGAGATTTTGTAGAACTTCCATCTCAGATTATGGAAAACTGGGCAACCGAGGAGGCGTACCTCTCTTCATTTGCCAGACATTATCAGACAGGTGAAGTTATTCCACAGGAACTTGTTCATAAAATCATTGCATCCAAAAACTATAACAGCGGTTATGCCAGTGTCAGACAACTTACCTTTGGTATAAACGATATGGCATGGTACTCCCAAACTGCCGTTCCGGAAGAAGACGTTCTTACATTTGAGAAAAAAGCGACCAAAGATTGTGCGCTATTCCCAGATGTTCCGGGTACCGGATTCTCACCTGCATTCGGGCATATATTCGGTGGTGGATACGCAGCCGGCTATTATTCTTATAAATGGGCAGAAGTACTGGAGGCCGATGCATTCCAGTTATTTAAGGAGAAAGGGATCTTTAACAAAGAGGTGGCAGAAAGTTTCCGTAAAAACATTCTCTCCATGGGCAATACCCAAGATGCCGATGTCCTTTACCGCAACTTCCGCGGCCGTGATCCACAACCGGAAGCATTAATGGAAAAATTGGGAATGAAATAAGCTAACTCACTTAGCGCAAAGAAAAATGCGCCACACCGGCTCCGGAACAATCTCCGGAAAGGTGTGGCGCAATTTTTATGTGAAATGATACTGTAAAATTATACAACATGCAGCAGTTCTACATCAAATACCAACGCAGCATACGGTGGAATAGATTGTCCTGCTCCTCTCTCACCGTAAGCAAGATTGTATGGAATATACAACTGCCATTTAGAACCTTCCGGCATTAACTGCAAAGCCTCAACCCAGCCCGGAATAACCTGAGTAACACCAAAGGTAGCAGCTTCGTTCCTGTCATAAGAGCTGTCAAACTTGGTACCGTTAATCAAACGTCCCTCATAGTGGCACTCAACACTTTGATCTGCTGTTGGTTTTACCCCTTTACCCTCTTTCATAATTTTGTACTGAAGACCGCTAGGAAGAGTTACTACGCCCTCTTTTTTTGCATTCTCAGCAAGAAAAGCTTCACCGCTAGCTTTAAGACCAACAGACTGCTCTTCTTGTAATTTTGTAAAATATTCATTAAGAATCTGTTGAGCCTCACTAGTGGTCAGATCAAGAGCTCCGTTATTCATAACGGCATCCACTGCCTTTGTAAAATCTTCTACATTTAAATCCTTAACACCACTGGCCAAAATATTATTGGCAATGCTCATACCCAGAGCGTAACTAACTTTATTCATACGTTTTATATTAAATTAATACTTTTCTTAAGATTTTCCAGTGCCTGTTCCAGCACCTCACGGCCGCATCCAACATTCAAACGCATATATCCCTCACCCCCCGGGCCAAAAGTAGCACCATCATTAAGAGCCAGCCCCGCCTTGTTTAAAAACAAATCCGAAACGGAACACCTCTTTGCAAGCTCCCTACAATCCAGCCACACCAAAAACGAACTTTGCGGATGCATGGGGCAAACAAGATCCCCAAAATGATCCTTACAATATTTCTCTACAAATTCCACATTCCCCTCAATATATTTCAACATCTGATCCCTCCACGGCAAACCGTGCGTATAAGCGGCAATAGCCCCTACGGTGGCAAAAATAGTAGGACTGTTCAACTCATTTACCGTCATCCATGTATAAAAAGGTTCCCGTATAGCGGCATTAGGCACAACCGCATAGGAACTTACAATTCCCGCCATGTTAAATGTCTTGGAAGGGGCACCAAACGATATGCTTATCTGCGTTGCCTCTTTAGAAACAGATGCAAAAGGAATATGTTTATTCCCAAATAAAGGCATATCGGCATGAATTTCATCCGCCACAACCAGTACATGATATTTATGGCACAATACCGCCAATTGTATTAAAACTTCTTTACCCCAGATAATGCCTCCGGGATTATGGGGGTTGCACAAAATAAGCATTTTAGCATTGCCTGAGGCCAGAATCTGTTCCAGATTATCAAAGTCCATTGCATATCCGCTCTCTGTCTTTATGAGCGGATTATAAATAACATTTCTATTATTTCCTTTTGGTACATTTATAAAAGGGGGATATACCGGAGGCTGCACAATAATACCGTCACCCTGTTTTGTAAAGAAATTAATTGCATAGCCAATTCCTTTTACAATTCCGGGAATAAACGAGAGCCACTCCTGCTCCACGTTCCACCCCTGCTGATTGGAAATCCAGTTGGCAATTGTGGGAAAATAGGTATCGGGAATATAATTATATCCATATACTTTTTTTGCAAGAACCTCCTCCAAGGCTTCCCGTATACAGGTTGGCGTTTCAAAATCCATATCTGCCACCCACAGAGAAATAACATCTTCCCGTCCGTAATATTTTTTTAAGGCATCTATTTTTACACAATAGCTGCCGTGTCTGTCAATATGTTTCATGTTAAAAAAATGATTTGCGGTAAAAATAGGCATTTTATTTAAAAAGAAAAATGCCATCCTTAAACAAGTCTGGCTTTCTCTTCTTAACCTAAATTTAACCTATGAAAAACTATATGTTTAGTAAGTTTACAAACCTCGTGCCACAAATATTTTCACATCTCTCTTTTTTTATCTATTTTTACAAAAAAAATAACAAATATGAAGAAACTATTTACATTGCTGTTCTGTGCAACATTCATATTCTGCGCTTGCGAATCAATGGATTTTAAAGACACAAAAGTGCCTATAGATACAACGATCCCTATGACCGATTTTGATATTACCGAGTCTATGCTCCTCTCATGGGCCGGACTTGAGGAAAATATCTCAACGGGAGATGACAATATTCTGCAGATAGAACAAGAGTTAAAAATGGAAATAGCAACCCAAAAAGATTTATCCGGTCTGTTTACCATTAAGGATCAAAACTTTACAATATCACACCATTTTGGAGGAGTCATCCCTGTCTCCATTGTAGTGCCCATTAATATTACGTTGTTACAAAATTTCCAATATGGGAAAGATTACTCCATCCGGGCGGCAACCTTGGCAGAGGGAACTCTGAATTTTTCTATTGCAAACACAACTGCCGATTTCAGCCAAGCCGTCTGTGAAATTCCTCAGCTCACAAAAGACAACCTGCCGCTCAAAATAAAATCGGGAGAAAATGTATCGCTTAAAGGCTACAAATTAAATTTTTCTCCCGATAACCCCAACCAGATACAGTTTCTTTTATCGGGGAAGATTACCGCCCTAAAAGGGGATGATTTATCCAATGTCTCCCTCGGCATCTCTTTCTCTCATTTAATGCTGGCAGATGCTGAGGGGTTCTTTGGCAGAGAAATTATTACCCCAAACCAAGAATTCACCATTCAGTTAGATCCCGGCGTTACCGATTTCTTTAAAGATTGCAACTATTATCTGGCAAATCCCCAACTCAAATTGCAGTTAAACAATACACACAATCTTCCTCTGCTTGTTAAAATAAGCAAACTAAAGATAGGAAATACCAATATCCAGCTAAAGGATGCCATCGGTTCTTCAAAAATAGTTGTAAAGCCTGAGTATATAAGTGATTACGTTCTCGATAACAGCGATACCCAATCGGGACGGGCTCTATCGGACGCTCTGTCTAAGCAGATCAGCTCCGTCACAATCTCCTTTACAGTTATCACCAATCCTACCAAAGAAGATTTAGCAGACCCTGCCTACGTGGCCCCAACCACCAATCATATATCTTTGGATAAAAGCCTTAAAATACAAGAAAATATAATAATTCCGTTTGAAGGATTCTTCTCCGATATTCCTTTTAGTCAGGAATTTGACATGGATATGGGAAATCACAGCGATATTCTGTACGAACACCTTAAATTAGGAGTTCTCTGCCGGAATGAAATGCCGCTCAATCTAAAACTAACCTTGGTTGCAGTATCGGCGGATGGTAGCAAAACTCCGTTACTAAGCGATCCTATTATGATTCCCCCTTCCAACGGGTTAAAACCATCCTCGGGAGATTTTCAGGCAGGAATCATTAACGAAACCAACCCTGTCATTCAAACCATACCGGGAGATAAAGTACAATTGCTCATGACCGCCCAGAAACTCCAATTTGTATTCAGCGGCTCCATGCCCGTACAAAAAGATGGGGGTTACTCCAAACTCTACTCTCCGTCAAGACTCAAACTCAAACTCATCGGTAACTTAAAAGGGCTACTATAATCATGAAATCAAACTCGAAAACTATATTCAGAGCCGTTCTTACTTTGGTGTTACTCATTGCAGGCATCCATACGGCAACCTCTCAGGACAACATGATTTTTCTAGGCAGAAACACTCCTCAGAAATTTATGATCAACCCCGCCCTTACTCCCGATAACGCACGGTTCTTTATCTCCATGCCAATTTTAGGAAGCATTGGAACAAATTTATCGGGAAACATCTCCTATTCGGATATTTTCTCTTTATCATCCGCCAACAAAACCGTCATCGAGCCCAAACATCTGCTCAATAACTTAAAGGAGAACAGCTATATAAGAAATATCTTCAATTTGGATATCGTCAACCTTGGTTTCCGCATCTCCAAAACCGGATTTATGGGTATCTCGCTCCGTGCCAGAACCTCCATAGATGTAGCCTTCTCAAAAGATGCCGTCTCCTTTATTATGGACAATCCGCTGGAAAGAACCGGTCTCTTTAACATCATGGTCTCTCCCGATGCCCTCTCATGGGGCGAGTTGGGCATCTCCTACACCCAGAAAATAGGAAAAAACATCTCCGTAGGTTTGAGAGTAAAAGGGATAGCCGGAGCCGTTTCCGCTCAAAGCGATCATATGTCCATCCTCGCCGATAAAAAATTCGGCAGCTATACCCTGCAGGGGAACATAAACCTTTTATCGGGGAACCTGAATCTAACCGACGACGACGAGGATAAATTCGGCATTAAGAACATCAGCCCGGGCTTTGGTCTGGATCTTGGATTCAGCTATGTATCCAATGATAAACGAGTAAATGCCTACGCCTCTGCCAGCGATTTCGGAAAGATTTACTGGAATGAGAAAAGCTCAACCAAAATATCCTCCCGCACCCCTGATGCCAAATACGAATGGGTAGGAATTACAGATATTGACAACCTCATTAACGGAAACAAATCATTCAAAGATGTATTTGATGACACTTTTGACGAAATGACCTCCGCCATGGGAGTAGATACCGTAAAAACCGCTTTTACCTCCAATCTGCCCCTTACTCTGCAAGCCGGCGGTAAATATTCCTTTGATAAAGAACTAAAACATACTGTTTCGGTCAACGCTCTGTGCATACTTCCACAATACGCCCAGACCTATTATGAATTTACCGCAGGATACACCTACAGCAGCCCAAATAAAAGATGGGATATTATGGGGGCATATACTTATAAATCGGTAAGGGCGTTTAACATTGGAATAGGCGGTCTGTACCGCGGCCGCGGTTTTGAGATTTTCTTAATGACCGACAGTATTAACTCTTATTTCAATTACAAAACAGCCAAATCCGCAAACTTCCGGCTGGGTATGAACTTCTATTGTCCACTCGCAAACAAATACAAATATAAATCCGGGCATAAACGCCAAAAAGACGGAGAATTCATCTGGTAAGCCAGGTGGAAAATCCAACGCGCGTTGCCCCCATATGCCAAGTGAAGTTGACCCCTTGAGCCAAAATAAGACTACCCCCTTGTTTCTTTAGTGAGGTCAAAAATGCGACGGTCATATTGGCGAAGTTGCTGAATAATGAGTTCCGGCACATAACTGCCACGGATGAGTTCTTTAAGAACGCAAGTGGCTATCCACTCCGCATCCTTAACATAGCTCTTACGACCAGGAAGCTGCTTAATGAAATAGGGATTGACTAATTTTTGCTCAAATAACTCTTCGAACACTCGCCAGATGGGCATCCAATAAACACTGGTGCTCTCCATGGCCAATTCTGTCATGCCATACTGCTGCATGGTGGAAGCCATCCTATCCAAGTCTGGGGTTAATACGCCATATTTGGATTCGAGAATTTTGCCTGATGCGTCCATAATACAAAGAAATACACTATTTTTGTGAACGTCAAGCCCTGCTACGATACGATTTATACATAATGTGGGATTTAGAGTTATAACCCAAATTTACAATTTTTTGTGCTACGAGCACGTCAAATTGGTACACAGATTCCTCGGAAGGCTTGACTTTTTATATAACCGGCATAAAAATCGGGGATTTTTATGTAATTCTGGAATAAATTTCTTATCGCCTTATTATAAAGGCTTTGGGAGGAATACCCGATTTTGAGGTGATGAGTTGGCAACCGTGCTTATTGCTGCGCTCTGCTGCATATTACTCTCAAAGTAACCCGTTTTTATTTGCAAAGATACTAAAAAACAAATCAAACTGTCGAATATAATTCACTATATTTGCACGATAAAATTGCATCTAAAGAATGAAACTGAATAGAATAAAGGCTGTTTTATCCGAAAAAGGTATCTCTCAGACATGGTTAGCGAAGCGTCTTGATAAGAGTTTCAGTATGGTTAATGCCTATGCTTGCAATAGGATTCAGCCTAATTTGGATACTTTACAACAGATTGCAGAGATATTACACGTTGATTTAAAGGATTTGATAACCGATAAAAAAGAAAGGTTGTAATAGAATTTAATTAGTCTGGAAGTTTTAGATACATTCGCAATCTATTGTAGATGTGTCGATAACCTTCCGATAATATACAATATTAAGAATATGACTCCTGAAGAAAAAGCAAGAATAAAGATAGACCAATGGTTTGCTGATGCAGGTTGGGAAGTAGTCAACAGGGATGATTATGAACCTACTTGTACGGCTGTAGCTATAAGAGAAGGTTTATTGAAAGGAAATCTTGAAGCTGATTATTTCCTTTTCATTAATGGGAAAGCAGTAGGAGTACTTGAAGCTAAGCGTGAAGAAACCGATGCTTTCGCTTCAAAAGTATGCGAGCAAGCAGCCCTATATGCAAGAAGTGTCCCAAATATCTATCAGGCATATCAAAAGCCATTGCCTTTTATCTTTACTTCAAATGGAAAAGAATTATACTTCTTTGATTTCTGTGAACAAGATTCTTATTTCAGGCAGATAATGACAATCCCTACACCACATGAATTGGTTAAGAAACTAGGAATTGAAGATACATTTTCCGGACTTCCTACATTGAAAAAGAAAGGGCTTCGTGATTGCCAATATGAGGCAGTAACAGAACTTGAAAAGAGTTTCCGCAGTGGACAAAATCGGGCATTGATGGTTCTTGCTACAGGTGCAGGTAAAACATATACGGCTTGTCTCGCTGCTTACCGGATGCTTTCTTATACACCGATGCGCAGAGTACTGTTTCTCGTTGACCGAAACAATCTTGGAAAACAGGCGGAGGGTGAATTTGGCACTTTTCGCCTGACAGAGAACGGAGATGCTTTCAATACTATCTTTACGGTTAATCGGCTTCGTTCTTCTTCTGTTCCTTCTGATAGCAATGTGGTTATTTCTACAATACAACGTCTATTCTCATTCTTGAAAGGGGAAGCTATTGAGGATAATGATGATGAAGACGAGAGCGAACCAGCAGAAGAAGTAGCCTTACCCCCCAATCCCAACTTGCCACACGACTACTTTGATATGATTATCATAGACGAGTGTCACCGCTCCATTTATGGAAACTGGCGCAAGGTGTTGGAGTATTTCGATACGGCAAGATTGGTTGGTCTGACCGCAACTCCTATCCCTGAAACAATGGCATTCTTCAATAATAACTGCATTGTTAACTATACATTGGAAAAGAGTATTGTTGATGGTGTGAATGTGGATTGTCGGGTATATAGAATAAAAACGCAAGTCACAGAAACGGGTGGGGCTATATTAGAGGGTGAGAAATTTAAAGAAGAAACAAGATATACAGGTGAGGTCAAGACTGTAAGTAGTAAGGACCCCAAAACCTACACAAATAAAGAGCTTAATCGGAGTGTCATTAATCCGGCACAGATAAAGTTAATCCTTTCGACCTATCGGGATGTGGTTTATACAGAATTGTTTAATGACCCGCAGCGTGAGCCGAATATGGATTATTTGCCTAAAACATTGATTTTTGCTCTCAATGAAGCTCACGCTACAAATATCGTACAGATAGCTAAAGAGGTGTTCGGACGGACTGATGACCGCTTTGTTCAGAAAATCACCTATTCGGCAGGCGACAGTAACGAACTGATACGCCAATTCCGTAACGACAAGGACTTCCGTATAGCCGTGACTTGTACGTTGGTTGCTACCGGAACAGATGTGAAACCGCTGGAAGTGGTAATGTTCATGCGTGATGTGGAGTCATTGCCGTTGTATATTCAGATGAAAGGGCGTGGAGTGCGTACTATTGGTGATGAGCAACTTCGCAATGTCACACCGAACGCATTCAGTAAAGATTGTTTTTATTTGGTTGATGCGGTAGGCGTGACGGAACATGCGCAAACGGTGGCATCTATAGATGATAGTCCTACAACAAAGACGATTACTCTAAAGGAGCTGTTAGAACGTATTAGTCATGGCTATATTCCTGACGAGTATCTCAAACGGCTTGCAGCAACGCTTGCCCGAATATACAACAAGGCGGATGATTCGCAACGGAATAAGTTTGCCCGTCTGTCTCATGATGATATGAAGGAATTTTCTGCCAGGATATACGATGCGTTGGAAAAAGGCATTCTTCCACCGTTTGTAAGCACTGATGAGCCTAATAATGAACGTAAGGGATTGGTCGCTCCGCTTGCCAATCATGCGGATGCACGGCGATATTTACTTATTCTTGTGGCAGGATTTGTCAATACATTGATGCCGGGTGAAGATACGCTTATCTCCAAGGGATTTTCCATTGAGGAAGCAAAAAGTACGACAGAAGCTTTCGAGGAATTTTGCAAAGAACACAGCGATGAAATAGAAGCACTACGCATTATATATAATAATGAAGGATCGCCTATCACCTATTCTATGTTGAAGGATTTGGAGAACAAACTCAAAATGGCAAATAACCATTTCACTTCCAAACAACTTTGGAATTCTTATGCTATAGTTAACCCTAAAGCGGTAAGGCGTTCCACTACCAAAGAAGAAAGCGATGCCTTAACAAACATCATACAACTGGTACGTTTTGCGTTCCGACAAATAGAGAGATTGGATAGTGTGGTCACTACATCTAAGCAGTATTTCAACTTGTGGTTAGGTCAAACCCAGCGTGAAATAACCGACAAGCAGCGTGAAGTTATCAGTCGCATTGTAGATTACATTGCTTCTAACGGAGCTTGTATAGTCAGGGATATTCGTGAGGACGACGCAACCCATGCGGCTCAAATGATTCGGGCGTTTGGGAATATGCAGAAAGCAGACGAGGCACTTCATTCCCTTTACACATTTGTAGTATTAAGAAAAGCAGCATAAAAATGGCAACAAATAATTTAACAGAGCAATCGCTCACCAAAAAAGTATGGAATCTGGCAACAACTCTAGCCGGACAAGGTATTGGATTCACTGATTATATTACTCAACTGACCTATCTTTTATTTTTGAAAATGGATGCCGAAAATGTAGAAATGTTTGGAGAAGAGTCGGCTATTCCAACTGGTTATCAGTGGGCGGATTTGATAGCACTTGATGGTCTGGATTTGGTAAAACAATATGAAGAGACACTTAAATTGCTTAGTGAGCAGGACAATCTGATAGGTACAATTTATACCAAAGCACAAAACAAGATAGACAAGCCTGTTTATCTAAAAAAGGTCATCACCATGATTGATGAAGAGCAATGGCTCATTATGGACGGTGATGTGAAAGGTGCTATCTACGAAAGCATTCTTGAAAAGAACGGACAAGACAAGAAAAGTGGTGCCGGACAATATTTTACGCCTCGTCCACTAATTCAAGCAATGGTAGATTGCATCAATCCGCAAATGGGTGAAACCGTTTGTGACCCGGCTTGTGGAACGGGTGGATTCTTACTTACAGCTTACGACTACATGAAAGGGAAGTCGGCAAGTAGAGAAAAACGTGATTTCTTGCGTAACAAAGCTTTGCATGGTGTGGATAATACGCCTTTAGTGGTGACGCTCGCTTCCATGAATTTATATTTGCATGGCGTAGGTACAGACCGTAGTCCGATTGTGTGTGAGGATTCTTTGGAAAAAGAACCGTCAACTCTTGTCGATGTGATACTTGCCAATCCACCTTTTGGAACTCGTCCGGCTGGTTCTGTGGACATCAACCGCCCGGATTTCTATGTAGAGACCAAGAATAACCAGTTAAACTTCCTCCAGCACATGATGCTTACGCTCAAAACCGGTGG
>JAVWIB010000007.1:0-12116 GCA_036639755.1 Bacteroidales bacterium
CATTCCCTGTTTTACAATAGGAACCCCCGCCCTTTCACTCCAGATTACAAGTTGCTCAACAGCAGCAGCCCTAAAAGTATCCGCTGCGCCAAGCACCACTTTTTTACCACTGTTTTTAAGCCGTAAAGCCAACTTTCCAATGGTAGTGGTCTTGCCTACTCCGTTTACCCCAACCACCATAATAACATACGGTTTTTTGGTAAAATCAAATACCTGCGGCTCCGCAGCGCCATCCCGTTCAATATGCAGCAGATTCTCTATCTCCTCCCTTAAAATAGCGTGGAGTTCATCTGTATTCATAAACTTATCTCTAGCTACGCGCTCCTGTAAACTATCAATAATCTTAAGAGTGGTATCAACACCAATATCAGATGCCACAAGAGCCTCCTCAATTGCATCCAGCACATCATCATCAACCTTGGACTTACCCACAATTGCCCTGGATATTTTATCAAAAATACCGGTTTTCGTTTTTTGCAACCCCTGATCAAGAGATTTCTTTTCCTCCTCACTTTTCTTTCCGAATAATCCAAAAAATGCCATAATTATTTATGTATATTGTTTAACTTGCAAATATACATAAATAATTAAAAAAGTTATTAAAAAGGATGAAGACCATTACAACAACTTTTTGGTAATTGACATAGATGCTGATGTAATTGTCTGAGTGCCCGTATAGGTTCTGGAAGAGGGAGTATATGAGAATGTAAGTATATCCCCTATACTTGCCTCAATAGAAGCCTGATATGTTCCGCTACCGGTTGTTGTAAAGATTCCAACAACTTTTGTTCCCACGGAAACTGTTACGGTTCCCCCGTTCACAACAGTTCCGGAATTACTATAGGTTAGAGTTCCCGATATATTAATCAACTGATTTTTGAGTATAATAGGATAATCTACATAATTGGCTCCGGTTAACCGTATGGTTTCAGATGAATTTTGCTTGTTGGTAGTAAATTTAACACTCTGCATCCCGGCCGTTGCCGCCGTATACGTATAAATTCCTCCCGATACGGAACCGCTTACAGGGGTTAAGTTAGAGGTATAGATGCTATATGTACCGGCCGTTGGAACAGTAAACTTCAAAGTAACCATATTACCAATGCCAAAATCTACCGGATTAGGGGTAAGTACCACATTGGAAAAACGATACACCCCGTTTGTATTTGTATAAACAACCTGTCCTGTAAGAAATAAAGCAGCATCAATCAAAATTGTTTCGGAAGCCTTATCCGTATTGGTTGTACAATGAATGGTTTGTACCCCGACATCGGTAACTTTCCATACATATTTATACAAATCATTTTCATGAATCACCTCTATATTTCCAAAAGCCGGTACCAGATATGCCGATGTAATAGAACAGTTGAACGGTAACAAATATTGCGCCTGTGCAGGAATCGTAAAATTAAGAGTAGCCGCTGTCCCCTGCACATTCGGCACAACAGAAGGAGTCACATTAATATCGGTGAACGTAAACGGCGCATGCAACATCAGCCTTATGGTTCTGGATAAATACCCCGCCTCTATTTTAATCGTAGCAAAATAAGAGACTCCGTTTGCCGGAACATTATTGATAGCAGCAGTAAGATTCCCGGTTGCCACATCATACGAAACAGCTCCGTTTACAACCGGAAAATTTGCATCCTGAACCAACGTAATTACAATAGATGAATTTTGAGACACTCCGGCTACCAACCTATACGACGCATTCGCATGCAAGGTTTGTCCGTTGGATGTAAAAGAAGCGACCGTTTTATCTACCGATAACACATACGCCCCGTCCGAAATTGTAGGATAAGACTGCAATAATACCGATGCCGCTATGTTATTGGAAGCAGGAGCACTTTGAGCCGCCTCAAGGGTAAAGTATCCTGCCATCGTTACACTTTGTACAACAATATTATACCACACATTTCTCTGAATATCATCCATATTTTTACTATTATCAATAATATCAATTTTATAATAGTAAGTAACTCCCGCATAAGTTCCCTGCACAATTACATACGTAGGATTGGCGGTAACGGTAGAATTTTTGCGTTCAAATGTATAAACATCGGCAGTTCCAAAACTCCCGGCAGTAGTAAATGCAACCCCTGCCGGCTCTGTTACAACCATTTCAAAATTTTTGGTCATTGTGTTAAATGGAGCCGCACTCCCCGCAGATGCCTGATTAAAAAGAGCAAATTTTGCATTTATTAAACCGGAAAGAGGTTGATTCACAAGAGAGAATTTTGCCATATTCCGTATCAGTTGCACTTGCTGTGAAACAAAAACCGATGCATGAATACCACTGTTGAGTACCATCCTCTGCCAAAAAATTAAATTAACGGATTGCAGCGGAGCTATTAATTCTCCTTCATTCTTTCCTACCGCATCTGCATCGCTAAAAACGCGCCAATCATAATTTGCAATAAAATGAATAATCCGTTTATCATTACTCTGGGGGAGGGTTACCGTATAACCGTAACCGTTAAGGGTTGCCTGAGCACGACTCATAAAACGCCCGTTCTCATCAAATATCAGCAAATAAAGATTATCAATCTGATTTTCATTTACGGCACGGGTTTGCAACGGTTGTGCCGGAGGAATATCTATTTTAAATTGGACCGTTACAGAACCGTTTTCACCGGATACTTTCTCGTAAGTATTCTCCTTTGTACAACTACCCATCAGGAATAGTGCAAAAATATAGAGGAATCGTTTCATAAACTATTGTTCGTTTTTATAAAGATCATATACACACCTTATGTAGGCAGTTCCCGTAGACGTTTCGTTTACCCACACATTATTTGTAAAATTATAATAATCATATTTGTATGCACTCCAGTAAGCATCTCCGGCAAGCAATGCTTTTACCGCACTATTGGCATCATCCTGAATATTATTAATCAGCAATATTTCGGCTTTTGTAGGCATTCTCCAACCGCTGCGGTAAATATCTTCACCGTAAAACAAACAGCGGTTCTGGGCAATCCCATATAAAACGCGTGTATAAATACCATATTGAGATGCTATAATAAACCTGGGAGAAACTATATTATTCCCGATGGCTGTAGAATCCGTTCTTACAAAACCGTTTGTAGGATCGCCTAATATATAAGAACCGTTGGAGCCGGGTACGAGAGTATTTACAGTAAATAAATTCAGATTTGTTCCGCCCGGGTTCCATTCCGGTTTAATATTTCCGGTAGAAGTACGTGCCGTAACATATCTGGCAGGATATTGCACAATGTTTGCAGTCAGGATCAGCCCCTGATTATTCGTAATTGTAAAAGTCATATACTTGGGAACATAATTAATTGGGATAGCACTATTTATGACTATTGTACTGGATGCGGAATTAACGGTAAACGTAGGGAATTGAGATTGCCCGCTGCTATAAGTAAGCGTAGATAGCACCCCTGTCGTGCTATACTGCGTACACGTTGCTGTAACACCAATAATACCAACCGGAAGATCGGAAACATAACTGAGCGTAAACGTAGAAATATTAGGCATTACAATATCATATTCGCTAATTCCAAGATAATGTTGGCTAATGGTCTTTAAGACTATATTTTTGGTAGTCCAATCGGTTATAATGCAATTACTGCTAACGGATACCGTACCGGCTTCGGTATCCGACCCACTTTTGCTAATATAAGTGACCACATCATAAATCATGTTCCGTTCAATTTTACCCGTTCTGGAATCGTTGGCATATTTATTCACAGGAACACGATAATAATTTGAACCCAACTGCGCATAAGGAAGATTAACCATTAAATAAGTTTCATTCGCCAATGTTGTCCCCCAATTATTCTCATAACAGTAAAACGTAAATGTAGTTGATGGAGTCCCGGTTACATACGACGAATTATCATAATCTCCCAATACAAGAACGGTGGGATTATTATACAGCATAGAACCATTCTTTGCAAAATGTCGGATAGAAACCTGCGCTGTTGTAGCTGCAGCAACAGCAGTTCCGGGGGCCAGCACTAGTTTTACCCTTATTTTGGATAAAGCCCGTTTAAGCGGCATGGAAACATTTACAGTCGGGGTAATCTGAGTAGGATTCAAGATTGCCGATACCTTCCCATCCATGATAAAATGAGCCTGCACGGCAGTACTGTTAACAGGCAATAACGTCCGCAACCCTTTAAGCGTTCCAAGAGTAAAGAAGGAAGAAGCCGTTATATTTGCCGGCAGATTTACAATTGCATAAATATCATAAGTAATCCCTGCACTAAAAAAAGACTGAGGAGTAGAGAGAGTCTGCAAAAATGGTCCGGTGCCCGTCACCGATAATCCGGTAAAATACTCATAACGTAAACATTGCTGATTATCAGCGGCATTCTGTGGAAAGAAAAAAATATGTAAATTCTCTATTTTGTTTTCATTCAGAAGATCGTCTCCCGGCTCGGTGGCACGTGTTTCCACGGATGGATTATTTGGGTTCAGACTCAATGTAATTATTCCGCTTTGCGTGTTCGGAACCTCAGGGCTCTCCTCTCTTGTGCAAGAAAGGAGCAATATTACAGAGCAAATCATATAGATCAAATTCTTCATATCTTCATTAATTATAGGATGCTACTTGTTTTATTTTAATTCGCGTATCGGTCCCTTCATACCTGCGTGCAGTACCAATAACAGGATTAATCGGAATCTCATTTCCCTCTACCGTAATATAAAAATCGGTATCACGGGAATCTCCTGTCCACCTTTTAGAAGCTCTGACAGCAATAATAGCAAAAGACCCTACATTTGTAAAACCTTTTGAAACGGCCGTTGCGGAAGTTCCTGCTGTAGCAGATGTAAAGGCAAAATCCAATCCGTTCGTAAGTGTTGCAGTCCATGCCGCCCCTATAGGTGCTTTTAATTCAAACTGAAAAACAGCATCTTCCGGATTTCCCCCATTTGTATTCATGGTTTTACCGTTTGTACCGCCCCAAGATGTTCCCCACGGACCAAATGAAAAATCGTTGGCCGTAATAGGCCTTCCGTATTCCATGCTCATCCGGCTCCACGGTAATACATTTACATTCAGTACTATTTGGGGTGCAATATCTACAATAGCGGTAATCTGATAGAGATTATTTTGCAATAGGGAATATTTATTGGCAAGTTGATTATTATCGGTTATATAACCGTTATATGTGTATACCGCCCCCCCTGCATTCACTTTTATTTCCAGAAAGGGAGCCGTAACCTGCACGGGAGAGAACACCGTTACAAGATTTTGATAACTATAAAAAACAGCCTGTGATGCAGATGGTTGCAAAACAGTTCCGCTGCTATAAGATGTTAAAATATCGTTGCGCAATACCTGTGAATCACTCAACATGGGAGATGGAAGCATCTGAGCCGTATTAACAGCATAATCAAATTTGACCTCACTATTAAGTACCTGATTATGAAATGTAACCGATTGTAGTGTAACGGTATTCTGTCCAAAATTAGTCCCTTTATACACATGCACATCTACCCTTGCCTCCATCCGGCGCAGGGCAACCTCTATAAATGAATTATTATCGGCCGGAGTAAAGATCATCACTTGTTTCCCTATCATAAGCAACGCCTCAGGCGAAAAGCCACTCCTGCTTTCCACAATCATATTATCCAGTTGCTGCTTGGTCGTAGTTGGTGTTAACGTAAGAGGAGTACCATCGCTTAACTTAAATGTTTTTCCGGTATAATTTGCTATTAAATAAAGAATCTTAGTACCGGCCTGTGTCTGTATAGGTATCTCCTTAGCGGTCATGGGAGAAAAAGAGGAAAGTAGTGCCGATTGTTCCAATGTAAAAGAGGCATCATGATTATATAAATAGATAGCCAGGCTACCAAACGTCTGATCCTGATTAACAGACATAGGATCATTTACGGGTGCGGACTTAACCTGTAAATTCACCGTAACAGACCTTTCCTGCGGAAATCCTGTATTTTCAGTTTCTTTAGCACAAGATGCCAAGAACAGAAACCCCACCAATATGATTATTAAATTCTTATTCATGATACTATGACACATCTGGGTTAATATGATGAATCTTCCAACCGTTTATAAAAACAGAAATACCCACATCAACTCCACCCGGGTTTATCTTTATTTCAAATACAAATTCATTTTCACGGTCAAAATCTTCCTGCGAAACATATTTTTTAGTTGATAAAATCTGGTCTATCATGTTCTCATTGTATATAACTTCATGAGTCATACTGTTTCTTACTACCAGCATAGGAGATTGCCCCAGCATTAATCGTAAAATTTTTAGTTCGGCCTGGGTATAATCGTATTGTGTTAACGTATTTACCGGAGAATATTTGAATACTCCGCTTGCCGCATCAATACTATTATCATAACCATATCTTCCGTTTTGAGCAAGAATATAGACCTCCGGCGGAGCAGATATATTGGAAGTTCCCAATATTTTCACTGTTATTTTTTTTGTATTCTTTATAAGATCAACATTGGTAACTATCTTGTTATCATAAGTAGATGCAACATTCACAGTCATTGCGGCATAAAGATCATCGGGAGTTGATACCGGATAAAGAAAAGGATCGGTACCGCTCCTATTCTTAAGCTCCGTTCTAAAATCATTTATATCGGTTATCCCTTTACGAAGTGTCTGATTCAGTAAATTTAAGCTATTCAGCTCTCCGGTCGAATAAGTAGTAAAATTGCCGCCATATACTACCACACTATATTTTCCCACAGGCAGCGACAGATGCATAACGTAATCGTTGGTGAGATGGTTGCCGCTATCGGTAAAAGAATCTACATATTTTCCGTTACGATCAAATACATATACGGTAATGCGTTTGATCTGCTCTCCAAACAAATTTACATTCTGATTATTTAGAGTATATCGGAACCTAAGCAACAATTCACTTTTACAAGGTACCCGCTCCTCCTTTGTGCAACTTTGAAGGAGTAAGATAAAAACAGTTAACAGGTAGAATGATATACGTTTCATAATCTTGTAATTTGTTTATAATGAGCCTGAATAAGCTATCCTACTCAGGCTCTTAATTTATAGACGGAGTGGTTTGTAATTGAAAATTACCTCCAATCAGGAGTTATATTATTAATCACCCATGGAATAACCGAAACCGTAGCCGTAATGGTTAGATTTGTTTCATAGGGCTGATTTGCAGCTTCATTATGTGTAAACACAAGATTACTAATACGATACACATTACCGCGAACAAACTGATTTACAGCATCTCCATTTGTATTCTTATATTTGGTAACCGTAACATATTTTGTTGTTTGCGCCAATATATTATTGTGATAAGCAACCTCAGTAAGTTTTAGAATAAGATGAGGTACATCCGCCGCTGATCCCGCAACATATGCAGCACTTGGGACTACCTGATATCCCCAGACCTGTTTAGTTGGCAATGTAGGATTTGTACTAGTTGAACCTTCAGGAGTTGTGGGATAAAAAGATAACGCAACAGCTCCTGTCGGGGTACAATATGTTAGCATTGAATTTGCCGTCCAGTCTGCCGGAGCATCGGGGCTTCCACCCGAATAATAAGGAAATACCGTATTCAAGGCCGTAAAATAATTAGCCCAACCGGTACTCCAGCCGGGTTGTGTTCTTATATCAAGATTTGACTCTACCGCATACGGAAGGCCGCTCAATAAAACCGATTTGCGAACATGATTAATAAATACTCCCGATAATTTATACCCGGTAATATCGGCATTTACAGGAGGCGAACCGGCCCCGTTTTGATTTTCACAAGTAACCTGCCCCACTTCCAGACGTGCTACAAGAGGAGATATCGTAACAGAAGCTGTATATTTATTAGGGCTTGTTAAGACAAACGGATCAGTACTTTTCCCGGCCATAGGGACATTCATTGAATTAAGCTGCAACTTATCTATTCTTAAACGTGCATCGGTACTCGTAAGTCCGTCTGCAGATGGAAATGAAGGGGCTGCATCGGTATGAATATTCGCTATACAATATAAGCTTGTTGCTGTACTTGGCACACCCGAAATAACAACTGAATTTCCGCCGGCAGTCGATTGAGTATTTGCCAGACTTGCTATTTCCAACGCTGTTAAATCACGTTGGTAAATATTCTGATCCGAAGCATTTAAAAAAAAGATTGTTGCAGAAGCTATAACAGCATATTCGGCATCACCTTTTTGATTGGAAACCCCTTTTGTAGAAGCAGGAGTAGCTTGAGCAACAGTAAGGGTAAGGACATTATCCCCCGATCGTTCTGTCTTATCCGTTATCTCCTGCTTATTACAGGCAAACAGAGCACTGGCCATCATAGCCATCAATAAAACCTTTTTCATAATCAATTCATTAAAATTTATTTATATGAAACTAAACACCGGAAAAACAAAAAAGTTATATTCATATCTCATTATTTTTCAACACTTAACACATAATAAAAAAAGGATTTGAAGCATCAGCTCCAAATCCTTCTCTTTCTAAAACTTTCTAAAGAAACAAATCTACCTATTCTTCACATACCTCTCCAGCCATCTATACGTTTCCCAAGCCTGGTGAAGGATAGATTCCTTTGCAACATAGCCGTGGCTTTCATATGGGAGCAGCACCAGCCTTACGGTTCCGCCATTCCCTTTAAGGGCCGTATAAAGACGCTCGCTCTGCATGGTAAATGTTCCGGTATTGTTATCGGCCTGACCATGAATAAGTAAGATAGGAGTTTTTAATTTATCTGCACTCATAAATGGAGACATTGCAAGATACACATTGGGTGATTCCCATAAAGTACGCGACTCATTTTGGAATCCGAACGGTGTGAGAGTTCTGTTGTATGCTCCGCTTCTGGCAATCCCGGCAGCAAATAAATCACAATGTGACAATAGGTTAGCTGTCATAAACGCCCCATAAGAGTGCCCTCCTACCGCAATGCGTTTTCTATCTCCTACCCCCATCTGTACCAATTTATCAATAGCCGCAGAAGCATTATTCACAAGCTGCTCAATATAGGTATCATTCGGCTCTTTATCCCCTTCACCGATAATTGGAAAGGCCGCATTATTTAACACAGCATAACCGGCCGCAACAAATAATTCCGGGGAAGTTCTGGAATAGCGGATAAACTGGTTGGGTGCATCGCTGCGCTGCCCGGCATTATCTTTATTCTTATACTCCGACGGATAAGCCCACATAAGTACCGGAAGCGGCCCATCTTCTTTCTTATAATCTTTTGGAAGATAGAGCGTACCGCTAAGTTTAACACCATCTTTTCTGGTATACTCTATCACCTCTTTACAAACCCCTTTCATAGCGGGGAAAGGATCGGCAAAAGTTGTAAGCTGCTTTACTTCCCCTTTTTTAGATATCTTTCTATAAAAATAGTTTGGCGATTCGGTATTCGACTCACGCTGGGTGATCATCTCCCCTTTGGCAGGGTTGATAAAATCCACCGGCCTTTCATAATAAGGATTTTTCGATTGCCACAATCGGGCAGCAACACCGGTTTTAAGATTATAGCTATCTATAAACGGAAGGGCCCCTTTTGGAGAATATCCTCTGCCGTTCAAATAAATGGTTTTATAGTTATCCGGGCTAAATACAACTTTACGTCCCAATGCATTACTCTCCATTACCGGCATCCCCATATCGGCATAAAGGTTCTCTTTGCTTAGATGATACAGCTCTCTTTTTATCTCCCCTCCAACAGGGTTAATATGAACGCAACGCTTCATTCTGGTTGCATAATCGTACATAAAAACAAATGCATTCCGGGAGTCGCCCCATAATATATCATCAAATCTATATTGAGTTTTAACCAATTCAGAGGCGGGAGAATCAAACGGAGCCGCCATTGTCATAACTTGATCCCTATTCTCAACTTTTAATCTGCCGTTCCCTCCGTCGAGCGGTTCTATCCAATAGAGGGTTGCAGGCATATCAGCCCTCCAGCCATACTCTCTAGGATATGGTGAGGTTGAGTTTTTTGTTATAAAATCGGTCTCGATAAGATCTTTGGATTGAATTTTTTTTACCCCTCCCCCATCTACAGTAACCACTTCCGTTATCATAGGAAAAAATGAATATGGAACAACATACGAATACGGAGGAATAATTCTCTGACGCAGAATATATTTTCCATCGGGAGAATAACTTATATCTGCATAAACGGTATTGTCCCCCCAATAATGTATAGTTGCTGTTTCAGTAGATATGATACCGATACGGGAGGTGGCATAATAATCAAATAGTACCTCGCTATAATGATCCGTAAGGAGATCCTGATATGTTCTGGCAGGATTATTTTCGCCTGCGCTGGTCTGAATTACAGGGGCAATTTGTTTAAAATTCTCAATAGGAGCCGTTCCTCTGTTATCGGGAATAAAAGCGGCAATAATATTTTTACTATCGGGAGCCCACTCATACATCTTCGTTCCAAAGAACAGATTCAGCGGTTTATCTGTTAATTGCTTGGCAGTAAGCGTAGCTGCATCTGCCAGCCAAAGATAAATCCCCTCCTCTCTTTCAACAAGAGCCGCAAGTTTTTTTCCATCCGGAGACCAAGTTACCGATACAATGTTTACATCGTGCGGAAACCCTTTTATCACTCCTTGCAACCGTGCTGTGTTCCCCCCTTGTTGTTTTGAATTCACAGGCAAAGAATACACCTCTATTTGCTTGATTTTTGTTCTGAATTTAGGGGCATTCGTTGCGGAAAGGATCCTTGTTCCTGCCAGCCGTAATTCGTTTGCAGCCTGCTCTCCAATTGTAGGAATATCCGTTGTGGTAAATACCGCAAATTGTTGTTTGCCGGGACTGAGCATAATAGTGGGTACGGCAGGGGCTAATATCAACTCCTCTATAATTTGAGGAGGACGCTCATACATTGCTTTGGGCTGTTGAGCGGCTGCATTATGAACACATAATGCAGCAATTATAATACTAAAGAAATTTTTCATACGTAATTTATAATAATGTTATTGGCTGACACTAACTGATTCATAAAAACCCTAGTATCCGGGATTTTGTTGTTTTTCCCTGTCGGCAACAGGCAGCAGTTCCAGCTCTCTTTCCGCTATAGGATAGATTGTCTGGTAGAAATCAAACTTAATGGTTCCGTCCGCAAGATAATCGGAATGCCCTTTTGCATCTTTTTCCTGCATAGAGGTGTATCTTACAATGGATTTCTGATTACGCCACATATCCCATACTCTATTTCCCTCACCAACAAGTTCAATAGCTCTTTCATACATAAGATCATCTAAAGTTATACCCGTATCATATTTTCGAGGATTCAAAGTGCTCCTTTTCTCCCTTAAATCACTCAGGTATTTACCGGCTTTTACAATAGCTCCCTCTTTGAAAGCAGCCTCCGCAGCTATTAAATATACTTCACTTAATCGTAACACTTTAGGATTATTCACCTTAACATTCCCTTCTCTTCCGGGATATTTTCCTGAAATATAAAAACATCGATCCTTGGTAGAATACTTAAATAAGCGAAACCTCACATCATCAGGATCTGCATCTTTTAATTTAAGCATATCCTTGGTAGGAACCACGGTCTTATTCCCTTTCTCAGAGCACATCCATCCCAAAGCGTTATAACCGGCATTATCCGACATAGATGTAGCAAGTTCAAATATAGACTCTCCTGCATATTCTTGTGACCAAGAAGCCTCGTAATTCTTCCTATCATACAACTTATACCCCCCTTTCTCAATCACTTCAACGGCAGCTATAAAGGCCTTATCATTCATCTCCATATAGAGATAGACTTTGGCCAACAGGGCCGTACCACTCCAATAATCAAAATACCCCTTCCGTCTCGCTTTTGAAAGATTAGGGACAGACTCCTCCAGTTCCTGTTTAACAAAAGTATATACATCCGAAACTTTATCTCTATAAAAGGTACCTCTTAAATCTGTAATAGGCTCTTTGGCAATCCTTATTCCAAGAGCATCCGCTTTAATAGCCCCTTTACCAAGATTGCTATACAACGGGCCATACATCCTTACCAAATCAAAATGCATTAAAGCCCTTAATGCTCTCAGCTCTGAGATTAATGATACAGCCTCTTGCGATTCTTTAAGCAAAGCCGCTTTTTTAAGAATGATATTCACGTTCTGTAATCCAAGATATATATTCTTAAAAATATCC
>JAVWIB010000007.1:12126-31106 GCA_036639755.1 Bacteroidales bacterium
AGCCCTCACCTTGCTAAAACCGTAAGCATAATAGAAACTAAGATGCTGACTTCCCCATGTAGGTTCCATAACAAGCTCCCCCATAAGATCAGGCATAAACATATACTCTCCTTGATAATAGACACTGCTTGTAAGGGTTTCATAAACCCCTTGAGCTGCTATTTTAAGATCCGATACATTTTGTATAAGTGTTTCTTCATTTGCATTGGTAGATGGCGACACATTCAAAAAATCATTGCCGCAAGCACTCATTATAAGTGCCGATACTATATATATAAAATTCTTTCTCATTATTATCACTTATTTAGAATTGAACATTAATCCCTAATCGGTACGATTTTATTGCGGGATATCTGGAACCGGCATTTGTATTACCGGTATAACTTACCTCCGGATTAATATCCTTGTGTTTAAAAAATGTATATAAATCGGTTCCGTTAACAAACACTTTGGCCCCCGATAATCTCATTTTTTTGATAAACCTCTCAGGCAGATTATAAGAAAGCGTAACATTCTTAATTCTCAAATGATCCGTAGAAAGAATATATCGATCCGATATTGTAGTTGTCTGATAAGGATTACCATAAATAATCATAGGCTTGGAGGTTACATCGCCGGGATTACGCCATACATTATCGCCACTCCTCTTTGTAGGATTATATCTCCCGATATAACTACCGTCGGCACCCAACCTGTCCAGGTTATGGTACATATTCCCCCCCAATGTAAATGTAAGGAGAAAGGAGAGTTCTATTCCTTTATAAGAAAAACGATTGGTCATACCTCCGTAAAAATTCGGATAGGATTTACCCAATACTACCTGATTCGCCTTTGCAACATCACTTGTAGTACTTCCATCCTTAATAGGGGTTTTCCCATCCTCCCCATATTTATTTACGTACCACAAAGGCTGCCCTGTCTGAGAATCCACACCGGCCCACTCTCTACCATAGAAAGAATAAAGATTTTCTCCCTCACGGTATACACTTGGAGAACTAAATACATCATGAGGAAGCTCCTTTACCATTGCTTTCATCCATGATATATTAAAATCGGTACTCCAGTTAAAATCTCCCGATACAATATTGCGGCTGTTAAGCGTAAGTTCTACCCCATTATTTTTTAATTTGCCCTCATTCACTAAAATACTAGTAAATCCGGTATTCACAGAAACGGAAGCTTTATTCAAAAGATTATCGGTAATCTTATTATAATACTCGATGGTTCCCGATAATCTTGAGTTCAGCACCGAGAAATCCAAACCTACATTCCATGTATAAGAGTGCTCCCATGTAAGATCCGGGTTTCCCACACTACTCAGAAAGAATACGGGATTTCCATAATATTGGTTTGTCAATGAGAAAAGTGCTTGTGAGTCATAAAATCCGGTAGGAAGATTACCGGTTGTACCGTAAGAAGCCTTTAATCTTAAATTATGAATCCACTCTATATCCTTAATAAAATTCTCCCTACTCATATCCCATGCGGCAGACAGCGCATAAAAATTCCCCCATCTGGCATTCTGGGCTAATCTGGAAGAACCGTCACGCCTATAACTTGCTGAGAAATAATACTTATTATTAAAGCTATAATCTCCTTTTACAAAATAAGAGACAAGATTATCGTCAGAATATGCCCCCCCTACCTCCATTGCATTTGCCGCATTATCAAGCTCAATGAAAGAGTCTGAAATAAAGCCGGATCCTTCTCCAAAGAAATATTTATCGTTGTATTTTTTTGCCTCATAACCCAACATTGCCTGCACGGTATGTTTCGTAGCAAATGTCTTATTAAAATTAAGGGTATTGGAAGTTGTAAGATCCATAATCTTTGTAAACACCTCTGTAAGATTTCCTTTTTCGTTTCTCCCGTCATGACTGTCTATACCGGCAATGCTGCTTTCAAGTAGATTCATATAATCCAAGCCATTAACCGTTCTAAAGCTCAGCCATTTTGTAAAATCCACAGATATTGTAAGATTGGTTATACTTCTGAAATTAGCAGATTTTTTAACTTGCTCCTGTACATTCTTCACATAGTTTGGTATCTTGGTAGAAAAGCCGGGATATCTGTAAAATTCGTCCCCCGATTGATATACGGGAGCCGTAGGATTTAAGTTCTTTACACCCCATATAGGATTCGAATAATAACCCCCGGAAGATGTACCGGATTGATCAGTATATGAAATAGACTGATTTACAGAGAATTTAATATAATCATTAACCTTGGCATCCAAATTAACCTTTCCGGTAAAACGCTCAAATTGACTATTTGGAATTAATCCCACCTGATTAAAATAGCCCAAAGAGGTAAAAAACCGCAACTTCTCATTACCGCCTCTGGCCGAAAGATTCACTCTATCTTCCCGTCCTGTTTTAAATAATATATCGGCCCAATCCGTATTTCTTGCGTTAGAAAGATATTTAGAAAAATCGGCTTTTGCATAATCGAATTTACCATCAAGTTTATCATCGGGATGAATAATCTTTGCCTTCGCATTCAAATTTTTATAAGCATATTGCATGGCTTCTTCCTGCAAAGCAGCATTCGCAGGATTATACGACGACTGCCCCGGCAAAGCCTTTCTATCATATAAATATCTATTTTTCAAGCCTGTCAGCGAATATTCCGTATATTCCTTTCCCGACATATACAGTCCGAACAATTCCTCCGTCATTGCAGTAGTTGTCCAGCCATGCTCATAATCTGCATTAAAGACCGTTTTACCGCTTTTCCCTTGTTTGGTAGTAATAATAATAACACCATTAGCAGCGCGGGAACCGTAAAGAGATGTTGCAGCAGCATCTTTAAGTACCGTCATAGACTCAATATCATCGGGATTAATGGCTGTAAGAACATTGGTGGACATAATCTGCGATTTATCACCCGATACTACCGGAACTCCATCTATTACATACAACGGCTCCACATTCCCATTAATGGAACCTATACCTCTTATTTGTACCGTTGCTTTTGCGCCGGGTTGACCGTCGGTCTGAGTAATTCTTACACCGGCTACATAACCCTGAAGAGCTTTCTCGGCCGACAGCGGAGCCGCCTCCTTCATAATCTTATCCCCTTTAATTACCGTGGCAGAACCGGTATAAGCCTCTTTTTTTACCGTTCCGTAAGCAACCACCATCAATTCTTCAATAAGTTCATTGGCATCTTCCAGAACAATAGAAAAATCGGCCTTTGTCCCCACTTTAATATCCTGAGATTTCATACCTATGCATGTCACAGAAAGAATCAGTTCCGGATTATCATCTACCTGCAAAGCAAATTTACCATCCATATCCGAATAAGCCCCTACAGCAGTTCCTTTCACAAATACAGAAACTCCCGGCAAAGGCTCTTTCTTCATATCGGTAATAGTCCCTCTTACAGAATGCTTTCCATTACTTTTCGTTTGCTTAGGTTGCACGTTATTGCTTCTGGAAATAACAATCACATCATTCGTAACTTCATACCTCAAATTTGTACTCTTAAGAAGATGATCCAGAACCATATCAAGAGGTTTGTTTACAACATGAATACTCATCTTCTTATACGATGCAATATCGTCATTACTATACACAAACTCCAATTTGGTTTGCTCCTTTAACTTCCATAGTATCTGTTCTATGGAAACATTATCCATCTTTAAAGAGACCTTCTTTGCATCAATCTGAATAAACGATTGTAAAATAAAAGAAGATAATGTTACTAATAAAATTAAAATGGCTCGATTTTTTTTCATAATTTTGTTAAGTTTTAAAAATTAAGTTTTTTCAAGCGGGAGCAACGCTGCAACGTTGCCCCGCTTTTTTGTAATGTTTTGGTGCTATCGTGTTGATATTATATACTTTCCTCCCGCTTTATTTATATTTGTTTTATTTAATTTCAGAATCATCTGCACAATTTCATCCATCCCTTTCAACTTCTCTATATTCCCCGATATCCTTATTCCGGCAGCTTCCATATCGGCAAAACTATACTCTATGCGGTACCATCGGGATAAATCCTTCATAACATCCTCAAGTCTTTGGTTCTTAAATACAAACATCTCCTCCGCCCAAGCCATATACAAATAAGGATCTACCTCCTTTACAATTTGTTTTCCGGTATGCACATTCAAGGCATACTGTTCACAAGGAAGCAAATCTACCCCCTGTTCTTGCGACATCCCCTGAGCAACCACGCGTACCGCCCCCTCAATCAGGGTCGTATACACATTATCATCATCCTTATATGCCTTCACATCAAAATAAGTTCCCAGCACTTTAATATCCATATTACCGGTCTCAACAATAAACGGTTGTTCATTTTCGGCAGAAGATTTTGTTACTTTAAACAAAGCCTCCCCCTGCAATTTTACCCTGCGCTCTTTTTTATCAAATACAGATGGAAAAGAGAGATAGCTATCAGAATTTAGCCATATTTGCGTACCGTCACTTAACACAACCTTATAATCTTTCCCAATAGGAGTTTTTATAATATTCCGATGAGAGGGATTGCGGGCAACATGATAATCAGCCGAACAATATAATACCCCTTTTGAATTATTTGCAAGGAGATTAATCCCTGCAATCCGACAACCGGCAGAATCCTTTTTATTCAAAACCACATGACTGCCTCCTGCCGGTTTAAAAAGCACCTCATTGATATGTTGAGAATCTTCAAGCACATTCGCTGTAAATAGAATATGATGTGCCTTGTCTTCTTTGGGGAGAAAAAGGAACAATCCGGCAATCACAATAGCTGCAGCAGAAATACCACTCCAAAGAATCCGTTTGAACCGGGCTGTTTTTCGCATGGAAACTCCACCCTTCACTTTTACAAAAGCTGTTTGAACATCTATATTACTGCGTACATTCTGCCCTTTATAAAAAGTATGCATCCTACTATAAAAATTCAGATTATCCGCATTGGCATTCAGCCATTGCTCCAACACAGATAAATCTTCTGCTGATAACGGCTGATTATTTAATTTTGAGGAAATGATTTCCCATATCTTTTCGTCCATTGTATCTTGTTTTAATTTGCCAATCTACAATACAGACACAAAAAAGAGATTAAAGTATTACAGTCAGAAAAGAATTTTCACGAATAAATTTAAATGCACGTCCCATTTGCACTTTAACCGTATTAATAGAGATATTTAACTTATCGGCTACTTCTTGATATTTCATATTGCCAAAACAGCACATCATAAATATATTCCGTCTGGCATAGGGCAGTTTTTGAATAGCCTTATAAATTTTCGAATAATCATAACCAGACTCCTCCATATTGGGATCCACACTTTGCTCCTGAAAATATTTAAACTCCTCTAGCTTTTTTATTTTACATTTTTCTTTCCGTAAAACATTAAGAGTTGCATTTCGGACAGATAAAAACAGATAATTTTCCAATGAGGTATGAATATCCTTATATCTCTTATTTGCCCAGAAGTTAATAAAAAATTCCTGCACCAAATCTTCAGCCGCATGCATATCTCCAATAATCGAATAAGCATACATCACCAAATCCCGATAATACACATAGAATACCCTCTTTAAAGCCGCATCTTTTCCGCCTTTAAGATCCCTCAGAAGTCCCTCTTGTTCCAGTTCAGCCATATTCTATCATTCTATCAATGTCGTGTTGTGTACAAATATACAACAAAAAAGCGGCACCCTGTTTGGACACCGCTTTTTTATATATAAACTTAACGCAAAAATTATTTTTTTGCGAAGAATGCTTTTACGTCATTTACATGAACCATTTCCTCGTTAAACATATAGGAACCTGATTTCTCAGATTTAACCATACGAATGCATTTAACCTGGTTTTTTAATTGTGACTTGTCACCACTAAAGGATGCTACAACTTTCTTTG
Organism: Bacteroidales bacterium; assembly: GCA_036639755.1. Taxonomy (GTDB): domain Bacteria; phylum Bacteroidota; class Bacteroidia; order Bacteroidales; family UBA932; genus Egerieousia. Next base: position 17,986 of record JAVWIB010000007.1, read on the forward strand.
CCATTTCTTAAAGCTTTTTAAAATTATTTAATCTCACGGTGCACAGTAACCTTCTTTAAAAAAGGATTATACTTTTTGCGCTCCAATCTTTGAGTTGTATTCTTTTTGTTTTTAGTAGTAATATACCTAGACATTCCCGGTACACCACTCTCTCTTTGTTCGGTACACTCCAGTATAACCTGAACTCTATTACCTTTCTTTGCCATTTCTAATTATATTATACTATATTGATTAATCCGTTTTGTTTAGCAACCTTAAGTGTAGCGGCCAATCCGTTTTTATGAATAGTTCTAATACCGGCAGCAGAAACTTTAAGTGTAATAAATCTTTGCTCTTCTTCAGACCAGAATCTTTTATTCTTAAGGTTTGGAGCAAATTCACGTTTTGTACGACGCTTTGAGTGGGAAACATTGTTTCCAATCATCCTCATTTTACCTGTAACTTGACAAACTCTTGCCATTTTGTATATGCGTTTTTATTATTATTCAATTTTCGAGGATGCAAATATCCCCTTTTTTTTTAAATTATACAAATGTTTTTAAATAAACTTAAATATCCTCTTCCAGCGTATATTGGTAGGGAACGATTTATATTTATCCGTTGAGAACCAAACAACTGACGGAGTCCCTACAATATGATCCTCCGGTACAAATCCCCAATAACGGGAATCAAGGGAGTTGTGTCTGTTATCACCCATCATAAAGTAATAATCTTGCTTGAACGTATAGCTATTTGTTTTCTCTCCGTTAATATAGATTCCATCCGCCTTTACATCCAGTTTGTTTTTTTCATAGGCAGTAATAATTCTTGCATAAAGAGGCAGATTCAAACTATCTAACTGAACGGTGGCCCCTTTTTGGGGAACCCAAAGCGGGCCGTAATTATCCCTGGTCCATTTGAAATTCTCCGTAAAGGGGAAAAGCATTAACGGCGAATCGGGAAAATCGGGGGGATATACATCTATATTTTGTCTTATTTCAACAATATTTCCCAAGTTTCTTATCTGCTCCAACTCTCCTGCTGTTAAAGGCAGTCTGGAATATCCGGGAAGTGAAGAATCAAAAAATATCTCGCTTTGATTCATTCCCATATCAGTGAATAATTTGGAATTAATTGCTGTTCCATTTGTGTAAACGGTATATGTATTCTGGATTCCCTCAAATTCTGTCTGAGGTACTCCATTTACAATCACTTTACCGTTGACTACGCTTAAAGAGTCTCCGGCAATTGCTACACATCGTTTGACATAATTGTCTTTTTTATCGTTCGGCCGCACAACAACGGGGCCATACATCCGTTGTGTATATTCCCTGCCGTTAAGCCTCACATGTGTGTAGTAATCATCCATTGGTGTCGCCTTAAGGATAGTATCGCCATTGGGGAATCCAAAAACAACAATATCGTCTTTTTTTACTTTTGCATATCCTTTTAAACGTCTGTAATCATTTTTAATGATTTCCGAATAAGAATTGCCTCCGGTAAACGGCATAACGTTATGCACTAAAGGGAAAGATACTGGTGTTTCGGGAACTTTGGGACCGTACTTAATCTTACTTACAAATAAATAATCTCCCACCATTAAGGTTTTCTCCATAGATGATGTTGGAATTGTGTAAGCCTCAAAAAAGAACATTCTGATAAATGTAGCAGCTATAAGTGCAAAGACTAATGCATCAATCCACTCAAACCAACTGTTTGTTTTACCACCCTTGCCGGATTTTTTTCTCCAGAAAGCCCATTTTACCTTTTTAGTTACATAGACATCAAAAACTACGGCAAGTCCCAACAACCACCAGTAATTTCCAAGCCATATAACCCAGAGCAGATATAAACCGCCCCATACAGCAAACTTAAACCATCTATTTTTCAAAAAATCCGTATTCACCCTTATTTAATTATAAATGGCTATTTTACAGAATTGATAATTGCCTCAAACGCCTGAGGATTATTCATTGCTAAATCAGCAAGCACTTTGCGGTTAAGACCTACATTGCTTTTAGCCAGTTTACCAATAAACTGAGAATAGTTCATACCGTGAGCACGAGCTGCAGCATTGATTCTCTGAATCCATAATGCACGGAATGATCTCTTTTTAGCTTTACGGTCTCTATAAGCGTAAGTTAAACCTTTTTCGTAGGTGTTTTTTGCAACTGTCCATACATTGGCTCTCGCCAGGAAGTTACCTTTGGTCTGTTTAAGAATCTTTTTACGGCGCGCTCTAGCTGCTACCGCATTTACCGATCTTGGCATACTTTAATGTTTTATGGGTGCCAGCGTTCTTCTCCAATAAGAAACTTGTTCTGCTGAACATCCGGTTAATAAATAATTTAAGCTAAAATAAGGGCTTTTACTCTCTTCTCGTCTACAGAAGCTACTGTAGAAGAATAAGTAAGATTTCTTTTTTGCTTAATGGTTTTTTTAGTCAAAATGTGACTTTTGAAAGCGTGCTTTCTCTTAACTTTACCCGATCCGGTAAGCTGAAAACGCTTTTTGGCACCGGAATTGGTCTTCATTTTAGGCATTGCTCTAATTATTTTTGGTTAGTAAAAATTATTTCTTTTTAGCGGGAGCAAGCATCATAATCATTCTCTTACCCTCTAATTTTGGCATTTGTTCCGCTTTGCCGAACTCTTCAAGTTCTACTGCAAACCGCAACAATAATTTCTCGCCCTGCTGCGAAAACAAAATGGATCTTCCCTTAAAGAATACATAAGCTTTAACTTTTGACCCTTCTTCCAGAAAACTCTGCGCATGTTTTAATTTAAACTGGAAATCATGCTCGTCCGTATTTGGGCCAAACCTTATCTCCTTAATTACCACCTTGCTTGCATTGGCTTTCTGTTCTTTTGCTTTCTTTTTCTGCTGATATATAAACTTTTGATAATCAATAATTTTACATACAGGAGGCTCCGCATTTGGAGATATCTCTACCAAATCAAGTTCTAAATCAACAGCCAATTTAAGAGCTTCCTGCAAAGAATAAACCCTCTGCTCGGGAATGTTGTCCCCTACAACTCTTATCTGAGGCGATCGAATCTCCTCGTTTATTTTAGGGCCATCATCTTTTTTTACTTGCGGACCATTATACGGTCTCGGACCTCTGCGACCGATCGATGATGAATTATTTGTTCTCTTTACAAAGCCCCCTGGGCGTGGTTTAAAAGGTGTTGCGATAAATTTATCCTCCTATTTTTATTAATAATCGTGTTTATTATTTTAATCAGTTAACTTAAAAGACTTAAGCCAACTGATTTTTTATTTCATTCTGTATAAACGCAGCAAAGTCATTTATACTCATAAGTCCCATGTCCTCACCACCTTGTTTGCGTACCGATACCGAGTCCTGTGTTACTTCTTTCTCCCCTACAATGAGCTGGAAAGGGATTCTTTTCAACTCATTCTCCCTGATTTTCTTACCGATAGTCTCATTTCTATCGTCAATTAGGGTGCGAATATCGCAATTATTCAGCAAAGTACAAACTTTTTTTGCAAACTCGTTATATTTTTCACTTACAGGAAGAATCACTACCTGATCCGGGGCCAACCACAAAGGGAATTTTCCGCCGGTATGTTCCAACAATACCGCTACAAATCTCTCCATCGATCCGAATGGCGCACGGTGAATCATAATAGGACGATATTTCTTATCATCCGCCCCCGTATACTCCAGATCAAAACGCTCCGGAAGATTGTAGTCAACCTGAATGGTTCCAAGTTGCCATTTACGTCCTATGGCATCTTTTACCATAAAGTCTAATTTAGGACCGTAAAACGCCGCTTCACCATATTCAACCGTGGTGCTCAATCCCTTCTCCCGGGCAGCTTCAATAATGGCACTCTCTGCTTTTTCCCAGTTTTCATCCGTACCAATATATTTCTCTCTGTTGGTTTTATCACGCAGGGAAACCTGAGCGGTAAAATTTTCAAAATTCAACGTCTTAAATATATATAGTACAATATCAATTACTTTGCAGAACTCGTCTTTTAACTGATCGGGGCGTACAAACAAGTGAGCATCATCCTGAGTAAATCCTCTCACCCTTGTTAAACCATGCAGCTCACCACTTTGTTCATATCTGTAAACGGTTCCAAACTCTGCAAAACGCAAAGGAAGGTCTTTATACGAACGGGGTTTTGTTTTATAAATCTCGCAGTGATGCGGACAGTTCATTGGTTTAAGCAGGAACTCTTCCCCCTCTTGCGGAGTATGAATAGGCTGGAACGAATCGGCACCGTATTTTGCATAGTGTCCCGATGTTACATACAACTCTTTCTGCCCGATATGCGGGGTAATAACAGGGAGATATCCGTGAGATTTCTGTACCTTTTTAAGGAAATTCTCCAGCTTTTCACGCAACACGGCACCTCTTGGCAACCACAAAGGAAGCCCCTGTCCCACTCTCTGAGAGAATGCAAACAGCTCCAACTCTTTACCTAATTTTCTATGATCTCTTTTCTTAGCCTCTTCCAACATAAGAAGATACTCATCCAACATCGATTTTTTAGGAAATGTTACACCATAAATACGGGTAAGCATTTTATTTTTCTCGTTCCCTCTCCAGTAAGCACCGGCAATAGAGGTTAATTTAACAGCTTTAATAACGGATGTATCAACAAGGTGCGGTCCCCGGCACAAATCGGTAAAACCGCCATTGGTATAAAACGTAATGGTACCATCCTGCAAATCTTTAATAAGATCGCATTTATACTGATCGCCTTTAGCCGTATAGGTTGCCATGGCCTCTGCCTTGGTTACATCTTTTCTTACAAAGGTCTCTTTTTCCCGTGCAAGTTCAATCATCTTATCCTCAATAGCTTTAAGATCAGACTCCGCAATTGTCTTCTCTCCAAGATCTACATCATAGTAAAAACCGGTCTCAATAGAGGGGCCTATACCAAATTTAATACCCGGATAGAGACTCTCCAAAGCCTCTGCCATAAGGTGCGAAGAGGAGTGCCAGAACGTCTGTTTAGCCTGCCTGTCCTCCCATTTATGAAGTTTAATAGAAGCATCGCTCTCTATCGGTCTTAGCAAATCGTAGACATTCTCATCTACCGATATAGCCAGAACCTCCGATGCCAATCTGGGGCTGATACTCTGTGCAATCTCTAAGCCGGTTACGCCGTTATTGTACTGACGTACACTTGAATCCGGAAATGTAATATGAATCATTTTTATATAAGTTTACAGCGTACATACAACATACGCATAATTTAAGGGCTCAAAGATACTATTTTTTTGTGCAACTAGATAAACTATTTTCTATCTTTCCTCTAAAAAAGATAACCAATGACTACTATGCTTCTTGATGAGAAATAGTTTGGCAAGCCAATAGTGCTGCCCCTTTGTCGGGTAAACACTCCAGATGATACACAGGTGTCTGTGTCAGGATACCGGACAGTATGTCGTATAAGGATTCTGCTAACTTTTCATGCGTTGAAAAGGCTGGTGGAAATGAAGGATATATAGCTCCTATCGCTTCATGCAGCTGCAACCGGGATATATTATTTTCTGAGGCTTTCGACAAACGAATGATTGCAAATAATTCAACTTTAGTTTGCCTATAACAAGGCGTTTTACCACTCCATGGCGAGCCATAGACGTAACATTTACCATCCTCTATTCTAAGTATCGGGCTATCATCATTCAACGGTTCTACCCCCTGGATATATTCTTTCCATAATCGGGCATGAGTACTTTTCCCCGTTCCTGATTCACCTAAAAATAAGATTGCCTTTTCTTTATATATAATAGCCGAGGCATGAATAGCGACTGTACGCTGCTTTAAGGTAGCCAGTCCAAAAGCAACCCACAAAGCAAACTTCAACATTCCGGGCTTCAGATTGCCTGAAATTTTGCTGGTAGAGTTTGCATAATTATAATGCAGATATAGGGCACCATCACCATCATCCGGTTTCAAACACATACCATACCCTGTTGTGTGTTGGGTAAAGCAACATCTCAAGAAAGGGGTCTCAAGCGTGTAATAACCATTGCTTTCAAACTCCTCTTTATTTACATCATCTAGTTCTATTTTGAAGTCATAGTCAGTAAGCGAAACAATAAATCGGTCAAAACCAACCAAACCTCTTATAATATTATATTCCCCTTCAATCAGAATCAAATATCCGGCTATCTTATAACACACCCGATCTATCATATTTTTATCATTCTATCGTATTCAAAATAAAAATTTTGTCGATGGGTAATCATTAACAGTGTAATGTTCCATTCGAACTCACTATTTGTGTCCAACCGGAGACTTATCTAAAAGTTTATTTTCACCCAAAGAATCAAGCCACTCACCAACATCCGTCGTGGCCGTTGAATAAGCCACGTCAAAATGTCCGGTGAGTAACTTAACCGCATCATCACAAGTAAATTCTCTCCCCTCTAACTCTCTCCACAACCAAGCAGCAGAATTATTTAATGAAATAATACGAGTCAAGTCTACTTGCTCATTGTTTCTCATAAAAATAAAATGCTGACCTGCTATGGATTGAAGGGTGTAATTTGGATTTAGATGCATATTCTTTAGGATCTACTCACAATCGTTAATGTTGATGCGTTGGGATTATCCTCATTGAGTTCCACTTCCAGCCCGATTTTGTACTTTTTGCCCGGCTCCAATATGCTTGTAGGAGTAAATAGAGTTGATGCAGAAGTGATCACCCCATATTCAAAGAAAACCGTTACTTTCAGTGGTTGTACTGATGATTGACGGGTCAATAACCATGCGGTTACGTCGTTTGTCACTGTCAGTAGAGGTTTGTCATCTCTTACGATGGCAGTAGAGAGGGCGGTATAGTCGAATTGCATTTGGCCTCCATTGTCAAAATAGATTTGTTGAGCAAAAATGCGACTTTCATCTTGAGTTGCCAATACACATTGTGCTAGTCGTGGTTCATCATATGCGCTCGCTGCCGGTCTTTTTAATTTAACTTTAAATTCTACCAATGCAAAGGCGTGTTTCATCTTAAAGTCTGCCCCCAAACTTGATGTACCAATTTTAACGGGATCTGAAACTAACCAATCTGTTTTTGCAACGTGATTGGTTGTTTCATCGATTTGGGCCTGATTTACCATTCGATATTTTTTAGATGAAGTGTACCTAGTCGCACTATGCGGATAATAAGCTATCCATGTACCGGTTGTCAATGGGGTCGATGCAGGATCTACCACGAAAGTGCCATATTTTGTACCGGCACCTTTCGATAGTATAAACTTATTATTACTGGCAGGCTGTGACGTTTCCATACACCCCACGGCATCACCTGTACTCCAGTTTACACTATAACCGTCAAGCGTGGTACGAGTTGCATCCTGCATCGCTTGAGGCACCTCTCCACTCGCCGTTATTTCAGAGATGGAGATTTTACCCTCTTCAGGGGTATTCTCTTTTGAGCAACCTGATACAATCAATATTGCACAAAGAGAAATTGCTGCTAAATAATTTTGTTTCATAACTTCATTAAGTTTAATTGTTTACCAAGATCCTTCTTGCCATTGTGGAACTACCAAAGGACCCTCCGACGATGCGTAGCCTTTTTCAGCTTTCACATCAACTACTTTTGTTTCTAATTTTTGGTACGTCTCTTTCGTTTCATTTTCCTGTACCAATTGCTGTTGAGCAGTTTGTTCTTTTAATTCATTCATAATCTTATTTTTTAAAAGTGTGAAAAAATTGGTAAGGTTAGACGATATTTTAAAATATCGTCTAACTATTTCGTTATGTTACTCACTTACCACTATAACTTCTTTGTCTTTAATCTGATATAACAGATTGACTTTGTATGATTTAAGAAATTTTTCAACATCTTGTGCTTTTACTCCTTTAGAGGCGTTCCCTTTATCAAAAATTTGGGAAGCTATGATATTATCGGTTTCTCCTTGTAACACGTTAACACTACCTTTATATGTACATCTTAGGTTAAACACTGTCTTATCTGAAGGAAGTTGTTCTTTGATTGTATACGTGATTTTGAATCCTGTATTGGTCGGTAATTTTTTGTATGTGATATCTTTCTTCCACTCATCCTTCGTTATGAATTCGGAACGTAACTCCCCATTTTCATCATAATAGCTGATTTCTATATTGGCAACAGATAAGAGATCATCATAAGCATTATAGGTAAGTTTAAAACTTCCTCTGTAAGTTGTCTCTTCCTTTTGCTCATCATCTTTATCACAAGATGATAAAAAAAGAAGCATCGGAATAGTCATTGCGACTATCAAAGTCATTTTTAGATAATTTTTCATTTTAATTTGATTTTTTTTGTGCTCACAAAAGTAAACACCTTGTTGTTGTAATTTAATTTAAATTTTACTTGTCTTTATGTTTTCAGGGAGAGATTATTTATATAAAATTCATTTTCACTCAAAGATTTAAACCTCTCACAAACATTCAATATGGCCGTGGAATAATTCACGTTGAAATATCGGCGAGTAACTTAACCGCATTATCACAAGTAAACTCGCTTCCTTTTCTTTAGGATCTACGCACAATCGTTAATATTGATGAGTTAGGATTCGCCTCATTGAGTTCCATTTCCAACTCAATATTGTACTTTTTACCTGGCTCCAATATGCTTGTAGGTGTAAATAGAACTGAAGCAGAAGTGCTTAACCCATAATTAAAGAAGACAGTTACACTTAATGGTTGTAATGATGATTGACGGGTCAATAGCCATGAGGTCGTCGTGTTTGTCGCTGTCAGTATCGGTTTGTCACTTCGTGTGATAGCTGTCGTGTTGGCAGTATAATCGAATTGCATTTGACCGCTAGCATCAGCATAGATGTATTGAGGAAAAATATTGCTTCCGTCTTGCGTACTCAATACAAATTGCGTCACTACAGGTTGATAAGATTCACTCGTTGCCGGATTTTTTAATTTTATTTTAAATTCCACCAATGCAAAAATGTGTCTCATCTTAAAGTTTGCCCCCACACTTGATGAACTAATTTTAACAGGATCTGAAACCAACCAATCTGTCCTTTCAACATGTTTGGTTGTTTCATCGTTTTGGGTCTGAATTACCATTGGATACTTGTCACCGGGAGTATACCTGCCTGTGCTATAAGGATAATAAACAGTCCATGTACCTACTGTCAATGGTTCCGAACTCGGATCTACGACAAAGGTGCCATATTTTGTACCGGCTCCTTTAGTCAGCACAAATTTGTGGTTACTGGCAGGCTTTGACGCTTCCATACATCCCACTGCATCACCTGCATTCCAGGTTACACTATAACCGTCAAGCGTGGTACGAGTTGCATCCTGCATCGCTTGAGGTTCCTCTCCACTCGCCGTTATTTCAGAGATGGAGATTTTGCCCTCTTCAGGGGTATTCTCTTTTGAGCAACCTGACACAATCAAGATTGCACAAAGAGAAATTGCTGCTAAATAATTTTGTTCCATAAATTTATTAAGTTTAATTGTTTACCAAGATCCTTCTTGCCATTGTGGAACTACCAAAGGACCCTCCGACGATGCGTAGCCTTTTTCAGCTTTCACATCAACTACTTTTGTTTCTAATTTTTGGTACGTCTCTTTCGTTTCATTTTCCTGTACCAATTGCTGTTGAGCTGTTTGTTCTTTTAATTCATCCATAATCTTATTTTTTAAGTGTTAAAAATTATTTTATTTTGATGGCTTTTGTTAGGGACATGTGAAATGCACGGAAAGCACGACCAAAGAGTGTATCTCCATATACCATTTTATATTTCCAATGTTCCTTAAAAAATCGCTCAATGCTCCACCATCTCCTACCAAACAGGTTGTTTGATTTTAAGTGGGGAAAAGGACGTAATATATTAAGCATTACCCGTTGTTGCAACTTACCTTCTTTATACCGCATATAACTCTTGGGAGCATATTGACTTGGAAGTCCTAAGTATTGAATCACCATGTCTGTTAATATGGAAGAAATACAGTTAAAATTCGAGTATTCAAGAGCTTCAGAGATCCGTTTTTGGTCATACCTATCCCTGTTGTGGTATAAAAAGCAAGCCCAGTCACACAAATGCCTGAGAACAATACCTCTTGGCAAGTGCATTGCGGTATGACAGGTAAGAAATATATAGTTGAATGTAGCGGAAGGAACTCTTATTTTGCAATTATCTCCGGAAACCATCCACTCCTTCTCTTGGGAGCGTAACAAGTTCAAAAGCTCTGTTTCAATTTTCGCCTCCGTAACAATTCGACGTTTATCAAAGAAAGTTGTGAATCGATTGATATTTAAAAAACTAACATGATTCTCTACCGGAATTTTCCTAAAATAGAAAGAACTATGTTTGACTCCATGTTTAACAGATCTTCCGGAGGCATCAGCGAGCTGTTGAATACTACGATCAATTGTTTGTTCTTTACCAAATAGGTAAATATCAATGTCACCATACTCTCGATGAGCAGGCGTAGGGTAATATTCAGATAGTGACAAACCCTTCAGTAACAACATCTCAACATCCCTTTCAGCAAAGAAGTTATTCAGTTGCTCTGTTGCTAATCGGTTCATATTATAGCGTTTCTCTAATAGCTTAACATTAACAGACCATGTTAGCATCAACTCTGTAGGTGGATAGTGCGACTGTGGCAATCGCAATATCCCGTCAAACACAATGGCTAAAACACCTTGCGAAACAGAAAGAGAATAGACCTCATTCCATATCTGATCCGACAACTTGGAGCCTGACAACAATTCAGAATCATGCTTCCAAAGAGCAGACTTAACCAATTCTAAAACTATTTTCTCGCTAACACTAAAATTCATGCAATCTATGTGATTCTATTGAAGTATTACAACACGATTTGGAGACTCCCTCTCGCCGAATGGATTATTTGTATCACCTTCCGCTTTTAAAAGAATGCGTTCTGAGTCTATATTATATTTATTTATAAGGATCTGGCGGACTGCTTCTACCCGCTGCTCACTCAAACGTTGATTGATTTTTGCATTTCCGGTAGCCTTATCCGCATGACCGGATAAGTCGAATAGTTTGAACTCTTTATTGGGATTCAAACTTAAAACAAAACGCAAGTAATGGTCTATTCTAACTAATTCATTTTCACTAAGGAATGAGCTATTTATCGGGAAAAAGATTAAAAGAGGCGGCACTACATGTACGGTATCCCTAACAACAATAGTATCATTAGCGAAAACAGGTGTTTGCGGTGCAGTCGTAACAATATGAATGTCGTTTTTTGCTTGTTGCTGATAACCTAAAAGTAAATCCTTGTTTGTAACTTGAGAATAAGATTGTGCCGGTACTACCGGGGATGTTTTATTTCGCTTATGTCCAAATTTATAGGATACACCAAACGAAATGGTACCCATTCCCTCATATAGTCTATCTTTTTTTACAACATAGTTCATTCTTGGATTTACTAACATGTGGCGCAATTCAATGGTAAAATCAAATTTTGGGGACAGATAGACCCTATTCAACAATCCTATTGGGAAAATTAACTCACGATTATTTCTTCCGCTCCCCCAAGGCCATGCAGCTCCGACACCTATGAAAGGGATCATACTAAACCTGCGTTTGGGATTGTATCCCCAGATAGCATTGCTAATATTGAACAATACGTGCAATTGAGCCGTTACTAAATTGAAAGTTTCGTAATGCAGCCTCCCATCATACGGATTTATGGGTGTTGCAGAGTTGTACCATCCATTAACTTGTCCTACAGTAGCCATTCCCCGAAAGGATATTATAGGCGTAGCCATTTTGGTTATTGCTACTTCACCCGAAGGTGAGAGTCGTTTCCAGAAATTTCCTAAATGATCCTCCTCACCAAAATACAAATTGATTCCCCCGGAAACACCAATATCCCAATTGTCTACAAAACGTTTGGAAAAAGTGTAGTCGAGCGTATCCTTGGTTGATCTGAGTTCTCTATTCTGCCCAAATAAGCTATTGATACTAAACAATAGCAACATTGCAAGTAATTTATACTTCATGTCGTTCTCCTATTTTATTAAATTATTATTACACAGTATAGACAATGATTCTATTATTTCTCTTGTCAAACATTTTTGCTCCATGTATTCGAGTGTTTGCTTTGAATGTAAGTCACTTCCAAGCAGATCATATGCCCCTTTTTTTAAGTTGTAGATGGCTCTGTTCTTTATTGATTTGCCATATTTTCCGGAAAGAGAGAATAAATTCAACTGAAATTTAACTCCATCATCTTTCAATAACCACAACAGTTTTTTATCAAGATATAAATAGCGTTCAGGGTGTGCTAATACCACAAAATATCCTGCTGACATAATATGTTTGATGCGATTAACAAAATCAAACGGTGGGGCAACCTCCGGAAGTTCCAATAGTATATACTCATCAAAGAGGGGTAAAAGTTTCCCTGATGCCAAATGTTTTTCAAAATCATAGTCGAGCATATATTCTGCCGCCAAACTCACTTGGACACCATCCCTGTAAACAGATATGAACTCATCATATTTTTCCCGAACAGAATCATAATTATTAGCGGGAAATTGTTTCTTTATATGAGGAGTGAAAATCACACGTTTAACGCCAATTTTTTCATAATAGTTGAGAGTATCAATAGCGTCACTAACAGACTCTATTCCATCATCAATATCCGGGAGGATATGATTATGACAATCAACAAAGCCATTGAGCACATCTGATGTCAATAAAGATTGTTTCCTTTTTAGGTTAAACATTGGTTCTGCTTTTGAACTTATTGATTAATTTACTGAGTAAATGTTTGTTTTTCTTTTTAGCCGTTTCATCAGCATACCCATACTTACTGTTATACCCATAGCCATAATTATAACCGTATCCATATCCATATCGATATTTTGCCGCATCACGATTGATACCATTAAAAATCAGTTGTACATTTTTTAACTTCTTCTCTCTAATGAGCCGCTCCACATCAGAGAGCACACGTATATCAGTGTAGTCGGCTCTAATAATGTACAATGTGCCATCCATTGATCTGTTTATCACAGAGGAGTCTGATACCGCAAAATAAGGTGTGGAATCACAAATGACATAATCGTACTTTTCCTTGAAATAGGCTATCATTTCCATAAATTTATCAGAGGATAACAACACCGTTGGATTTGAGGGAACTTTTCCGGAGATTAGT
>JAVWIB010000007.1:31116-44140 GCA_036639755.1 Bacteroidales bacterium
ACATCTAAATTTGACCCGGCCATATTTTTCACAACGAATGAATCCACGTTATCATTATCACTTCTCAAATAGCTAATAACACTCTTATCTTCATCAAATTTTATATCTGAAAAGATTTTTCGAATAGATGGCTTGCGTAAATCAAGTCCTACTAATAATACTTTTTTATTTGCATGACTGATTGTCATTGCCAGATTCGCAGAGATAAAACTCTTTCCTTCTCCTCGCATAGAAGATGTGACCTGAAAAACTTTCCCCTGAGTAAATTGCATGTTTGAATAGACACTCTTGAATGCTTCTGCAAAATTGTCATTGCATTTTTCATCAACAACACCTCGGTTTATTTTGTCTATCGGGATTATTCCAATAATAGGAGCATTGGTTTTATTTTCAATGTCTTTAATCGTCTCGACTTTAATTTTGAATAGAATTCTTAGCAACATGATGAACGGAGGTAGCGTCATTCCTATTAGGATAGCAACCAGTAAAGTCATGCTCTTGTTGGGCTTGATAGGTAAGTTAGATCCGTAGGCTTTTTCTATCACACGCATATTATCCGTGGTTGAATAGACCGATATTTGTGCCTCTTCACGCTTTTGTTGTAGAAGAAGATAGAGAGGTTCTATGATTTGCTGTTTCCGAACAATCTGAGCCATGTCAAACTGCTGACCGGGGATTGCGGCAATGCTCTTTTTACTTGATCTGAGCAAACTTTCCAGTTCTCTCTCTTTAATAGAGTTGCTTTCTACCAAGTTGGCAACCGTAAGCTCAATACTTTTTTTGCCATCCGATAATTTCTGGTTTATATTAATCACACGAGGGTTGTTTGCGCTGGAATTGAACAACAACCGATTACGGTCTGCCACAAGAGTATTATATTGAATGATAATTTCATTCAATCCGTTGTCTGATATCCCAACGTTAAAAGGTATTACCCTGTAATCAGACTTCCCGGTCTCTTTCAAATAGGAGTTTATCATCTCCAGAACTTTTAGCTGTACGCGCGTATCATTAAGTTCCGTTTCATATTTCACATCAGAAGTTAATGTAAAGTGGGACTGCGATTCCAAATCAACCAAAACATTCGATGATTGATACTTCCGCATATCCGATTCAATATTTCCTAATTCATCAGAAATAACTCTTAATCTACTGTCTATAAAATTGATAGTATTGATTCCCCCTTCATTTTTGAAAGTTCTGGCTTGTTGATTATACTTGTCAATCAATGTGTTTAAAATATCCTCGGCACGCAACGGATGGGTATCTTGTTTTTTTAAGAGTATCATATCCGTATTTCTGCTTTTCTCCTGTAATACGGAAACTTCTAATGACGACGCTAATCTTAATGCACTATTGTAAGGTGTCTCCCAAGAGACAGCATACTCGCTTTCGTTTCCCAATCTGATAGAATCTGTCAGAACAAGAGTGATAGAACTACTTTTTAAGGGAATGCTTTCACCAAAGGCAAATTCGTTGTCGGGGAGTTTTTTCTTGTCTCCATTCAATAATAATTCTGTGATTTCATATTTACCATCCTCTTTGGCAACAAATTCCAGATAGACACTTTTAACAGGAGCGATGGAGTTAGAGTTTACTTCTATTGAAAATGGGCAGTCTTTGTAGAATTCTGCTTTTTTTATGTTTAAGACAGACCTAAACATATTAACGGAGGAATTGAATAAAGGAACCCTATACTCAAAGTAACGAGTATTAAGCCCTAATTTATCCACTACTTTTTCCATTAAGGCAGGTGAACGCAGGATAAATATCTCGTTATCAATCTTATTGGTTTGAGCTTTTCCTGTTATATCATAGAGCAAGGATAGTTCGTTAGAACCACTTCCTTTATCGTCTACCATCATTACTATTGCGCTTTTTTCAAAAGAGGGATTATTCACCTTAATATACATAAACGCTATCGCTACGGATAGGAGCGTAGAGGCTATAATCCAGTATCGAAGATTCCAGAAAAAGTCTAAAAAATCACGCAAGTTGAAGCCATTCTCTTCATCTTCGTTCCAAACTATTTTATCATCAATTTGACTCATAAATCTCCTTAATTATTTAATCAATAAAGCAACTATTGTAAGTAACATTGATCCGGCTGAAATAATGGTTGCCCACACACCTGTTGCTGCTCTTCCTTGTGCTATCCTTGATGTACTTGGCGGAACATAAATAACATCGTTTTGCTGCAGATAGAAATAGGGCGACTCGAGAATGTCTTTTGATTTCAAATCAATTTTAACGTAAGCCTGCCTGCCATCAACTTCGCGAATTAAGAGGATATTCTCTCTTTTGCCGGTAATTAAAAGGTCGCCTGCCATTCCAAATGCTTGAAGTATATTTATTTTATCTGAAGTGACACTGAAAGTGCCGGGAGTACGAACTTCGCCCAAAACGGTAATTTTAAAATTTTTAAAAGTCACACTAACAATCGGATTTTTCACATCTTTGCCAATTTCTGCCGTCAAATACTCCTCCAACTCTGTGCGTGTCATCCCTTCCACTTTTATTTTTCCTAATAATGGGAATTTTATCTCTCCGAGATTATTCACCAAGTAGCCAACAGTCGAACGCTGAAAGTCACCGACACTATTGCCTTCAACAATGGTAAAATTGTAAGGCTGAACAACTTCTTTATCCGGGCCTGAAACGAGAATAGATAGAATGTCATCTTTTTTGATTTTAACCTCCTTAAATGCGATTCTTTCCAGCAGTTTCTCATTTTCTAAATTTTGAAAATAGACTACTTTTTTTGATGATGCGCATCCCCCAAGAGTACAAAGAACTATTAAAAGGAGAAATAGGTAGACTCCTTGAGTATTTTTTTTATTTTTCATTATTACAGTAATTAACGATTTCTTTTATGATGTATTTAGCAGAGTTCCCATCTCCGAACAAAGTTGGAAATTCGGATGTGTTGCCAATCAATTGTTGATAGCTATTTAGGATCTTTTTGGTATCGGCATCAGCTAAAATTCCTGCTCCCTGTTCTATTATTTCCACCCATTCTGTCTCCGGGCGTAGAATCACACAGGGCTTTTGAAAAAAATAAGCCTCCTTCTGAACCCCACCGGAATCAGTCAAAATTAGCTTGGCATTCTTTTCAAGCATTGTTATCTCCAGAAATGATACCGGAGCAGTGATAATGAGATTATTATGACTCCTTATGGCGGTCATAATATCTTCTCTATCATTTAATCTGGCAACTGTACGAGGGTGGAGCGGACAGACTATCTTTTCGCCCGACGATATGCGGATCAGAGCTTCGAATATAGCTCGTAATCTCTCCGGATTATCCGTATTGCTATCTCTATGTATTGTAGCCAATAGATAATCGCCCTTACTAACACCCAATTCCTTTAGCAGTTTCTCCTTGCTACTTGACAGTTGAGCAAAATATAAACTATTATCATACATAATATCCCCACTATGAATAACCATGCGACGCTTCCCGTTTTTAAAAAAAGTAGGGCTTGTATCAAATCCTTCTTTACGAAGATTATCAATGGCAGTTTGAGTCGGAGTAAAAAGTATCGACGACAACTGATCGCATAGCACCCTATTTAACTCTTCCGGCATGAACATATTAAAGGAGCGCAACCCCGCTTCAATGTGAAAAACAGGCAGATGAAGTTTAGAAGCTACAATACCTCCCGCCAGCGTAGAGTTAGTATCCCCATAGATAATCATTCCATCAAAGTGCTCTTTTTGAATCACTTCCTCAATGCCTACCATCATTTTAGCGGTTTGAACGGCATGAGTACCGGAACCAACATTCAGATTGAAATTGGGATATGGTATATTCAACTCATCAAAAAACACCTGAGACATATTGGCATCATAATGCTGCCCCGTATGGAGAATCTTCTCACATACCTCTGTAGCAAAGTGGTTTGCAATCGCTCGTGATATGGCTGATGCCTTTATTATCTGCGGACGTGCTCCTATTATGGTTAATAGTTTTATCATTATTTAAATTGATATTGGTAATCAGGATTCTCTTTCATTATGTTTATACTTTCTGGGTAGTTCTCTATAAACCAAGTAAAAAATGCTGTTACATCTATTTTATCAGATAGCATTTTTTTGCGTCTTTCTTGATATGTTTTTGTAATTATTTTTGAATTTAAAGTCTTCTCAATTGCAATCAACATTTTATCAAAATCATGCGGAGCAAATGAATGACAAAGATTATACTTGTATTCCAATTCATTAGGGACAGATAATTTACCGGCGAAAGTATTGCATTTAAATGCTGGAATACCCAATACGGCTGCCTCTGATGTCATCGTTTGACTATCCCCTATAAATAATGTAGCATAATTCATAACGCTATGAATCTTTTCCGGAGAAATAGCTAAACGATATTGCTCAAATTCAGGTTCAATTTCTCTTTCTGACGTAATAATTACACGTCCAAATTTATTTAATAAAGTAATTAAAGATCTTTTGTTTTTTAAAGATATACCAGAGTGACCTACATCATGATGACCTTTAAAAGCGACAAATCTAACAATGAAATAAGGTTGTTCATGCGTTAATCCCAATTCATCTAAAACAGTATTATCCGGAGCAAACCTGTTAGGATGCAAATAAGCGAGCTCATGGGTACCACTATAATTTAATGATTTATGAGATTGTCTGATAATTGGAGAGGGGGTTAATATAACATCAGAGAAAGGATGAGCATATTTAACTATAAGAGGTTCAACAAGATCATCATCATCATCAAATGTAATAGATTTCATTTTGGTAATTATAGAAACATGAGGTAATATAATTCCGGAACTAAGACCTACGTCAATACCATTTTTAAGAACAAAAAAAAGAATTTTGATATTTTGAACTACAACCGTAATAAATTTACCAAATAATGAATCTTTTTTTTTCCCTAAATCAACATATCTCATATTATAATGATCCATCAGATGCTTTGCCACAGGA
Source organism: Bacteroidales bacterium (assembly GCA_036639755.1). Classification (GTDB taxonomy): domain Bacteria; phylum Bacteroidota; class Bacteroidia; order Bacteroidales; family UBA932; genus Egerieousia. Next base: position 36,070 of record JAVWIB010000007.1, read on the forward strand.
ATATCTCGGACAGAAAAATATATCTTGTGTTTTCCCCCTAATTCATTTGCAAGATACTTAAATAAATGTACATGTGCAGGATGACCTATATCAATTAAGATTTTCATTTTATTTTTTTAATAATTTTATTCCTAATTTCCCTATACCAAATAACAACTTATTAGTTACGTAAATAAATCTTCCATGCTCAACCAACTCTCCGCCGAATTTCGCTTTGAAGTCTCTAACTCCGTAAGCATCATCAGGTTTACCTGCCCCCATCATATCCAAACGATCTATGTTATTCTTTGCAGAATATTCAATTGCAGCCCATGTCGCTAATGTAGAAGGGTATACATTCTTAATCTCACGGTCTAATCCGCAAACGAACCACTCATATAAAGCCTTATCCCGTAATTCCATACATAAACTACCTCCTATTACTTTATTATCATATTTTACAACAAATAGGCGACACTCATGAACAGAAATTATATTCTCGAAAAACACATAAGGAAATAACGGCAACTTGATTTTTGTCTTGTACAAATCGCTCAATAACGAATAAAAACACTTAACATCATTTATATCACTGGTCTGAATTACTTCAGCTCCATTGGCTAATGATATTTTAACATCTCGTCTCTTGGTCGAACTTAACTGTTTTGTAGCAGAATCAAGATCAAAGGTCTTTACATGAAAATTTAGATGCTCATTATATTTAAATCCAGAGTTTAGAATAGGCTTTTTAAACAATTCATAACTATTGTAATTCCTCATCTCTATATAAATTGCCTTGTGTTTAAGATGCTTCTTTATAGCACTCAAAAGTGCCTGAATTGCGTTGTATGATATGTCTTTATGTAAAAGTATTCCTCCCGGAATAATTGCTCGTCGGGAAAAATAGCTTTTAACATTTCCGCCATCCGAAATAATGTAACCAATTGCAACCCCAACTAAAAGATTATTCTCTTTTACGGCCAATTTAAACGGGGTCAGAAACGGTAAACTTTCGTAAAAATGATAGCATTGCGGCGTTTGAAAAAATGTAGAAACCGCCGATATATCTATGAGCTCCTGCCAATCCGTGCTATCAATATCGCTTAATATCTCAATCATTTAAGCATCATCTTAATTATGTTTTTAATATTCTGTACAACAAGTTCTTTAAACCAAGCAACTTTACTATTAGTCCAACGTTGCGGATGAGTGGTAATCATTACTGTACCAAACTCGTTCAGCTTATTTGAATTAAATAAATTAATAACTCCATTTGTATTGTGAGCCGTCAATCCTGCCTTATCCCACAGCGGTTGGTGTGTCTCTATCTTATCTCTACGACTAACCTTAAACCCATCCCATCTACGTCCGGTATCGGTGAGGTAAAATACATTATCCCAGTTTGTGTCAATATAAGGCTCTCCAATTATTCCTAAATCTCGGTAATTATACTTTTTCCATAATTTTTTTGGATCAATCGGGAATTTAGGACTTCCGTGCATACATATAGTAGAGACCGGGTATAATTTACGTAGTAATGTAAGTTTGTCTTTAAAATGGGTGTATGCCTTATCAATATCCCCATTTGTTAAAACCAGATCTTCATAGTGATAGCCAATTTCGTGACCAAGAGATGCTATCTCTCTTATAACTTCCTCATTATAGCTTTCGGGAACAATCCTAAAATAATAGGTAGCAACTATTCCAAGGCTATTCTCTAATATTGCAGTTTCTAAACTTCTATGTGGCAAAAGATCAACATCATGACGCAGAATAGTCCTTTGCACATCTCCGCCATATTCTTTATCCGCACAATAGTTATTATAGGTAATAAATCTCACCCCTCTATCTTTTAGTGCGAATAAAAGTTTTTGGTATCTTTTGAGTGTAAAGTCCATATTAGCTTTCTGAAATTACTTTTTTGCAACACTTAACCCTTAAACCTTACGAAAAATTGTTTGAAAAGTTTACTAGCAATTTTGTAGCTCAGGGAGCTCTTTTCGTCAGAGAACAAATCGCCTTTTCGCTCTATTATCTCATCAAATAACTCTCTGCTAACTTTCAATTTAGATAAAACATAGGTTAAGTCGCGTTCCATATTAGGCACATCAACAGGGGCTTTCTCCAGCTCTTTAACAGCTACCTCTCTCTCCATTTGTCCCGTTACAATCAAACTCGACAGATGAGATTTCCGTTTGTCGTAATTAAACTTTAGAGGAAACCAGTAGAGTTGAACAACTTTCGTCAGGTAGTTTTCACAATGTTTCGCCTCGTAGTACTGAAAACCACAAAAAAGACGCAACTCCTCAATCGCTCTATCTTTATTGTAATCAATATAGTTAAGAGGTCTAACGGTAATGAATTTATAGATATATTTGTCTATAATCCTCTGGTAATTAGACATTATATCCAATCTATCAATAGGAGTATCGCCATATTTTTTATGAATATGCTTTATCTTTCGGGTATCATACGCATTTGAACCGGAAGTTCTCTGTAATATAGACTCCAATGCAAAGTTTCCCCCGGAGAGAAAGTATTTGATTTTATATCTTTTGGCAAAACTGTGTAATATTGCAAAAAGCACATTATCCTGTGGCATATCTAAAGTAGAGGAACCCGATAACACAAATGCTTTTGTCAACCCATTAAATTGCTCTGAGTCCGGCTTGATGGTTTCGAGTGAAATATTACACGCAAGACACAGGTTCTCTATATTTGATTTGGCAACCTCTGTGTCAAAACCGTCATCAATATGAATAGCCAGGATTCGTAATCCCCACTTCGCGCCAAGCATAGCCAGATATGAAGAATCAAGGCCTCCTGAAACACCCATCATACAATCATACTTCTTGCCTTCTCCTTCCTTTTTCAGCCTGTCAATAAGATTCCTTAATTTGTCTTGCCCCTCTTTATTTGGGAAATAGACTATATTTTTACGTTCTAATGCTTCTGTACAATAGGAACAAACGCCATTATCGTCAAACCGAATATCTGTATCGCCATTATTGTCCATTACACAGCGAGAACATCTCTGATAACTCATATTTTAAAAATTTAATTTACTACTTTAATCTCTTAATACTTAATACGAACTCATAAACAGAAATAATCCGTTGAGCTACTTTGCAATTATCTAAACATATGTCATTGATACGTTGTCTGCCGTTTGTCTTTTTTTGTTTTATAGAGAATTCAATAGCTTGCCTTATCTTGCCCGCACAATCATTTGCGTCAAAACGACAGACATAACATCCTTGAGTCTCGCCGATTATCCATTTTGCATCGCCAACATCAGTTGTAACGATTGGACGACCGCAAGCCATAGCTTCTTTTACCACCAATGGCCCTGATTCCCGCCACGATGTTATCAACACCAAGTTGCAAGCATTCATTAATAAGTTGACCTCGCTATTGGAATATCCCTTTAATTCTATTAAATGACAATTTTCGATCTTCTTAGCACTCTCCTTTGCCAGCTCTGAGTTTTTGATTGGGTTGTCAAACGATCCTGCAAATAGAATATAGTATTTATCATTATCAAGCCCCATTTGTTTCCTTGCATAAATGGCATCCATAGATTGAATGACATTCATATTCACGCCACATGACTGGATCATATAGTTGCTTCCACGGTACTTGGCAATGTCAAACAGTCTTTGCCCAACAAATATGTTGTAAGCAGAGAGCCGCATCGCTATTTTGGAGAGTAGAAGTATGATTTTATTTGAATGAATATCGCTACCATGATATGTCGTAACTACGGGTATCTTACGCTGTAAATTAGACAGCAACCCTGATAAACCATAATGAGCATGAATAATATCGGGGTTGAACAGAGCAATTTTCTCTCGCAAAGCAGAGAGGTTATTCAAATATCCGTAAAGACCTTTCCCTGATACTCCAAAAAACTCACACCGCACACCAAAGGCTGAAATAGCCGCCATCTGCTCCATTACAAACGGTTGTTCCGAGTTATTGCTTGCAACAATCAATACCTTAATAATCATAAGCTTGTATTATTTTTAGTCTCTCCTGCACCTGATATTTATTCCAGAAGTATCTCAGTATTGCCCCATGTGTCATATAGTAAACTGCTGATACAAGAAAATAATCTAACGTAGCACTAAAGGAGCATATAAACCAAATAAGAGAGGAAGAAGCGTATGCCGAAAAAAACAGAATGTCCTGAGTGGAATGAATATATCTTCTTTTTGCATACTTAAATATAAGTAACGCTATAAATATTTGCATTCCCCAATAATATATAAAACCTACAACTCCGGTAGAAAAAAGAACGATAGAAAAATCACCATGTATATTTCGAGCCGATGAGTCACCATAATTCCCAGATGTGTTGTATGGTTCTTTGCCAAAAAGAATAGTTCCGGTATTGTTCGATTCCAATATAACCTCTTTTACCATTCTCCACTCTACCACTCGTCCCTGATCTTGTAATGGCACTTCATGTAACTCTTTTCCTCTCATGTCTAATTGAGCTAAAATAATCTTTCCGAAAATGAGAGCAAAAAGAATCAGGAGAGATAATCCTCCAATTACAACCCGAATTTTAGTTTTTCGACTTACCCGTATCGTGCTTAAACCTAACTTGTAATTGTAAAATTTATAAAAAGCATAAAATAAAACATATCCAATAACCAATGAAGCAATATTTGTTCTTTTGAAAATGAGAAACATACATACCGTAGTCAACGCCCATAATCCAATGAAATATTTTTTTTGAGGAATCAGATAAAATATAACAGGCGCCATCATCAGCGCAATTACCACAGGCATGGAGCCGGTTACAATTGATGCACCTCCCTGAACAGCAAAATCACTATCAACATCTCCGTAAGCTTGCCCCCAGTCTAATGTGTTTGCTAATATGAGGTTTAAAATGTATAGCAATAAAACAGCTATCAATACTTTTAAAAATAAAACAATCTGTTGGTTTGTAGATATTAAATTAAACGCCAAAGGAAAACAAAGCATGCTCATTGCATTTATGCAAAACACCTTTGATGAAAATTGAATATTTGATGAATTACAGAGTATCAAGATGATATTGAAAGTAAACCAGACGAAAAGATACCAGAATTTCTTATTAAACGGGTTACCCATTGAGAAATAGACCAGCATTGCCAATACTACCATATTTAGAACAATACCGGCGGCACTACCACGATTGAACACCACATCCAATAACATATTATAGATATAGTATACAGGTAGAGAATATAAAAAAATCTTTGATTGTATTGTTTTCTCCATACTTGTTTAGTGCTTCTCCAGCTTGGCCTCTACATAGCTTTTTTTTATATGGTAGAAATAAAAGTCTTCTAATCCAAAAATCTTACACATCGACCAAAGGAACTTCTCCTTATTGCCAAGAGTGGTTCTGTGTATATAATATGGATTATCTATATTTACAGCTCCTCTGTTTATTGTAAAGGCACATTCTATACCATGCTCACTAAATAGGTTCTCAACAAGCTGTTTGTTCTTAGGCAAAAACCCTTTTGGATAGGCGAAATATTTCACATTCAATCCTTGAGCGGATAAGCATTTTATTCCGGCTAAAAAATCATCGACAATCTCGGAATCTGAATGGTGATACATATCTATATGACAATGGGTGTGGTATCCTATCTCCTGGCCTCGCATTTTCCATTGTTGCAAATCATCCCATGTAATGATATCTTTATCGGGGTAACATTCATTGACCCGCAATAATGGATCGGTGGCTTTTAATCCGATTAATCCGGTCGGAACAAAAAGCGTTGCCTTTATATTATGTTTCTCCAGAATCGGTAAGATTGTTGTAATGCAACTTTTATAAGCATCGTCAATGGTAAGAGCAAGCTGTAACCCTCTCTTGCGGTCATTCAATATCTCTTCCAACGAAATAAAACGATAGCCTAAAGCTTTTGATACTTTGATGATATTCTCTAAACGACGAGGTTTCATTGTATCACCTGCTACATCATGTATAACAACTATTCTTTTATCAAACATCGCTCTGGCTATCTTTTACATATCCAATGGCTTTTGCCGGATTACCAACTGCTATTGCCCATGCCGGAATATCTTTTACCACGACAGAACCGGCTCCTATGACAGCTCCGTCGCCAATGGTTATTCCCGGCATTATCATTACTCTGGCACCACATTGAACATTCCTGCCAATTTTTATCTTGGCAATGATATAAGGAATATCTTGACAGCACATATCTCTGGTGTATAGAGAGATATCTCTTCGATGGCAAAGTATAAAACACTCCGGCCCAAACTCTGTGTCGTCTCCAATCTCAATTTCTTTGGCATGATCTACATCTAAGTAGAATCCATAACCAATACATACGTTTTTGCCTATTTTTGCACCTAATTTACGCCAACACCATGGACGAATCGTATGGAACATCTGTGATGGCAAAATCGCACATCTTGATGTTGTAGCCCATAATGCCCAACGAAATTGCCGCTTAATAAATTTTCTTATCTTCATTGCTCTATTAATAATTTGACTATTTTAGCCGGATTCCCAGCAACTATAGTAGCATAGTATTTATCAAATATATTTTTATATTTATTCATTAAATAGATCCTCAACTTTACGTATTTCTTTGTTCATACGTTCTTCCCAACTATAAAATTCGGTATCCGCATAATTTTTGGCTTTTAATCCAATATCATATCTAAGCTTTTGATTGTCTATTAATAGTTTCATTTTAGATGGTATAATCTCCATTTTATCAAGTGAAATTAAAATGCCTGTTTCATTATCCTTTATTACTGTTTTTGTATCTCCAACGTCAAGTGTGATTATTGGTTTCCCACACATCATAGCCTCAAACAAAGGATTCCCTAAATTAGAAATGTCGTAAAATGACAGAAAAACATCTGCCATTATTAGATATTCATAAATATACTGTTGTTCAATTTTACCTTTGAAATCAATTGCATCTAAAAGATTCAGTGTATTTGCTAAATCAATTAGAGACTCTTTACTGTCACCATCTCCAATGATTATAAGTTTAATTGAGTTATTGAGTTTATACACTTCTCCAAATGCAATAACAGCTTGCTCAACCCTCTTCCACGACTCTAATCTTGATACTGTTATAAAAACAAAATCAGTCGAATCTACGTTGTGTTTTTTTCGATACTCCTCCCTTTTATTGAGTTCTATTTTATTTATTACACTCACCCCATTTCTCCAAAATTCAATATGTTTACTTGAATTTCCAAGCTCTTTCAATTTACTTAAACCCTGTGTTCCATCGTTAGTCATTATTACTAAATCAGAAGTGGTCTTCAGAGCATTTATTATTTGATATTTCCTTATTTTATAAATTATATTGTTGCATCTAAGTGGTTCTATAATTGTTCCTTGAAATCGTGTTACTAATTTAAGATTGTGTTTTACAGATAACTTTTTCAACACCCGAACCGATTCGATTTCATAGGCATATAAAATAGTCTCGTAATTACAACTTCTAAGAAGTTCTTCACAGTTTTTTTTATAGAATACACAATTCAACCTATAATTTATGACCTTGAGTAACCAATTGATAACTCTAAATTTATTTCTTAAAAAACTAAGATTTATTTTTCTCCGTTCAATTACAGCTATTTTGTCCTTAAACTCATCAGGAATACATCCTCCAGACGTTAATAGTGATATACTCCATCCCGAATTAATATAACCGGAAATAGTAGAATATAAAGCACGTCCTCCGCTGTTTTTACCTAATGACCATACCGGCAATGCTGTACATATTATTATATTCTTTTTCATTATTTTTGTTTTAAGTATTTTTTCTTGAATTTTTCAAACTTTTCTGCCGGTACATAGCCATAGAATTTATACTCAACATCATGTGGTTCAAACTTACCTCTATCACAAATGTATTTTCTTAGGCGTTCAAAATTTATGTAAATCCTCTTTTGTCGAGTTAGATTTTAAAACCTCTTCGTATAAACTACAAAGATGTTTTGCCACCGTATTTGGTGAAAATTGAGATATGCAATTGTCAGATATCCATTTACTATTGTACAACTCTCTTGTTTTACATATTTTATCCATAGC
>JAVWIB010000007.1:44150-44804 GCA_036639755.1 Bacteroidales bacterium
GATGCCATTTGATTTGTTTATAAAATTTTCGGGCCCCCCACATCTTGTTGCAACAACAGGCAATCCGGCCAACATAGCTTCGATAAATACAACACCAAATGTCTCTCTCTTGGAGGCCAATACAAAAGCATCACCCATATTCATAATCCCAGCGATCTCTTCTCTATTTTTATACCCTAAAAGTTTTACCCTTGTATTTAATTCATGTGTATTAATAAAATTTTGCAAATTGCCTCTCTCCTCTCCACTTCCAATGATATGTAGCTGCGTATCTACGTTCTTCATGTTACGAAAAGCGGAAAGTAAAATATCAAAACCTTTGCGTTGGATTAAGTTACCTACTGATATAAATGTAAACTTAGAGTGATCCATAGGTCTATAACTAATCTTATCGGTATCTACTATGTTAGGAATGAGTTTGCAATTTATTTTAAATTTTTCATACAGATTATCTGCCAGCGATTTTGAAACACAAACTACTTCATCTGCATTAAAATATGCTTTTTCTGCATAATATATCAATTCTTTTGAAAGAGTTGGTTCAATCATTTTCGAACTATGCTCTGTTATTACAAAAGGTATTTTGTGTGTTTTTTTCAACACAGAGGCCATGGCAGCTATTCTAGTGAAATGTGCATGAACTAAATCTGGATA
>JAVWIB010000007.1:44814-47026 GCA_036639755.1 Bacteroidales bacterium
ACTTTTTTATAGCTTTATTAAAAACAAATAACAGCGACAATCTTCCTATAAAATTTGATATTTTATAACTCCGTCCCAAAGTTGGAGCCGAAATACTATAAATATCAACACCATCTTTTGTAAGGCACCACACCCCTAATGCTCTTTTTTTTCGAAAAGAGCGAATATCAACAGATATAAATACAACCTTACAGCCTACTGAAACAAGTGCTTTTGCTTGGTCAAATTCAAATATTCCATTTAATGGATCTTTTTCGGTTGGGTACCCTCTCGAAACAATATATACTTTCATTTTTGATTTAATTTACTTAAAATAGGAGATATAATTGACATGTACTCAATTTTAGCTATATATGTCCAGATCGCATATATTATTGCATACACAAAGAACATAAGAGTTATATCGAAAAGCCTAAATGAGTTTACGTTACAGTAACTGTAAATCCAATTGGCAATAAATAATATGATTATTGATGATAGCAATATATTAACACACAACCTCATAGGGACCACATCTAATACTCTAACTTTAAAATAATTAGCAGTATAATAGGTAAAAGCAACTATCATTAATATATTACCAATAGATGATAAAACCACAACGAGATAGGGATTATTAAATAATTTAACACTAAAATATTGCAATACAGTAATAACTATAGCCCTCCACATATGGGCATCTTTATAGTACTTAAATGCCCCTATTGATATTAATATTGGGAAATATGATATAACTGTAAAAATATTTACACATATATTAATTCTAAAAAAAATGCCAGAAGATTCATATTCTAAACCATACAATATCACCATTATTTCAGTTGCATAGAACAGGAAAAAAACAATTAATGGATAGGTTATCTTTATTACTTTCTCAAAAACATTTCTCCATACAGGCAAGATTTCAGTCTTAGGGTCTGCATTTTCGTGTACTTTTTTTGAAAACAGAGGCATTAATACAGTCGAACACGCCCCTATAATCATCCCAACAAAAGGCAATTGCAATGAGCCGTTTGAAAACTCCGCAAAAACATCTGTACCAAAGAACCTGCTTATAAAAAAGCTATCGGCAGATTGCGTTAATATACCCCATAAACTTGCAAAAAGGAGTGGCAGTGAAAATCGGAAAATATCCCGATTGGTAATCGCTGTTGGTTTTGCTCCTTTGCCCCGCACACACCACGATTTCATATAGGTTGCCACCAAAAACGAGACAAAAGAGGCAGCGACAAAGCCCATAAGAGCCTCTTTATATGAGCCATTGAAAAATAGAACAGGCAGAGCTACGCAAAGCAATATAAGACTTTTGGTAAGCACGTTATACAAAGCCATGTATCTGTTTTTCTGGTATGCGGCATAAATACCCTCTATCCCCATTGTAGGCAACATTAAAAATGGTACGGGAGAAAATATTCGCAAAGCACTCGTTAAATCAGGGTTCTTTAGAGCAGCGGCTATCTGAGGTGCAAAAATAAATAGCAATACAGAAAACACACCTCCTAAAAGATAGAAAATACGAGTGATTTTGTTTATCAATGACTTTGCATAACAATCCTCTACACGGGGCAAAAAGTAAGCATATGCTTTAGGTAATCCAAGAGTGAAAACAATCAGTAGGGTCTGATATACATACAATACTTGCCGATAAGTTCCGTAATCGGTTTTGTCAAAATAGCGACTCAGAATCATCGTACTAATCAGTGTTACACCAAAGGCACATAAACTACCAATGGCAACCCAGAGTGCTTGTATTGTATTATTTGTTTTATTCGCCGCCATTTTTATTTACTTCTTCTCCCCTTAAATACGATATTAGCAAACGTCTTAAAAAAATATCGGCAATCTGTATAAAAAGGTCGTTCCAAGTACGATTTTATGTAACGTATCTCACTCTCTTGTATCTCCTCCAATGTCTCAGGCATATCGGCATAAAACGGGGGGAAAAGTCCCGGCTTCACCTTTGTGCGTAGCTCTTGCAACTCCTTTGAATATAGATTGAAATAGTGGCTACTCAACGGACGAACACCCACAAATTTCATATCTCCTTTAATCCAGTTTATCAGCGTCGGCAGCTCATCGAGCCATGTTTTGCGCAAAAATTTACCCAGTGGACTTACTCGATAGTCATCCGATATTTTTCCACCCTTTGCTAATCCTAATTGTTTGTAAATGTATGGTTGTATGTATTCCGAATAAGCATACATTGTTCTTA
>JAVWIB010000008.1:0-44763 GCA_036639755.1 Bacteroidales bacterium
GTATAGATTTAAGGGTGGTTTAAATTTTTTTACAAAAAAAACACATTATTTCTTTTACATGAGGCAGAGAATTCATTTTTTTGTGAAAATAGGGTGTATATTTGAAAAAAAACAACTTATGCAAGCACATCTCCTTCGTCATTATTTTAGCTCCGGAGCTTCTCTGGAACCGGAAAACAGAATCAAAACACTGCAAGCTGTTCAAAAAGCTGTTCAAATACACCTTCCCCGGCTATACGATGCTTTGCAAGAAGATTTACATAAATCAAAGCAAGAGAGTTATTTAACAGAGATTGCTTTTGTCCTTAGCGAAATTGATTACCATATTAAGCATGTAAAAAAATGGAGCAAACCGCAACACAAACGCTCCTCTGTTATTTTATTTCCCTCAAAAAGCAGAATTTTATATCAACCCTACGGTGTAGTTCTCATTATTGCCCCGTGGAATTACCCGTTCCGTTTACTCTTTGCCCCCATGATTGCTGCCATTGCAGCAGGAAACTGCGTATTACTAAAACCATCCCACCTGGCACTCCATACGGCAGACATCTGTGTGGAAATCATAAAAACCGCAATGCAGATAATACACAAACAGCCTGCCTATATCCCAATATCTGAAAATCAAGTACCGGCAACATGGGGCACCAAACAAAATCTCCCTGCTTCTCCCATTGAAATTATGACCGGAGGGCCCAAAGTAATGGAAAACCTGTTGCAGGAAAAATATGATTACATCTTTTACACAGGAGGGCCCGGCTTTGGTAAAACCATTGCCGGGAAAGCAGCAGAAGACCTCACCCCCGTTACGTTGGAATTAGGGGGAAAGAGCCCTTGCATCATTACCGCTACATCCAATCTAAAACTTGCCGCAAAGAGAGTTGCATGGGGAAAATTTCTCAATTGCGGCCAAACTTGCGTAGCTCCCGATTATCTTTTAATAGAGAGCACCGTAAAAAATGATTTTTTGTGTTTTTTAAAATCAGCAATCCATACATTGTACGATTCCCCAATTAACAAATCGCCTTTTTACGGACGCATTATTGCACTGCCCGCTTTCAACCGACTAAAAGCTATGATTGGTGCGAACCCCAATACAATTTTGTACGGCGGAGCTACCAATGAGCAAACTCTTTTTATAGAACCCACCATACTGGATGCCGGCACTCTTTCCAACATAGAGAAGATTAACACTGTGCCCGCTATGCAGGAAGAGATTTTTGGCCCTATCCTCCCTGTTATTGAATACACCAATCTCAAAGATGCCGTCCATTTTATCAACTCCCGCCCCAAACCGCTTGCTCTTTATCTATTTGCAGACAAACCAACGGCTAACCAAATACTTAAAAACACATTCTCGGGCGGAGCCTGCGTAAACGATACCATCATGCATATTGCAACCAACAATTTGCCGTTCGGCGGAGTGGGACTCAGCGGAATGGGCAACTACCACGGGAAATACGGATTTGAGACATTCAGCCATAAAAAAAGTTACGTAGTTAGTCTACGTAACTTTGATTTACCTTTAAAATATCCCCCTTATAAATGGTTTGAAAGAATCAAACGCTTTTTGTAAGCGGGCAAAAGCAGAGTAGTCAGGCAATCGGGCTACTCCATTAATTTCTTATACTTAAAGCGTTTTGGTTCTACGTTTCCAAGACGCATTTTTTTGTTCTCCTCGTATTCCGAGTAAGAACCCTCAAAAAAATAAACCTTGGAATCTCCTTCAAATGCAAGGATATGAGTACAGATTCTATCCAGAAACCACCTGTCGTGGGAGATAACCACCGCACAACCGGCAAAGTTCTCCAAGCCCTCTTCCAATGCACGAATGGTATTTACATCCACATCATTGGTTGGCTCATCCAGCAACAGCACGTTCGCCTCCTCTTTAAGGGTTAATGCAAGATGGAGTCTGTTTCGCTCACCACCGCTCAGGATACCGCATTTTTTCTCTTGATCGGCCCCGGAGAAATTAAAGCGGGACACATAAGCACGGGCATTCATCTCTTTGTTCCCAAGTTTCACAAACTCAGAATTGGAACCAATGGTTTCATAAACCGTTTTAGTAGGATCAATGGATCTGTGCTGCTGGTCTATATAAGCAACTTTTACAGTCTCGCCAATGGTAAACGTCCCTTTATCGGGAGCATCATATCCCATAATCAGGCGGAACAAAGTGGTTTTACCCGCTCCGTTCGGCCCAATAATACCTACAATACCGGCAGGGGGTAATTTAAAGTTAAGCCCTTCATAAAGTATTTTATCTCCAAAGGCCTTGGTAACATTAACAGCTTCAATAACATTGGTTCCCAAACGAGGCCCGTTGGGGATAAAAATCTCCAGTTTCTCTTCTTTCTGACGGCCGTCTTCGTTCAGCATCTTCTCATAGGCAGAGAGACGTGCCTTTGATTTTGCCTGTCTTGCCTTAGGAGCCATCCTTACCCACTCCAACTCACGCTCAAGGGTTTTACGCCTCTTGCTCTCCTGTTTCTCCTCCTGCTGCAACCGCTTTGATTTCTGATCCAGCCACGACGAATAATTCCCTTTCCACGGAATCCCCTCTCCCCTATCTAGTTCCAGAATCCATCCGGCTACATTATCCAAAAAGTATCGATCATGCGTTACTGCAATTACAGTCCCTTTATATTGCTGCAAATGGGCCTCCAACCATTGAATACTCTCGGTATCAAGGTGATTGGTAGGTTCATCAAGCAAAAGAACATCCGGCTCCTGCAACAACAAACGGCAAAGGGCTACCCTTCTTCTCTCTCCTCCCGATAGGTTTTTAACCGGCGCATCCGGCTCCGGACACATTAAAGCATCCATGGCCCGCTCCAGTTTGGCATCCAGCTCCCAGCCATTGGCATGCTCAATCTTCTCCGTAAGTTCTCCCTGATACTCAATAAGTTTATTCATATCATCCTCACTCATTGGTTCCATAAATCTGGCGTTTACCGCCTCATACTCCTTCATAAGATTCACAACATCCTGTACCCCCTGTTCCACAACTTCCCGCACCGTCTTGTTATCATCAAGATGAGGTTCCTGCTCCAGATACCCCACCGTATAACCCGGTGCCCATACAACTTCCCCCTGATACGATTTCTCAAGCCCTGCAATAATCTTCATAAGGGTAGATTTTCCGGAACCGTTCAATCCTATAATACCAATCTTTGCTCCGTAAAAAAAAGAAAGGTAAATATTTTTAAGAATTGCTTTATTATTGGAAGGTAATATCTTACCCACTCCGTTCATAGAAAAAATGATTTTCTCGTCTGCCATATCTGTAAATAAATTTTTACAAAGATACCGCTTTTTTAGGAAATCCAACCCATCGCAATCACTCTCTTTTAAGGCCCTAAAAAAAGTGCGGTCCGTTTTGAATCCCGATAAAGCTGCCACCTCTTCCATAGAAAGCCACCTCTGCCCGGTTATCTTGTTGGCATACTCCAGCCGCAGAGCATTTATATAGTGATTAAAGAACACCCCTTTTTCCCGGCCAAAAGCCCGTGATATATAGGTACGGTTGCTTCCAACAACCTTTGCCAGTTTCTCCAGAGTAAGGTTTTTATCCAAAAAGAGTTCCTGTTCCACAATGATTTCTCCTATTTTATGAGACACTTGCCTTACCACATCCTCTTTCCCAATCTGCAAGAGACATTCTTGGGGAATATACCGGTCATTAAAAGAGGATTGCGGAATCAGCATGCATTCCAACCCGCTCAATCTCTCTACAATCTCCGTTGCAAACTTTAGAAGTATTTTTCTATATAACATAATCCTCTACTGTAATTCTTTCATGCCTGAGTTTTCTCTCCCGAACCATTCGCGACCATTCGCCCGGTGTATATCCTATATTCATTTTAAAAGAACCTGAAAAGGACGAAAACGAATTAAATCCGCACCGTTCATGAAATTGCTTAATATCCAGATTGGGATTTGCTATAAACAAACTACACACCTCTTTTATCCTGTAATAGTTCACAAACTGATTAAAGTTTTTAGATGTTCTGTGATTCAATGCTCTGGAGAGATAAGTACGATTTGTGCCAATCCTCCGGGCAATTTCCATAACGGTTATCTGCGAATTAAGAAATGGCTTATCATGTTCAAAAACACAGATCAGACGATGAATAATAAGAGATTCTTCCGATACCCCTCCATCTTCCAGAATGTTTCCGGAATAATCCCCCTCTGCCGGAAGAGGGTACTCCCTTACGCCAATATTTTTACACTCGGCATAAACAAATGATACATGAACAAAAAAGATGGAGAGGAAAACAAAGAGAAACAAAAAATCTTTAGATCCGTTAAACACCGTCAGCAGCACAATATGCGTTAACAAAATAATAATCCCCATAGCGTACAAGGTATATTTAAAAAAATTCCGGGTAATGCTCTCTACAAGTTCTCCGGATTTTCTGCCGCACCTATAAATAAAATATGCAGCCATAGACATGTTTAACAGTGTTACGACAAGCATAAAGAAAAATTTATAAAAGCTGCGATCGATCATATTAAAATAGAGGATCAACTCAATACAGATTTCTATTCCCCATAACGCCCCAATAAAAGCTGTAAATAATTTCATGCTATGATCAACAAGCCCCATCCGTTGATAAATAAGTAGCAGCAACGGGGTTGTAAAGAAGCAATATTGAATAATTAAAATATCGGGATCATCGTTCGGGAGCAATAGAAAGCCACTCAATGATACAATAATCATTAATATTCTTTTCACATAGCCGTTCGTTTTATAACGATACAAAATTCTCGTTAAATAAACAATCATCCCCACATAAAACGGGATAAACAATAATTTCGGCATATTCTGCATTGCCGCATAAAAAAAAAGTTGCTTCATAGTTTTGTAAGTTTTATACAAAAATAGAGAGCAACTTTTTTCTTATAAATATAAAAATAGCTTCTAAAAGCAACTATTTACGATTCCAAAATTTTTTTATTTTTTAATCTCATCAAATCCTTTTCCATAAACGCCGGAGACACTTCCAACAGACATAAATGCATCTTTATCTACCTCCTTTATCACTTTGTATATCATATTAATATCGGTCTTACGAATAACTACCATTATAATTTTACTAGATTGTTTGGTGTACCATCCTTGCGCATCAATAAGGGTAACTCCCCGCCCGATATCGGACACAATGGCATCTGCAATCTCCGCATGACGTTTTGAGAAAATAAACAACTGCAACGATTGTTTTGCCCCTGCAATAAACAAGTCTATGGAGTAACTGCATGCCCCAATTAAAATATAACCATATAAAATGGTTGCAAACCGCTGTCCCAGACTTTCCGTTCCTATTACATTTCCCGCAGCATCCAGAATTTCTTTTGCCGGAAGTAACAAAGAAGAGGCAATAATAAACACATCCATTAAAAGGATGATTCTCCCCGGAGAGATGTTTTTATATTTTACAATCATAAGGGCTATAATATCGGTGCCGCCGGTACTTCCACCTTGCGAGAAACAGATTCCTATACCAAGTCCGGAGCAAACACCTCCAAAAATTGCACAGAGCAGTTTTCCGTTGGAGATAGCCACCTCGTCTATAAATACTTTGGGTATTAAATCCGGCACCACCTGAAAGAAAACAGAGGTTATAAAAATTGCATAGACCGTCTTGATTCCAAACCCTCTCCCAAGCACTTTAAGAGCAATAGCCAGTAAAAACAGATTGATAATAAAAAAGGAGATACTCACCGGAATCTTAAATGCGTAGAGCAGGATTGCTGATATACCGGTAACACCGCCGCCCACCATATTATTGGGAATAAGAAAAACATCCCACCCAACAACATACAGCAGTAATCCGAGTGTTATAATAATATAGGCCTTAATTTCGCCTAAGCTATGTTTAAGTTTTTTGTCCATTTTAATTATTTTCTGATATTGATAAAATCGGCCATCTTGCTGGTTGTGGAATTTTTATCTTTTTTCTTTCCTTTTACCGCTTCAAAGCCGTTTCCATATACGCTCATAGCGGAACAGACCGAGATAAAGGCACGGTTATCCACCTCCATAATAGAAGTTTTAATCTCTTGCAATTGTTGTTTTCTGGCTATAACCACCAGTACTTTCCCATCTTGCTGCGAATGCCAGCCTACCGAGTTTAAGGCAGTTACCCCTCTTCTCAGTTCTTTATTAAGCATATCCCCCATCTCTTTGTATTTATCGGTAAAGATGAGTATCTGCACAGATTGTGTAGAACCGGTAAGCAGTACATCTATCATATAGGAGAACGAAACCATCTGAATATAACCGTAAATTACATCCTGCAATCCTTTACCGGGGAGGAAATAAATAGAGCCTATAATCAGCAGATCGCAATATAAAAAAACTCTGCCGGGAGATGTCTCTCTGTATTTTGCCACAATAAGGGCTACAATATCGGTTCCTCCGGTACTTCCACCCTGCATAAAGATAGCGGCAATACCCATGGCACTTATCGTACCGCCCAACAAGGCATTTATAAATTTATCGGGGATATCGGATATATTAGTAATCCATTCATAATGAGGCATAACCTCAAACATTGCCGTTGCCAGAAGAATGCTGTAAACGGTTTTAAGGCCAAATCCTTTACCCAGCACAATAGCCCCTAAAATAATCAGGACCGCATTAATGGAGAGATACGAATAGGAGATTGGAAATCCGGTTGCATAGTAGATAATGGATGCAATACCGGTAACTCCTCCGCCGGAGATGCCTTTGGGAATAAGAAATGCTTCCCATGCAAAACAGTATAGGAAGATTCCCAATGTAATAATAATATACGCCTTTACTTGTTTAAATACTTGATGTCCCATAAAAATAATTATTTATAAGTTAGTATGATTCAATTGAGATAATACCCGCCATATAGCATACAGCACATCCTTTGATCATTACTTTGCCGTTTTCTAATGTGCACCACAAATCGCCGCCGCGTGCAGAGATCTGTTTTGCAAAAAGATTGGTTTTACCAAGCCTCTGCCCCCAGTAGGGGGCCAAAGTACAATGTGCAGAACCTGTTACGGGATCCTCTAAAATGGTAGCCTGCGGAGTAAAAAACCGAGATACAAAATCACATTTTCCAATCATTTTATAGCATGCGTCCTCTTTATGCGGCCCCCTCGCAGATACCACAACACCCCCCTGTCCCAGATTTATTTTATCAAATTCCGTCCTGTTAATCTCTATATCAAGCACATCCTGCGGAGAGTCATATACCAGAAGATAATCTCTGGATAGATAAACCTCCTGCGGCGCAATAGAAAGGGCGGCCCGAATCTGCTGCGGCAATTGCGCCACTACCCCCTCCCGTACCGGAAAATGGAGGCAAAACTTATCGGGAATATTTGTATCTGCTCCTTTATAAACATCTGAACCCTCTTCCCGATAAACATGGATCTCTCCCTCGCAGGTATCAAACACTATTTTATTGCCGCACACAAACTCCGGCATAAAGTGAAATACAACATAAGCGGCGGCAAGGGTGGCATGACCACACAAATCCATTTCCAGATCGGGGGTAAACCAGCGCAAAACAATCCTTCCCCCCTTGTTGAGGATAAATGCCGTCTCCGCCACGTTGTTTTCGGCCGCTATTTTAAGCAGAACATCATCTCCAAGTTCACATGAAAGCAACACAACACAAGCAGAATTTCCTTTAAAAACATGCTCTGTAAATGCGTCTATATGATAAAACTTGTGATTCATGATTCCTTAAATTTATCTTTTTTAATGAGTTAGCAAACAATATTAATAATCTTTGCAGGTACCACAATCATCTTTTTAATCCCCCCTTCACCAATATATTTAGCCGTATTCTCGTTTGCCCTTACAGCCGCCTCAACCTCTTTTACCGACATATCTTTAGGCAGTTCCAGTTTGAATCTCATTTTCCCGTTAAACGAAACAGGGTACTCAACCATGTTTTCAATGGTATAAGCCTCTACATACACAGGAAACGAAGCGGCTGAAACACTCTCTTTATGGCCAAGCAAGCTCCATAGCTCCTCGGTAATATGAGGTGCAAACGGTGCCAGAAGAATTACAATCTGCTCCAGAATCTCCCGTTTGTTGCATTTAAGATCCTGCAATTCATTCACGGCAATCATAAATGCACTTACAGAGGTATTAAAAGAGAACGCCTCAATATCGGTACTAACTTTCAGAATCAGCTTGTGCAAAGCCTTTAATTCTGCAGGCGTTGCCTTTTCTTGTGATACACATAGCTCTCCCTCTTTGGTAAAGAACATCCTCCACAGTTTTTTCAGAAAGCGGTTTACCCCGTCAATCCCTTTTGTATCCCATGGCTTGGATTGCTCCAAAGGCCCTAGGAACATCTCATACAACCGCAAGGTATCTGCACCGTAGCTGTTGCAGATATGATCGGGATTCACAACATTAAACATAGATTTACTCATCTTCTCTACCGCATATCCGCAGATATACTCTCCGTTTTCCAGAATAAACTCGGCCTTCTCAAAATCGGGCATCCAAGCCTTAAAGGCATCCATATCAAGCCTATCGTTGGTTACAATATTCACATCCACATGAATATCGGTGGTATCGTAGTTCTCTTTAAGACCGTACGAAACAAACGTATTGGTATTCTTAATTCTATATACAAAATTGGAACGCCCCTGTATCATTCCCTGATTAATAAGTTTTTTGAACGGCTCATTTTCAACCACATATCCTACATCAAACAGAAATTTATTCCAGAAACGGGAATAAATAAGATGCCCCGTTGCATGCTCCGTACCGCCAATATACAAATCTACATTCCTCCAGTAACTATCGGCCTCTTTGCTTACAAGTGCCTGATTATTGGAAGGATCCATATATCTCAGATAATACGCACTACTCCCTGCAAATCCGGGCATGGTGCTTTTTTCCAGCGGATACCCTTTATAAGTCCAGTTCGCAGCCCTTGCCAACGGAGGTTCGCCGTCTGACGTAGGGAGAAACTTATCAATCTCCGGCAACACCAGCGGGAGATCCTGCTCCGGAATCGGGGTTGCAATTCCATCCTTATAATAAATAGGGAACGGCTCGCCCCAGTATCTTTGTCTTGAGAAAATAGCATCTCTCAATCTGTAATTAATCTTTCTATGTCCCAGCCCCAATCTCTCCACCTGATCAATAGCCGCCGGAATAGCCTCTTTCACTGTCTTACCACTTAAAAAGCCACTGTTGCACATAACTCCCTCTTTGGCATCAAAGCTCCCGGTACTTACATCGCACCCTTCAATAAGCGGAATGATAGGGAGATTAAATTGTTTTGCAAAATGATAGTCACGGCTATCATGAGCCGGAACCGCCATGATGGCCCCCGTACCATATCCGGCCAGTACATATTCGCTAATCCATACCGGAACCCTCTCTTTTGTAAACGGATTCACTGCATAAGATCCGGTAAATACCCCCGTAACCTTTCTGGTTTCCGCCATCCTCTCCCGCTCTGTCTTTTTCTTAGCCTCCAGCAAATAAGTCTCCACCGCCCCGCTCTGTTCTTTGGTGGTAAGTTTACCAACCCACTCGCTCTCAGGAGCAAGCACCATAAAAGTTACCCCAAAAACCGTATCCGCACGGGTGGTAAAAATAGTCATATCATATTCGGCAGGAGTTCCTTCAACAGGATTCTCATTGGAAACCTTAAAAATCATCTCCGCCCCCTGCGATTTTCCAATCCAATTCTTCTGCATCTCTTTAAGAGCATCAGTCCATTCCAGCCCTTCCATATCGGCGAGCAACCTCTCTGCATAAGCCGAAACCCGTAACTGCCACTGTTTCATCTTTTTTTGCTCAACAGGATGCCCTCCTCTCACCGATAATCCCTCTTTCACCTCATCATTCGCCAGCACGGTTCCTAGGGCAGCGCACCAGTTCACAGCCGTTTCACCCTGATAAGCAATACGGTACCGCATAAGAATATCGCTCTTTTCAACCTCTGAGAAAGCATGCCATTGCTCAGCCGTAAAGTTTTGAACATCACCGCAAGCAGCATGTACATTTCCATTCCCCTCGTTGGCAAATATCGCCTCCAGTTGCTCAATCGGCTCCGCTTTGGCAGTTCCATAATTAAAATACGATTTAAACATCGCAAGGAATGCCCACTGTGTCCACTTATAATAATTGGGATCACAGGTGCGAATCTCACGGCTCCAGTCGTACGAGAACCCGATACGATCCATCTGCTGGCGGTATCTCTCTATATTTTTTTGTGTAGTAGTTGCAGGATGCTGCCCTGTTTGTATTGCATATTGCTCTGCAGGGAGTCCAAACGCATCATACCCCATAGGATGGAGCACATTAAACCCCTTTAATCTCTTATATCTACTGTAAATATCACTTGCAATATATCCCAGCGGATGCCCCACGTGCAATCCGGCTCCCGATGGATAAGGGAACATGTCCAGTACGTAATATTTTGGTTTTGAAGAATCTATCTTAACTTCAAATGTCTTGTTTGCAGCCCAGAACGCCTGCCATTTCCTCTCAATTTCTAAAAAACTATACTCCATTTGTAGCTCATATTAATACAAGCTACAAATATAGTACTTTTTAGGTTATTTTTTTACATTATTTCTTCAGCTTAAACTTACCCGATTTTGCAAGTTTGAATTCTACGGGAATAGAGACTTTTACCCGTACATCACTCCCACCCTGCTGTGCAGCTTTCCATTTGGGCGATGCCGATACCACTTTTAAAACCTCATCATCAATATCGTTGTCTATACCGTGTAAAATCTTCACATTGCTTACCGATCCGTCTTTTTCCACAATAAATTCCACAATAACACGTCCCTCAAAACCGGCAGCAATTGCACTATCGGGATACTTAATATACGGATACACCCATTTATTTAGAAACTGCACCTCATCTCCATGCAGGAACAATGCCCTTCTATCCACATCTTGCTGTGTATAAAGCATCTCCTTTTTGTCTGTCTGGTTGCTATTATCAATCTTTATACCCGCAAGGATACGCTCATCCCTATTGGCAATCACCTCTGCCATGGAATAAACATACTCCGCAATATATTCCAACTGATTATAATCAATCCTGCCGCTCTGATCTCTGGGAGTATGATAATCTCTATGAACTCCGGTAGTAAACAGCGCAATAGGGATATTCTTCTCGTAAAACAGACGGTGATCGGACGGGAAATAATCGGTAAACGAAACAACCGGTTTTACACTAAAGGTTCTGTTGGAAAGGCCGTTAATAATCCCCATAAGATCGTGATTCTGAGTAGCGGTAAATACCTGTAGCTTGTTATCGCCTCCGCTGCGCCCCACCATATCAAGATTCATCATCATCACTATTTTATCCACATCCTTAAACGAGCGATTCAAAAAATACCAGCTCCCGGCCATTCCAAGTTCCTCCGCCCCAAAAAAAGCAAAAATAACAGAACGCCTGAACAAAAACTGACGGGCGGCCACCTGCTTTGCAACCTCCATCACGGCTGCCACCCCCGATGCATTATCATCTGCCCCCGGATAAATCTGCAACACCTGCTCGCCATCTTTCATCAGCTTATTTACCCCCAAATGATCTATGTGGGCACCTATAACTATGTACTCATTTTTAAGAACCGGATCATACCCTTCCACCACACCTATCATATTTCTGGAATGAATGGTGTCCTTAAGAGCCATGTAAAAATCCTCTCCATCGCGGGGACTCAGCATAATAACGCCGCTTTTCTCCAACTCATCATAAATAAAATTTGCAACTTTTTTCTCCCCGATACTCCCTGCGGAGCGTCCCATAAGAGAATCTGCCGAAATAAATTCAACTGATCTTTTAAGTGATTTCTCAATTCCGTCAAGTGAAGTCTGGGCAAATGAAATATGCCCCAAAAACAATAATAGCACCGTTACCGCATTGCCTGTAAATCTGTTCATCCGCTATGTCTTATTAAATATATCTGCTAACGGGGGCAAAGATACAAAAACAACGCCAAAAGAATAGAACAAGCTCTTATTTACTTGGCATAATTTCAAGCCAGTAACCATCAGGGTCTGCAATAAAGTAAATTCCCATTCTGGGATTTTCATAGCAAATGCAATCCATTTGTTCATGCAGTTTATGAGCACCGTCAAAATCATCCGATCTAAAAGCAAGATGAAATTCATTATCCCCTAAATTATAGGCTTTGCCCCAATCACGGAGCCATGTCAGCTCCAACTGATGCAAGCTCGATCCGTCTGAAAGAAACACGATAATAAACGACCCATCCTTTGGTGTAATACGTTTTACCTCTTTTAATCCCAAAGATTCTTCATAAAATTTTAAGCTTCTGGTTAAATCTCTAATATTTATATTATTATGTGCAAATTTAAAGGTAGTCATGATATGTCGTTTTTAATTGAAGTTAAAAATAGAAAGAGATTTCATTTTAAAAAAATCTCTTACCATTTTCTTAACAATATCTTAACAAACGACAGTCGTTAAACAAGGCCGTTATCCTCTCACATAATGCGGCATCTCCTCCGGTATTACAATTGAAATCTCAACCAACCCCCCTATTCGCCGCTCAGATTCACAGGAAAGGGCACTTCCCAGTTCATACCATGGCGTTTGATGAATAATCTTTTTTACACCATTTTTTAATATAGTGTATGAGTTTGATTCACCATTTGCTAGTAATTTTGTAATTATCCCCCATGACCGGGGTGAATGACACGCTTTCAGGTTGTTCCCTATTAAATCGCCATCCTTTGCAAAAGTTGCTTTTGATTTATCATTCATATATATGATAAATCCTTCGCGGTCACATATAGTAACTGCGAAGGATACACCTTTTGCCCAATCTAAAACTTGATTCAGTTCTGTAGGCATCTCTTTCATTTTTTATTATTTTTTGTAAAACGGAGGTTTAACAACAACCGCTTTTAACAGTTTATCTCTTACTTTAATATAAATGGGAGAATCTAGTTTGTAAAGCGGTGCCGCAACATAAGCCATACCAATTGCTTTACCCACGCAAGGGGCTACCGTACCGGAAGTTACATAACCAATTGCATTACCACTCTCATCACAAACCTCATATCCGTGACGTGCTACACCTTTATCTACCAACTCAAATCCGCAAAGTCTTCTCTTAAGACCCTCTGCTTTTTGTTTAAGCATGTAATCTTTATCAATAAAGTCACCTTTTACATCATTGAATTTAGTAATCCATGCAAGATTAGCCTCCAGCGGAGAAGTGGTATCATCTATATCATTTCCATACAAACAGAATCCCATTTCAAGTCTTAGAGTATCCCTTGCCCCCAAACCTATCGGACGGATTCCCTCCGGAGCACCCGCTTCAAAAATACCTTTCCAAAGTTTATCCGCATCTTCATTGGCAACATAAACCTCGCATCCGCCTGCTCCGGTATAACCGGTTGTAGAGAAAATGGCATTTTTTATCCCTGCAACGGTGCATTTCTGGAATGTATAATACTCCATATCCTCAACAGGTTTATCACAGATTCTCTGCATAATTTTAAGAGCGTTGGGACCTTGGATAGCCAGCTGGCAAATCTCGTCGGAAGCATTGTAAAGCTCTTTACCCGGAGTAATATTAAATTTAGGGGCAATTGCACAAAGGTGAGCCCAGTCTTTATCAATATTAGAAGCGTTTACTACAAGAAAATAAGTTTCTGCATCAATACAATAAACCAGCAGATCGTCTACAATACCACCTTTTCCGTTAGGAAAACAGGAGTACTGAACCTTGCCCGTAGTTAATGCAGCTACATCATTCGATGTTACGTACTGGCAAAATTTAAGGGCATTCGGCCCTTTTACCCAAAATTCGCCCATATGCGAAACATCAAATACGCCTACATTTTCCCTTACGGCAATATGCTCGTCTTTAATACCTACATACTCTACAGGCATATTATAACCTGCAAATGGAACCATCTTTGCACCCAAAGCAATATGCTTTTGAGTAAATGCTGTTGTCTTCATATATTTTTTCGTTTTTTGTATTATAAATATAAATCATTAGCTATTTATTCTTTATGCAGCTTCTGCGCTACATCGTAAATCCACACATCATACGGACACTCTTCCCAGCTTTCTATTTTTTTCACCTCTGCTCGGGCTTCCGTAAAGTTATTATATCCCCCCAGAGAAACCATATCATACCCGTTTTTAAGAGATATTTTTACAGGAGCATATCCTCGCGTTTTAAGGAAAGCAAGCATACTGCGTGTATTATAATCTTTTTTAAAGCTCCCCACAATAATATAAAACTTCTTATCCAACGCCCCTGCGTACTCTATTTCTTCTTTTGCCGCTACCGCATTAGCAACGTTTTGCTGCGGTAAACGAGCCAGAGAATCTTCGCTCTTCTGCTGCAACTCTCTTTTGGCCGTTGCAATATCGGCAGAGGTAGCCATTCCCAATGTGGCCCTTATGCGGTCGCAACTACTGAGAACAGAAAAAGCCATAAGGCAAATAAATACAAAGCGAAATTTTATCATACCTCTATTTTTTATTATTGATAGATTCATACAAATGTATAAATTTATGCTAAAATCACAAAAAAAATGTATATTTACATTCATATTTGAAGGCTAATTTTATGAGTTCATTTTTAAACCAGCTTAAACATATTGCTAATTTATCAGATCACGTTGATATTCAAGCAGCACAAAATTACATAATCTCCAATATCGAATTTAAAGGACCCAATGTATGGATCCTTATTTTTGCCATCTTTATGGCAAGCGTAGGGTTAAATGTGAATTCCATTCCGGTAGTCATAGGTGCCATGCTTATTTCTCCGTTAATGGGCCCCATTATGGGTATAGGACTCGCCCTGGGTATTAACGACACCGTTTTATTAAAGAAATCGTTCAAGAACCTGCTTATTATGACCATCATAAGCATTCTTGCTTCTTTTCTTTTTTTTCTGATTACTCCTCTGGCACTGGAGGCTCCAACCGAACTGCTTGCCAGAACCAATCCTACTATTTATGATGTCTTTATTGCCTTGTTTGGCGGGCTTGCCGTTATTGTAGAGGTATGCAGAAAAGACAAAGGGACAGTATTGGCCGGAGCTGCTATTGCAACTGCTCTCATGCCGCCGCTATGCACCGCCGGATACGGATTTGCAAACGGCAACGCAAGTTATTTCTTTGGAGCATTCTATCTGTATTTTATCAACTCTGTATTTATAGCCCTTGCCACTTTCCTTACCGTACGCTACCTTAATTTTCCGGTGGTCAAATTTGCAGACCCGGTAAAACAGAAAAAAGTACACCGCAGCATTACAATTTTCACAATTATTCTTATTATTCCAAGCATTTACTCCGCCGTCATTATCATTTCGGAAAATAAATTCAATCAGACGGTGAAAATTTTTGTTGAAGAGAATAAGAACTTCACAAACAGTTATATCTACGATTATCAAATAAAACACAAAACGGGAAAGCCTTCCTCCATTACCATTTCCATTGCAGGAGAGGCTCTTAACCAGAAAGATATAAACCGCCTGCATGAAAGTCTTGCCCAAAACGGCCTCACAAAAGAGCAGCTGATTATTAACCAAAACAGTACTTACGTTCCTAAAAATGTTCTTGAAAAAGATGTTGTCAAAAGTATTTTCGATCAGAACAAACAAGAAATTATTAAACGGGAAGAACTTATCAGTCAGATGGAAACCGAGCTAAAGGCTTTCAAAAGCAAAGAATTCCCAATCAAACAGGTAGCCCGGGAGATGTTTACACAATATCCGCAGATTGGCTCCATCACACTTGCACGAGGAGAAAAAACGGACAGCCAAATTAATCTGCAGGAGGAGACAATTGCTATTCTAAAATTTAAGGAACCTCTTGCCAAAGAAGAATTTGCAAAGCTAAAACAATGGCTAGCCATACGGCTTGATATTCACGCCATTACAATTATTGAGGAGAAATAAAAATAAGAGAGCAAATCCATAACATGCAACGAGTCACAAAGAGAATCAAAATGAGACAAAGCTGTACTTTCTTTTTTCTACTTGCAGCAATTTTCCTGTACCCTCCTTTATTACGGGCGCAGTCACATCTCGTTTCCCCATTAAAGATACCAATCAACACAAAGGTATACACCTTTTCCGTAACCCCGTTTCCTAAAAGTCTCATACCACTTTATGATACCATCCGGATAACTTTTATAGGAGATGTTATGCAACATATTCCACAGATTAACAGTGCTCTTATAAAAGGGGGAGATCCGCATGATCCAAAATCCTATGATTTCTCCTATGCTTTTAAATACATAGAACCCACCCTGCAAAAAGCAGATATTGCCGCAGCTAATATAGAGTTTCCCACAGGCGGAGCCCCCTATAAAGGGTATCCCACCTTCTCTGCTCCCCCCTCTATTATCTGGCAGGCAAAGAAAAGCGGAATCAATCTGTTTTTGCTGGCCAACAATCATTTAATGGATAGGGGAAAAGAGGGCTTTGCCAAAACATTATCCGTTTATAAAGAGATGGAGGAAGAGTATGCCAAAAGAGCTAAGAATAACTACATAGAGAATCCCGATCATAAATATACGGGGAGATGCGGGAGCCAACACACAGGAGCTTATCTGTCGGCAGAACAAGAGAGGGAGCAGAACCCCATTCTGTTTACGATAAGAGGGGTCAAAATTGCCATTTTAAATTTCACCTACGGCACCAACGGATTCCCGGTCCCTTCTCCCTATGTAATAAACATGATGGATAGTACACACGTTAAAAAGGTAATACAACGGGCAAAACAGAGGGGGGCCGAGCTTATTATAGCAGCTCCACACTGGGGAGAAGAATATAGGCTTAAGCCAAGTTCTACACAGAAAAAATGGGCACAAATGATGTTCCGTGAGGGGGTTAACGTAATTTTAGGAAGTCACCCGCACGTACCGCAGCAGGCCGAGATTTATTATAAAAAGCAATCGCCTGTTAAAGAGGTAGATCGCATGGTATTTTATTCGCTGGGTAACTATATTACCAACCAAAGCATTCCGGATTATACCCAGATAGAATTAATGGTAACCGTTACCCTTGTAAAAAACAATCTATCGGAAAAGCTGGTCATCCTCCCTCCCGATTATGAATTTATGTGGTGCTTTAAGAAAAACGAATTTGCCGGCGATTATACGGTTGTCCCCATTGAACAGCTGCTGCGCAACAAATATCCGGTAAAAAACAAATTGCAATATAAACGGATGATGGATACATACCAATCTATTCTGAAACAAAATTTAGTAAAAGAGATTTATTAAAGTAAAATCAAGTTATGGTTGAGAAAAAAATTGAACTGGTAGAGATTGACCCCGTAGATATTTTAGGGGTAAATGATAAATTAATCACACGATTAAGCCACTACTACCCCAATCTGAGAGTGGTTCCAAGAGGCAATATCATAGCATTACAAGGAGACACGGGCGATATTGCTGATTTTGAACGCTCTGTAGAGTCTCTCATTGCAAAAAGGAGAATAAAAAGAAACCTGAACATAGACGATATAGACAGCCTGTTTGAAGATTCCGATTACGGCATAGGAAGCAGTGCTCTCAACACATTGGAGGTTACGGCAAAAGGGATGACAGACAACCTCCCTAATGAAAAAAGCGATATTATTGTATACGGAAACGAGGGTAAAATTGTACGCGCCCGTACCAAAAATCAGAAAAAGCTGGTAGAAGAATACTATAAACATGATCTTATGTTTGCCATGGGACCTGCCGGAACAGGCAAAACCTACACCGCCATTGCACTGGCTGTAAGGGCCTTAAAAAACAGAGAGGTAAAGAAACTGATTCTCACCAGACCGGCAGTAGAAGCAGGAGAACGGCTCGGATTCCTTCCGGGAGATCTCAAAGACAAATTGGATCCATACCTGCAACCCCTTTACGATGCCCTTCTGGATATGATTCCTCCGCAAAAGCTCAAACTTCTTATGGAAGAGGGAACTATTCAGATAGCACCTCTTGCCTACATGCGCGGACGCACCTTGGAAAGTGCTTTTGTTATTTTAGATGAAGCGCAGAATACCACTTTGGGACAACTTAAAATGTTCCTCACCCGCATGGGCAATAATGCCAAATTTATTGTTACGGGAGATGCTACACAAATAGACCTCCCCAATAAAAAAGACTCGGGGCTCGCTCACACCATTGAACTAATAAAAGGAATAAAAGAGATAGGCATTATCAATTTTACCAAAGAAGATATTGTCCGCCATCCCCTTGTCATCAAAATAGTAAAAGCATTTGAATCGATCCCGTAAAAAAGTAGATCTGCTACCAAGAACCGCCGGCACCACCACCGCCAAACGATCCGCCCCCAAAACCGCCGAATCCGCCGCCGCCAAAGCTACCGCCGCCAAAACCGCCGGAAGAGCGTCCACCGCCACGGCCGGAACTTAAAATAGAGGCAAGGAAGATGGCATCCATGGCATTCAGGTTTCTACCACCGCGTCCGCCGCCGCCACCCATATTTTTAGGGCCGTTTTTAGAAGATACGGATATGACTATTACAAAAATAACCAGAAAGACTAGAAATGCAACCGCACCCGCAGTGCCACCACTTTCTCCGTTATTGGCAAACTCATCGGTAGAAACTTCTCCCGACACGAGCGGTATAATTGCATTCAGTGCCTGATTTACACCACCATAATAATCCTCATTCTTAAAATAGGGAATCATATAGGTCTCTATAATTCTACGGGCTTTTGCATCGGTCAGCACCCCTTCTAAACCGTAACCGGTTGCAATAAATACCTCACCGCGAGAATTTCCAACCTTGGGTTTTACCAGAATCACCACTCCGTTATCAAACTTTTTTTGACCTACTCCCCACTGCTCGCCAATCGAATAGGCCAGCTGCGATTTATCCATTCCGTAAAGTTCCACAACCGTTACAATCGCTATCTGATTGGAAGTAGAATCGGCACATGTCACAACACGTTGCTCCAGTTGGGCAACTTGTTGCGGAGTAAAAATACCGGCAAGGTCGTTTACAAGTCGGGGAGGATTGGGCCTTTGGGGCACCTGCGCAACAACAGCTCCCGCCGTAAACAGCAAAAGCGTTACAAATAAAATAGCTTTGTAAAATACTAAGTTATGATTATATAAATATGTTCCGAATAACTTCATTTCCGCTATTTTATAAGATTATTGACCAAAAGAAATATCATCGGGTTGCTCGTTCACATCATCGCTCTTATATGGAAAATATTCCTTAAGTGAGTGACCTGCTTCCCCTATTGCTATACATAAACCATCCACATAATTGCCGGCAGCAAATGCAGATCCCATTTTTTGTTTTATCTCATCCCAGAAATGATTGGGAACCTTTGAATTAATTCCCGAATCACCGATAATTGCAAATTTACGACTCTCAACGGCAACATAAATTAAAACGCCATTGCGTGCCTGTGTCTTCTGCATTTTTAGGTAATTGAAAATATAGACAGCCCGCTTGAGCACATCTTCCCCGCATTTAGACTCGATATGAACCCTTATCTCGCCGGAAGTATGAAGCTCGGCAGCCTTAACAGCTTTAACAATGGCGGCCTGTCCCTCTTTCCCTATGAACTCGTTAATACGCATCATTAAAATTCTACTTTAGGAGCAACCTCAGCTCCCTGAGCAGACTCAAAATAAGGTTTCTTTTCAAATCCGAACATTCCGGCAAAAATATTACGCGGAAATTGTCTGATTGTTGTATTATAAACTTTTGCAGCTTCGTTGAATTTCTGACGCTCAACAGCTATTCTGTTCTCTGTCCCCTCCAGTTGCGACTGAAGTTCCAAAAAATTCTGATTTGCTTTAAGATCGGGATAGTTCTCGGTAATGGCAAGCAGTTTGCCCAATGCAGATCCCAGTTCACCTTGTGCTTTCTGATATTTTTCCAGAGCTTCGGGTGTAAGATTATTAGCATCTACCGTCATCTGGGTAGCTTTGCTTCTTGCGCTTACAACTCCTTCCAATGTTTCCTGCTCATGTGCTGCATATCCTTTTACGGTAGCAACCAGATTAGGAATAAGGTCTGCTCTTCTTTGATAAACATTCTCAACCTGCGACCATGCCCCATTTACTCCCTCATCCATTTTTACCAGAGAATTGTACGTGTTTTTAACCCATAAAAACAAACCAAGTACAACAACTGCTATTACAATCAGTACTATTAAACCTTTTTTCATATATCTGTTAAATTTTAATTTTAAACATGTATTTTATTCTACGGTTTTCGTATTATTTCTTTTTTACACATCTTACAGATGCCCCAAAGGCGTTTTTCGCCGTATAATTAAGGGAAAAATCGGGCTGGTCGTAATAAATATATCTGTAGTTAGCCTGTGTTGCATTTTTTTCCGTAGCAGTCCACCAGAACGCATAGCTGAACAACCCCGTATAGTTGTTGTAATCATTTGTACAGCTCCCGGCTGCCAAAGCCAGCCAGCCATATTGATCACTTATGGTTGTATTTCCGGAGAACGGCCATATAATCTTTCCGTTAAAACTAGCCCCTGCACAAACTTTTTCGCCAAGCCCTTTCCAGTTATCTACAAAAGGAAGTTCGGTTCCTTTATTAAGGGCTTTTGCCAGATCCATCCAGTCTTCATTGGTAGGAACGCTCCATCCTGCCGGACACGCACCCTGCGGGCCGTTACCAAGTCCGCTTGCAGAAACACCTCCGGTAGCATCCTGCCATGTATATAATCTACCAAGTACCAGCCCCATAACATCTGTTTTAGCATATCCTGCTCCTGCACCGGCCCACCTTAAATTCTGCGCAAACCATGTAAGATTTCCAATATTGGTTGTGTAATACCATTGATGATCCCTTTTATCAAGAATAGAATCTTTCTGGCGGGGAATCCCCGTAATAGTTGCGTTAAATCCGGGATTAATGGATGTTATTGTTTTAGTAACTGTTCTACTGTAGTAATTATCGGCCGATACGGTAAGTTGTATGTTGTAAGTAGCAAGCGAATCGGGAATTGTAATGGTAATTTCCGGTACTTTAACAGTATCTTGTCTGATTCCGTGACATACCCATGAATATTTTACACCGGTTGCAGGGGTTGTAACACCGGTTGCCACCATATTGATTGTTGTGCCTGTTAACGTATAGGCAGGCAGTTCGTAAACAATATCACCCCCAATGGAGGGTAAGGTTTCTTCTTCTTTATCTTTCTTACACGAACTAACGGCAACAGAAACTGCCAGCGCAAATATCAATAAAAATTTCACAGACTTCATTAGCTTTTTTATAAAAATAAGCGCAAAAATGCACATTTTTTGCGCGGAAAACAATAGTTTAATATTTTTTCTACATTTGTACTAAAATCATGCCACGTAAAAATTACATTTCACAATGAATAAAGCACTCGTAAAAGCATTCACATACACACTTATAGCCACATCTCTTCTCTTACAAGGATGCAAAGACAAAGAGGTTGAAAATAAAGATTACATCACCCTCGACGGCTTTGCCCAAGGGGGAACCTACCATATTATTTATAAAAAACCGCAAACCAAAGATACAATCAACCTTCCCGATAGCCTTACCCTGTATTTTAACAATATCAATAAATCGGTAAGCGGATATGATTCGCTATCGCTCATTACAAAGATTAACCGGGGAGAGGATATACTTCTGGATTCCATTTTTATAGATTTATTTAACGAGTCTTACAAAGTGTATAGAGAGAGCGGCGGGGCATTTGATGTATCGGGAGGCCCTTTTTTTGATTTGTGGGGATTCGGATTCAAAAACAAAGAGCAGATAACACAATCTAAAATAGACAGCCTTATGCAATTTGTGGGAATGGATAAAATGAGCGTGGAAAACGGACACCTTAAAAAGGCCGATCCACGAATGCAGATTAATTTTAACGCAATTGCCCAAGGATATACCTGTGATTACGTAGCACAAAAATTTGATAGGCTTGGTATTACTGATTACCTATTGGAGATAGGGGGAGAAATTTATTGCAAAGGGGTAAATGCAAAAGGAAAAGAGTGGAGCGTTGCCATAGATAAACCCATAGACGGCAATTTTATCCCCGGAGAAAATGTGCAGGCAATTTTGCTGCTATCCAATAAAGGGCTTGTGACATCGGGAAATTACCGGAAATTTTATATAGAAAACGGGGTTAAATATTCTCATACCATAGATCCTAAAACCGGTTATCCGGTAAAACACAATCTTTTATGTGCCACCGTGCTTGCCAGCAACGCAACCATTGCAGATGCTTATGCCACTTATTTTATGGTAGTGGGGCTGGAGAGGGCCAAAGAGATTCTTGCCGCCACTCCTGCAATGGATGCTCTTCTGGTGTACGGAGAGCAGGATAATATGAAAGTCTATTCCACAAAAGGGATTAAGCTGGATACAAGCAGGCGTTAGAACAAATCCAAGAGAAACACAAAATAAACACAAACCAAACTAGAACCAAACACAAACCACAACAAAACTAGAATATCATGAAAGAGAAACTGTCCAGAAGGGATTTTCTTAGAACATCTGCAGCGGCGGCGGGAACACTCGGCGTAGCCGCAATAGGAGGCAGCGCATTATCGGGATTCTTTACAAGTTGCTCGGCAACAGAGCATTTTGATACCATTATTTCTAACGGAATCATCTACTGCGGAGATGGGAAAACGCCAATCAGCGGAGCTATTGGTATTAAGGATGGGAAGATAGAGGCAATCGGCAATTTGGGCAATCTGAAAAGGCTGGCAGAAAATTGCAAGGAGGTAATTGATGCGAAGGGGATGGCCGTATCGCCCGGATTCATTGATATTCATACTCATACAGATACAAACCTGTTTGAAGCCCCTCTTGGCGACAGCCGTATTTTTCAGGGAATTACCACCGATATTGCCGGTAACTGCGGCGATTCTCCATTCCCTTATTCCAATGATTATTTTGCCTGCAAGTCTGCAAGTCAGCGGTTCGGATATCCTTTCTGGCAAGATATCGATGGGTTTTACGACTCGCTGCGCAAGAATAAAATAGGAATTAATTTTAAGAGTTATACCGGACAGGGGCAACTTCGTTCAGCCGTGGTTGGAGATAACAATGTCCCTTCTACTCCCGATCAACTAAAAAAAATGTGCAGCATTCTGGAGCGTGAGATGGAGATGGGAAGCGTGGGATTATCGTGCGGACTGGAATATGCCCCCGGTTCCTATGCTACCAACCGGGAAATTGAGGAACTTTGCAAAGTAGTTGCAAAACATAACGGATTGTTTGCCATTCATATGCGCAACGAGGACGATCGGGTGGAGGAATCGGTTTCAGAGGCAATTTCCATTGCCCGCAATTCCGGGGTGCGGTTGCAGATTTCCCATCTGAAAGCGCAGAATGCTGCCAACTGGCATAAAGCTCCGGCCCTTATCAAACAAATAGAAGAGGCAAAAACGGCCGGGCTGGATATTGCTTTTGACCGCTACCCGTATATTGCATTCTCTACCGGATTAACCTCCTTTATTCCGCTTAATGACAGACAAGGAAGCAATGAAGAGGTGCTTGCCCGGCTGAAAAACAATATCAAAGCGGCAGAAATAGGGAGATACGCCCTCAGCCGTATTGAACGGCTGGGAGGAGCTCAGAATGTACTTATTGCAGCATGTGCCAATCCTAAAAACAGCATGTTCTCCGGCAAAAATATTGCCGAATGTACTCAGATATCGGGATTGGAGATATGGCCTGTCATACGGGAGCTTCTTATCTCTGAGAACCTTGGTGTCCAAATAGTTGGATTTGCCATGAAAGAGGAGAACGTACAGTTGTTTTTATCGCACAGCCTTGGAATGCCCGCCTCGGACGGCAGTGTCTATTCGCCAAAAGGAAACCTCGGCAAAGAGATGCCGCACCCCCGCTCCTACGGAACTTTCCCTCGTTTTTTTGGCAAATACGTAAGAGAGGATAAAATCTGTGATTTGCAAACCGCCGTGTACAAATGCACCGCCCTGCCGGCCTCCCGACTGGGCCTCAAAGAGAGAGGAGTGCTGAAAGAGGGCTACGCCGCAGATATTGTTATTTTTAATCCCGATACCATTGCAGATATGGCCACTTTCCAATCTCCGCATAAGTTCCCTGCCGGAATTGAACATGTTCTGGTAAACGGAGATCACACCATTGCAGCAGGTAAATTTATAGGAAAATTAAACGGAACAATCTTATAACACACATTATGAAACACATTTTATTAAACACGATTATTCTGGCTACGGCACTATTGTTCTGCAGCCATGCCTACGCACAACAACAAGATGATACCAGAGGGTATATTGTAAAAGTAGGCGACATGGTTCCTCAATTTGATATTCAACTGCTTAACGGAGAAAAAATCCCTATTGACAAACTAAAAGGGAAAGTAGTTATGCTGCAATTTACCGCAAGCTGGTGCGGAGTCTGCCGCAAAGAGATGCCATTTATAGAGAAAGATATATGGCTTAAATTAAAAGGCAATCCCCAATTTGCCCTGTATGGTATTGACTTAAAAGAAGACGCTGCAAAAACAGAGGCTTTTGCAAAAGCAATTCCCGTCACCTACCCTATTACATTAGATCCTAACGGAGATACTTTCAATCTTTTCTGCGCCCCCGGAGCCGGTGTAACCCGCAATATTATTCTGGATCGTACCGGCAAAATCATGATGCTTACCCGCCTGTACGACGAGAAAGAATTTGGCGAAATGGTTGAACTCATTAACAAGGAGCTTAAGAAGTAGAAGAAAGCCCCATACCATACGCATCAAACGGCTATACCATCTAAAACATAAATAGCAGCAATGATTGTTTTACTTAATTCATTGCTGCTGTTTTTATGTAGATTTAGTATATTATTTTACTCGCCGCACAATATCCGATGATCCGCCGGCATGCACATTTGTTGTTTTCGGATCTCCGTAATAAACAATATCGCAAGCACCGCTGGCTTTGGCTGTCAAACTTTCCGACACATTCAAAATTATATCGCAAGAACCGGAGGCAACTACGTTTGCCGTTTTTATAAAAAATTTCTTAAAATCTATATCGGAGGCACCGCTGGCAGTAAGATCGGCAGAAGATGCACTTCCCGATAATTTAATATCCGAGCTGCCGCTGGCACTACACTTTAGAATATGACTCACCTGCACATCCATTTTTACATCAGAAGCACCGCTAACGGAAATATCCAGATCGTCTGCTCTTAACAATCCCGTGCTATATACATCAGTTGCCCCGGAAGCTCTTATTCTACGAAGATGATCGCATGACACATAAATATTAATTTCCAGATTTTTATAGAAATTATTTCTGATGCAATCGCTCTTATCCATATTAATAATAAGCTCTCCGTTTTCTACATTGGTCTGAATCTTATTTAAAAGATCATGGGTGGCTTTAATCTCCAGCTTGGAAGAAGTTCCCGGAGAAACATACACATTAAACATAGAACTTACCTTAATGGAGTGGAACGAAGATATATCTCTGGTTTGCGTATACTTCATATTTAATTTATTTTTATCACCTGCAAAAAGGTGACCGGCAACTATAACAGTAATAAAACCGAGCAATAACGGTAATAGAATCTTTTTCATAATTTATCTTAATTTAATTTACATTGTTTACCTATATGACGTAGGTATTTTACTTTTGTTACAAAAAATTGCTCCAATTTAAAAAGATTAAGGGCCCTAAAGTTACTTTTAGAGCCCTCTTTCCTTGCTTAACTACTATTTAAATACGCTATTTGCTTTTAGGATTCATCATCAGATCCACTCTGTTATTCTGATCTAGAATATGTTTCATGATCTTCTGAATATGATCGGGGGTCACAACTTTATTTACGGTTTCGGTATAATTGGTATAAGTATCTTTCCCTTTGGAATAATAATTATAAATTATATTTGCCCAGTAGCCGTTTCTAATCTGTTGCTCAGGGAATGCTTTCAGCATATTCTCTTTTGTTTTTGCAACATACTCTGCATTAGGGCCTTTCTCTGCTATATCAGACAAGCCTTGTTTTGCAAGCTCAATCAGTTTTTTAGATTTTGCAAAATCCGTATCAAAAGTTACCAAAAAGATAAAATCTTCTTTTGGTTCACCGCTTATCTCACCCTGAACACCAACACCATAGGTACCACCTTCATCTTCTCTGATTGTTTTGGTATAAGTCTGATCCAAAACACTGGTTAAAGCACCCATAAGAATATCATTTTCCATGTTTTTTGCCATTGTACCGTTATAAATAAGACCTACGGTAGTTTTTGGGGTTTGCATTTCAAAATCAAACGATTTATCTACAAGACCTTTTGGCATATCAAGTTTCTGATCAACCCACATTTTACCACTCTTCGATTTTACAGGAAGTGATCCGATATATTTCTCAACCAATGGTTTTAATTCTGCTAAATTTACGCTACCTGTAATATACACTTTAGTCCCTGCAGCATCTGCAAACAAAACATCATGTGCTTTTTTAATATTCTCTACACTAACTTTGGATAACATTGCCTCATCCAATACCGGACGTCTGGAATGACCATTGGCCAGAGCTTTCTGCAAAGCCATGCTATAGACGAAAGAAGGTTGTTTAAGCATATTAGGGAGGATGGCCTTAATCTGGTTAAAACCAACTTCAAACTCGCTAGGATCGTAACGGGGAGCGGTATAGTTAAGATAAAGCAACTGCATGATGGTTTCCATATCTTTTGGAGAACCGCCGGCTGTAACACCTTGTTCAATTTCAGTAAAATAAACCGATGCATTTGCCACTTTACCTGCCAGCATTTTATTTAACTGAGTTTGAGGAAATTTAGAAATACCTGCATTTTGAAGATAAATTGAATAAATATTTCTGTCCAAAGACGGAATAAGCTCTACAGGAAGTAATGAACGTCCCCCTTTCGCTGCCGTTTTAATTATCACTTCGTCTTTTTTATAATCGGTAGGTTTTACAATTACCTCTATCCCGTTGGCCAATGTCCAGATGGTTGTTCCAAATTTGCCTTCTGTCGTTTTCTTAACCGCAGAACCTTTTAATGTAGTGGCATCCAAAAGAGGTTCCGTAGCCTTGGCAGCCGCAGGAGCTTTAATATCCGCACTCTTTGCAGCAGCAAGAGCATCTATGAAATCCTTCGCCGATGGTCTTACAAGGCCTTCCTTTTCAGGAGCATTGTAAGTGATAACGATATTTTTATCGGTGAATATCTGGCCCAAAGATTGATTAATGGCAGCAAGAGGGAACATTTGAAGATATGCCTGAGCATTGTTATAATCGGCCTCAGGGGTTGTATAAGCCCATCCGCTGGTAAAATGAGTTACAAGAGGTTCTACCAATTGTGCATTTTGTCTGCTGGCGGCATTCTCTTTTGCCCTCTCATATCCTTTTAAGATATTGGTTTTTGCCCTTGTGTACTCATCTTCCGTAAAGCCGAACCGTTTTGCTTTTTCCAGCTCTATTAATAAAGCGTTAAAGGCTTTCATAATCTCACCGTCTTTTGATTGTACTCCGGCAGAAAATATATCCATGGTAGAACATGCCTCTCCGAATCCTACATTGGCACCTAAAAACGGAGCATTTGCAGCCTGTGCAATATCGTTCAGCCTTTCATTCATCATTTCGCCGATAAGGCCCTGCATAAGAGAGTTAATAACAGACATTCCGGTAGCTCTCATTGCCATAGGCATTGGCTCGCTCTTAATAAAGAGTGCTGCCGATGTTGCATTCATCTCTTTATCGGTTACAATGGCAACAATCGGTTCGTTATTATCGGGAGTGGTAATAACGTCTTTTGCTTTTGGATTCTCAGCTTTAGGAAGCGATGCAAATATAGTTTTGATTTTCCCCTCTACCGCATCTACATTAATGTCTCCCACTACAATAATTGCCTGCATGTCCGGCCTGTACCATGTTTTATAGAAATTCACCAATGATTCCGGCTTAAAGGTTGAAAGATTCTCGGCAGAACCTATCAGAGTACACTCTGCAAATTTAGAACCTTTGAAAAGAGCTTTTCTGCTCTCCAGCATACTTCTCCATTGAGAGTTATCTCTTGTCCTTTTCTCCTCCAAAATCACACCTCTCTCATTATCAATCTCTTTAGGATCATTGGTAACATAGGCGGCATAATCATTAAGAATCAATAATGAACTATCTATAATGCCTTCTCTTAAAATAGGAACATTATTTAACATATAGGAGGTTGTCTCAAAACCTGTTCCGGCATTAATATTCTCTCCAAACTTACATCCGATACTTTCCATATAGGAGATAATCCCTTTCCCGGGGAAATTTTTTGACCCGTTAAGACACATATGCTCAAGAAAATGGGCAAGGCCATCCTGATCAGGAGTCTCCTGAATAGCACCTACATTAGTAACAATGTAAAAATCAGCTCTTTTAGCCGGTTTTTCATTATGCATTATATAATATGTTAAACCGTTGTCCAGTTTACCATATCGAACGCTTTTATCCAACTCCAACGGAGCCTGCGGATTTACCTGCGCAAAACCATACACAATCGTGGTGGTAAGCAGGATAAATAACAATAGAATTTTTTTTGTCATCTGTTTTATAAATTTAATTAATATCGAATCGTTCTTTTGCTTCCAATTGTTCTGTGCCACCGGCTATTCTTCCTCATAAATATCATCTCCCGTCTCATATTCAAGTATATCCCCGGGCTGGCACTCCAACAGCTTACATAACTGGGCCAATGTAGAGAACCGCACAGCCTTTGCTTTCCCCGTTTTTAAGATGGAAAGATTCGCCTGCGTGATCTTTAACTGCTCAGCCAGATCTCCCAGAGAAATTTTCCTCTTAGCCATCATAACATCCAATCGTACTATTATTGCCATAATCAATCTCCTTCTATCTATATATATGTTAAACCGTGAGGCTTTGTTCTTCCTGAATTTTATATCCTATCTTAAGAAATTCCGCTACCAGAAGTAATGCAATTCCAAAGATGATAGTCATATAATCAATATCAATACTATTTTCTATCCGGTATCCGTATTGAGATAATGCCATTTGTGCCATATGGTTATCCATATAAGAAAATACGGCAAAAGTAAGCTCAAACAAAATAAGCACAAATCCAAGCGATCTTATTACCCTGGCAACTCCCATAGAAAACACCTCTTTAGCTTGAAGCGACTTTTGCATTCTTCTGAACAACTTGTATAAAAGTACCAGCATATAAATAACAAGTACCAGCCCCAGCATACTAAAAATAGTTTCTACTACACGATAATAATGAAATTTCGCCGGCATGGCAAACTCGTTATGTACAATGACATCCAACCTCTGCGCACTCACCGTAACATGAGGCTTAACAACAGATTGTCCGCTTTCCATATTTACATCATGGGTGTTCTGCGCATTTATATTTGGGGTGCTCTCCGCTTTTATAGAGTGATTACTCTCGGTAACTGCCGCCCCATTAAACGTAATGGTTGAGTTCGCACTATGCTTAATATCATTTGGAATCATATACCCTCTCCATCTGCCGAAATTACTCTGCATATCGAGATCGGCATGCCCTTGCATGTATCCTTCTTTCAATCCCTCAGCAAAATCTTTACTGAATATGGATGCACCAATGGTAAATAAAATAGAAAATACCAATGCAAAATAGAGCGTGTACAATATTCTAAAATTCATAGTCCTGAAATATTTTATTGCAAAAGTATAAATATTTATCGAATAACAATAAAAATTTATTGTTTTATTTCAATTATTTTTTTGGCATAGCTTTTGACTTATAGATAACCATTCTAAAATTATTTACTAAAATCATTTAAAATTATGAGAAAAATTTTACTTATTACAACAGCATTATGTTTGGCTGCAAGTGTGGCCAATGCACAGGAAGACACTCAAAAACAAAATTACATAGAGGTATCTACCAGAGCCGACAAACAAATTACTCCCGACGAAATTTATCTCTCCATTACATTAAATGAGTTGGATTCCAAAGGGAAAATTTCTGTTGAAAAACAAGAGACCGAAATGTTTAAGGCCTTAAAAGGGATTAAAATTGATGTTGAAAAAGATCTTACTGTTAAAGATATGGACAGCGATCTTAAAACCTATTTCCTAAAAAAAGATAATATTCTGGTATCAAAATCATATATTTTAAAAGTAAATACCGCAGCACAGGCAGCTGCCGCAATGGAAGCATTAAATACGGTAAAAATATCCAATGTTTCTCTAGATAGAACAGCTATTTCTCCCACTTTGGAAAAACAAACAAAAGATCAGCTCCTTACCGAAGCTGCTAAAAAAGCCCAGGAAAATGCTCAGATTCTGGCAAGCGCAGTTGGCAGTCAGGCCGGAAAAGTAATTTATATTCAAAATTACTATACTTTCTCGCAACCTTACACCAACTTTGCCCTGCGGAGTTCCAAAGCAATGCTTGCAAATGACGGGAATGTTTATGAGAGTGCGCCGGTGATTGAGGTGAGTAAGACGCCGGTGTCGGTTAATGTTATGTGCCGCTTCGAAATCAAATAATTTAACTTTGATTAAAAAAAGGGCTAAACTACTCCCGCACTGCTTTTTCGCAAATCCTCACATACTACAGTATGCTCCGGTGTTGCTCAAAATAAGTGCGTTGCAGTTTAGCCCTTTTTCAGCCAAAGTGGGAGGGAAATTTTGCTGCTAATTTTTGCGAATTTTCTGCTCAATCAAAAAACAAATCAGTAGAGCAATTCCTCCGCAAATCAAAGTACTCGCGCCATAAATCAGACTGCTCATCTCCCGTATTCTGTAATTATAATCATCATCCCGCAGCATCCAATCCGTGCCAAAAGTAGCATAGGCAATAAAGAAACCTATCAGCAATCCCAGTCCAATACCGGCAAATACAGAACCGACCCGCAGCGAAATAAAGCGGGAACCGTTTGAGTTCGCTGCAAAGATTTTACCCAAATTTACATCTCCGGCTGCTGATATGTCCGATAAT
Organism: Bacteroidales bacterium; assembly: GCA_036639755.1. Classification (GTDB taxonomy): domain Bacteria; phylum Bacteroidota; class Bacteroidia; order Bacteroidales; family UBA932; genus Egerieousia. The sequence continues at coordinate 30,971 of JAVWIB010000008.1, forward strand.
TTATCAATCATCATCAACCGTTCTTTTCTGTGTATCAGGAGTTCAGAAAACTTATAAAATCCAAATACACACATTCCTACAATTGCAGGAGCCATAATAAAATCTGTCATAACCGTAACTATTTAAATTGTTTAACTTTTTTCGTTTCTCTTTTGACGTAGAAAAAAAGAAAGGTTACAAAAGAAATAAGAAAAAATAATTGTAACCTTTGTAATATTTTGCGTCTGATCATAAATGGAAAAGGAAAAAGAGATACATATTATAAAAGAGATACGATCCGGCCAGCGGGAACGCTACAAAGAACTTGTAGATGAATACTCGGCTCCGATCTTCTCTTTTATAAAGGGGATAGCGGCAAATTATCAGGATGCACAGGATATTACGCAGGAGGTATTTGTAAAAGGGTTCTTTTCGCTGGATAAATACAGGGGCGAGAGTACTTTTTTTAGCTGGATTTACCGCATTGCCTACAATGAGTCCATCTCCTTTTTAAGGAAAAAGAATAAAAAAAGCTCCCTCAGTTTTATAGATAATATAGAGTATAATGCTCATCCCGATATGTTTACCTCCCTAGCGGAAGAGAATGGAGTTACTCTTAAAATAGAACAAGAGGAGCAGTTTATAAAATTAAAATACGCAATAGCAGAACTGGAAGCCGAGGAACAATTTTTGATAGTCCATTTTTACTACAAACAATGCAGTATAAAGGAGCTGGAAACCATTACGGGACTGGGAGCAAGTAACATTAAGGTAAAACTTTTCAGAGCAAAAAAACGGCTTGCTGCGCTAATGACAGCAGATCAATAAGAAAAAAGAATGAGCAATAAGCTCAAAAAAGGGGGATATATGAATAACAGCAGATTACCGGATAATTTTTCAGACATGGTTATGAATTCCATCCAAACGGAAATTGCCAGACGTGAAAGCAGAGATGAGAAGATGATGTATGCACTTATTGCGGGAATAGGCATCATGATGCTTGGAGCCCTTGGCTATATGGTGTACCGTTTTGAGTGGATTACACATTTAAAAGAATACGGTTTTAACGAACTTACCCATCTGAAAGAGTACAGCCTGAGTCCTGTATGGATGATTGCTCTGGTGAACTCTCTTCTTCTGATCGGATTATTTTCTTACATTACCCACAAGCGGGAAAAAGTATCTGCCGGCGTGTTACAATAAAAAAGCTCTCCCTTTATCCCCTATTTGGTTCTTGTAAACTCCGTATGAACAGTGATAATCCCTTTTTTAGCTTTTAAGTTCAGCGTATTTTCTTTTAACGAAACAACCGCCCGTGCAACAACTTTTAATCTTGGACTGTATACCCACGGACATACATATGTTTTCTCCTGCGCATTGTAGGTCATCCCCTTTATAATCTCTATACCGGCAAACGATTCATAAGGTGATTTTGCCCATATGATTTTACCAATAAATGTTCCATCCTCACTTTTAAGAATCTTAATTTTAGAATCTTGTTTGCTGGTAAGCCATATCCCAAGAATATCATCTGCGTGCTGGGCACTGCAAATAATCATATGCAAAAAGCACAAAGCAGTTAAAATAAAAAATTTTCCTTTCATCGCATCTTCGTAAATTATATACTTATAATAATACCCAATGTAGGCAAAATGGTTCCCGAACTGTTTTTAATATTTTTTAGAATATATCTCTGCTCCCCCACTGCAGCCCCGGGGTTTTCTATTGTGCCGGTGCTCACATAAATATCGGGATACTGATACTTTGTATTGAGAACATTCTGTAAATCCAGATAGAGTTCCAACGCCCATTTCTTAAAATAAAAGCCCTTATCAAACCGGATATCAAGCTGTTGAAAAACAGGCAGGCGGCCCGAATTATACAACAAATAATTATAATACGGCTGCCCCGTTGCATCCCATGCCTGCACATATGATGATCTCTCCAGATCGTACGGAGTATACGGCGATCCTCCCGATAATCTGTACTTCACCCCCAGAGCATAATCTTTCCCAAAATCATATCGGGCGGAAAAAGAGAGTAAATGACCGTTATCCCACGGTAAATCTCCATAGGTTTTCCCATCTTTCCTATCATGCAACCTAGAATCCCGTTTGTACTTACTTCTGTAAAATGTATAGGAGCCTATAAAATTAAATTTTTCCCCTATATACCACCTTGCCGAAAGCTCCACACCATATGCCGCCGTATTAATTCCGCTGGCAGCCTGTTCATTTCCATAGGCACCATAATCGGTTCCCCCTTGTGTAAGGGGAATGCTATCGATGGGGGAATACAAGGCATTAAAATAATATTTATAAAACGGTTCCAGTTGTATTTGCACATTCTCTTTGGGATTATATTCCAACCCCAAAGAGAGTTGATTCACCCCCATATAGTTAAGATTGGTCTTATTGGCCCGGTCTTTATATCCCATAACAGTATATGGCGGAAGTTGAAAATAACGTCCCGCTCCAAAATTCAATTTCCACCCCCGTACAAACTCATAAGAGAGAGCCATGCGGGGAGAAATTTGGTTCAGAGGATTCATCATATCCGCATTATAATTGCATGCATCCGATCTTAAACCTCCCGACAGTGTCAATTTCTTATCTGCACTCCACCACGCATAATTAGCAAAAGCACTCCACGTGAGCATATTCATGCCGGTTGCATAATCAATTTCCGTAGGAATATCGTTGATAAATCTTTTCTGGTAAGTAGTATTACTATAATGCGGCAATGAGATACCGGCTCCCGCAAGAAACGAAGAACGGTTGTATTTTATAGTATTCTCCACCCGTAGCTGTGTCTGTTGCTCGGTTGATTTATAATTAAGATTTAAATGATCTGGATTACTCTCGTCATTGTTCAGATATTTCTTACTACCGTTATTCAAATAGCTATGGCTCAAATAAATAGCCAGCGTATTATTCTGTGATTTTGCTCCATCATAATAATGTTTATAGGTAACACCCCCTGTAAATACCTGCTGCTTGATTACCGGCAGATAACCTATAATATATTCTCCTATCTGATCATCTACCCCATCCTGATTCAACTTCATATGATCCAGACCTCCCAAAAAGATAAAAGAAAACTCATTCTTTGCATTTGGACGGTACTTGATTTTTACCTGCGCATCGGTAAAAGTGGGAAGAAAGGGGAGACTCAGCACCTTAAACAAAAACTGCAGATACGAATGCCTCACCGATACTGCATAGAAAAGTTTGGGATCCACAATACCGTCTTTGTCCTTAAAGGCAATGTTTCCATCTGCACTGGCAGCAAACTCAGATGCCCCCACCGATAACTTAAATGTATTCTTAACCGGACTGCCATCCTTTAGAGAAATATCCATGACCGAACTTAATGCATTGGAACGGCTTACCGGAAAAGAACCGGTATAAAAATCCACCTTACGGATAAAATCGGCATTCAGAATCCCCACCGGGCCTCCGCCGGCTCCCTGGGTACTAAAATGATTAATGGAGGGTATCTCAATCCCGTCTATATAAAATTTATTTTCTCCCGGGCCACCGCCGCGTACCAGAAAATCATTTCTGTAGCCATTTGGGGGAGGGGTAGCCACTCCCGGGACAACGGTGATAATCTTAGAGATATCCCTTGCCCCTCCCGCACTTTTCTCTATCTGTGCCAGTTCTATGGTCGTTTTTGAGAGAGGGGCATCCGCACTTTTTCTATAAGCACCCGGTTTTGTACGTACCACAACACCCTGCATATAATATTCGCTTGTTATTTTTGTGGTATCAGTTAATTGGTTCACATCAACCCCCAAAGCAAAGCAGGAGATATTGGCTACCATTACTAAAACAATCGAAAAAAGAGTTAATCCAAAAAGTTTCATACGATTCTAATTTCTTCTCATCTATGTATGACAGCTAGCATTTCTTTCATACAGCAAGCAAAGGTAACAAAAGAAGCCAACTAAAAAACATCCAACCTGCTACCACCCGGTTTTTATACCCGGCTCAGGAAACAAAAAGAGGATGTGTCGGTTTGACACACCCTCATTATAATGATACGAATTAAATTCTTCTGAAATTATTCGCCTACAACCTCAATTTTAATGGTAGTCTTAATATCTTTGTAGCATTTTACAACTGCCTCATAAATACCAACTTCCTGAAGTTTATCCTCGCCGATAATTGCAATGTTTCTTCTGTCAATCTCAAATCCTTTTGCTGCAAGAGCATCTGAAACCTGAATATTATTTACAGAACCAAAGATTTTACCGGTTGAACTAACTTTAGTAGCAATAGTAACCTGAACTCCGTCAAGTTTAGCTGCCAAAGCTTGTGCATCTTCTCTTAATTTAGCCTCTTTATGAGCCCTTTGTCTCATATTCTCTGCGTGAACTTTCTTTGCAGAAGAGGTTGCCATAATAGCAAAACCCTGTGGGATAAGATAGTTCGTAGCGTAACCATTCTTTACAACTACAACATCATCTTTGTGACCTAAATTAGCCACATCTTGTTTTAGTATAATTTCCATCTATCTATCCTCCTATTATTTCAATAAATCTGTTACGTATGGTAGCAACGCAAGGTGCCTTGCACGTTTCACTGCTTGTGCAACTTTTTTCTGGAATTTTAAAGATGTTCCTGTAAGACGTCTTGGAAGAATCTTACCCTGCTCGTTAAGAAATCTCTTTAAGAACTCAGCATCTTTATAATCGATGTATTTAATACCGGCCTTTTTAAAACGGCAGTATTTTTTCTTCTTAACCTCTACTGTAGGAGGATTAAGATAACGAATTTCGTTATTTACTTGATTTGCCATAATTATACCTCCTTAATTATTTTTGTTCTGCCTGATTAGCTCTTCTTCTCTCTGCATAAGCAATAGCATGCTTATCCATAGCAAAAGATAAAAAGCGAATAATTCTTTCATCACGTCTGTACTGAGTTTCTAATTTAGCAACAAACTCAGGTTCAGCTTTGAACTCAATTAAATGATAAAAACCAGTGGTTTTTTTCTGAATTGGATAAGCCAGTTTCCTTAGGCCCCAATCCTGGTCATAGACAACTTCTCCGCCATTCTCTTTAATAAGATCGAGATATTTGGCTACCGCTTCCTTCATCTGAACATCAGACAAAACGGGAGTTGCAATGAAAACGGTTTCGTACTGTTTTAACATGTCTCGTTAAAATTTAATTATTAATTTATTTAACCCCAAGTAATTAAAGCATTTGCATATGCTTTTCTACATACTTTGGGGTTGCAAAGATATACATTTTTTAGAACTATGCAAAAATAATTCCGCCCGCAAGAGTTATCAAAACACCGGCGGGCGGGAACTATACTATAAATACTTGTTTAACTATTTGCATTTGTTTACGGCTACAAAGGTAAATCAAATGTTCTAAGAAACACTATTTTCCGTCTGGTAAAACATTGCAAATCGTTTTTGCACATATCTTATTACCAATAAATTACAGTACAAAATACGGTATACTTTCTTGCATGGCTGTTTCAGATTAAGAGTCCGGAGTATAAAAGCAGCTTTTCTGCAAATGAAACGGAACAAAGTTCCACCAAACATGCAAAGAGATCCTTTAGCTGAAATTCATTTCCGTATCGGATGAAATAAGTACGGAGATTGTTTTTTTCAGTCTGCTCTTGCGCACATAAATATTCTGGGGAGTATCATTTAAGATAACACTTATCTCTTGAGCCGAGAATCCGGCATAAATAAGATTCAGTAATTTTATATTATCTTCTTTAAGATTGGGATATTTCTCCCGTATCTTTTTTATTACATTATTATTTTTGGCATTCACAACCTCCTCTATCACCTCAAAATTATCGCCGCTCAACTGTAATTTTAACAGATCATCCACCTTTTTCTGTAATTTCTTTGAATTACCAAACTCATAATAAGTACTTACCAGCTCCCGCACCTCTGCAAACCTGTTCTCCAGTAGCTCTTTTAATTTTTTCTCTTTCTCTATATGCACATCCAGTTGGCTCAACAGGTTATTTTTAGACTCAATAGCAGAAGCATACTCTGCCAGCTGACTGTTTTTTTGTTTCATCCGGCGGTTATAAGCAGAAACAAGAATATAAAACAGTACACCTATAATAGACAGCGATAAAATATAAATAATCGCAACGTATCTGCTCCGGTGCCTGATTCCGGAATTTTCTATCTGCAACTGTCGTTGCCAGTACCTCTGTTCCATCTCCCGAATGGAGTTATTACTTTCCCTAAAATTAAGGGAATCCATAACGCTATCGTATTGTTCCCTATACAAAAGAGCTGTTTTAAAATCGCCGGCCCTCTTTTCTATGGAACTTTGTAACGACAAAAGACCGGCCATCTCACTTCCCGATAAATTGTTCTTCCATCCTTTGTATTTTTGTACATACTCTCGTGCCGTCTCTACTTTTCCCGCATCTAAATAAACACAGGCCAGCAACAGATAATCCTCCTCATTCTCTTTGCCGTTATTGTACTTCAGATATGCCTGCTGCAGTTGCTCCAATGCTTCCCCCGACGAATTCAACTGTGTAAAATACACACCCGACACCGCCGTGGAAAAATTAAGAATAAATTTATTATATCTGCTCTCCCCTGCCGTAGTATCCCTATCACGTAGCCACATGGCAACAGCCTTTGCCTTATTATAATAAAGAATAGCCTCTTCAAAGTTTTTGGTAGCGGAATAAATGGCGGCCATCTGCTCATAAGTAAGCATCAATTCCTCCCTGCGGTTTCCGCTTATATAATATTCCGCAGCCAGAGTAAACATATTCAGGGCATTGGTATAATCCAGTCTGGCTTTATAAACCTGCCCTTTATTGCGGTAAATAGCCCCTTTCAGCACATCATTCTTACTATCCATACTCCACTTTTCCGCCTCCAGAAACTCCTCCATTGCCTTATAATTATCATCGGCATGATTATAAGCCTCCCCTGCTTTTAGATGTACAATAGCCCTCTCCAATGGTGTCTTTGCACCATCGTTACCCACATCAGCCTTACAGCCGCATAAAAAAAAACAGAAAACGGCCATTGCCGCATAAATATGGCGCATACGCTAACTCACTTAATGAATGCGCCACATTCCGTTACCGTCATTTAACAGAATGGAATGTGGCGCAATTTATCAGGTAATCCAATTATTTTTTAGGAGCTTCTTTTAATACCTCAACTACAAATTTCCACCATTTCTCGACACTCTCAATATTTACTCTTTCATCCGGTGAGTGAGGAGAGAAGATAGAAGGACCGCAGGAAATCATATCCCATTTAGGATAAATCCCCCCTAAGATGCCACATTCCAAACCGGCATGAATTGCCATTACAGCAGGTTCTTTGCCGTAAAGTTTGTTATAAACTTTCTTCATCTCCCTAAGAATAGGAGATTGCATGTTAGGAGCCCATCCGGAATAACCGCCGGTAAAGGTAACTTCTGCTCCGGCAAGCTCAAAAACAGATCTCATCTTTTCTGCAAGATCCTCTTTCTCGCTATCAACGGAACTTCTCATTAAAGAGTGAACCTGAATTTTCCCTTCATCCGATTTTACAATGGCCATATTATTAGATGTTTCAACCAAACCAGGCATTGCATCACTCATTCTTTCTACTCCACTAGGGCATGCATACAATGCTTTGCAAAGATTGATAGCTACTTGTTGTTGAATAGCCTCACCTTTCACCTTCTCGGGAGCCATCTCAATCATAAGATCTTTATCGGTAGCAGTATATTCAACTTTTACCTCTGCCAGCTTCTTTGCAATCATTGCCTGCGCACATGCAACTTTATCCTCTGCAATTACAATGGTAGCAAAAGCCTCTCTAGGAATAGCATTACGCATGTTTCCGCCATCTATGTTAATAAGTTTTGCATCCAAATCCCTTAAAACAGGAAGCAGTACCCTTGCCATAATTTTGTTGGCATTGGCACGGCAAAGGATAATATCCATTCCGGAGTGACCACCAACCAAACCTGTTACGGAAATTTTCTGCCCTACAAAGCCGGCAGGAACCTTTTCTGTTTTATAAGTAAAGATTGCAGAAGCATCCATACCTCCGGCGCAACCTACATAAAGTTCTCCCTCGGTCTCGGAATCCAGATTAATAAGAATATCTCCTTGGATAAGGCCTGCTTTAAGAGCACGTGCACCGGTCATTCCTGTCTCTTCATCTATCGTAAATAATGCCTCAATAGGGCCATGTACCATATCTTTAGATTCAAGAACCGCCATTGCAACGGCACAACCAAGACCATTATCAGCCCCTAAAGTAGTACCGGTAGCATACACCATATCCCCCACAATTCTTGTCTGGATTGCGTCTTTCTTAAAATCAAATTTAACATCACTGTTTTTCTGAGGCACCATATCTACATGCGCCTGTAAAATAATCCCCATTCTGTTTTCCATTCCGGCAGTGGCAGGTTTTCTAATGATAATATTGCCAGCTTCATCCTTTATGGTCTCCAGACCTAATTTTTTTCCAAAATCATATAGGAATTCCGCTGCGGCCTGCTCAAATTTTGAAGGGCGCGGAATTTTTGTTAGTTCATAAAAATTCTTCCACACAATCTGTGGAGCTAATTCTGCTATTGTTTTCATTTTATATTATATTAAAAGTGTTTAGTCGTTTATTTTAATGCTACATCTATAGGGAATGTAAGAATTTTACCAAGCTGATAAACAGGTATTCTATTTTGCATAATAGCCGTTTGTCCGTCAATCAATTTAGCCTGTACAGTTACCGGCTTGCGATATACAACCCGCCCTTTTGATGCTGCCAAGGCCTCATTAAACGGAGTTGGGGCAATATTCGCCCCATCTGATACCAACTCTAGTACAATTGGTCTCCCCGATACATTATTGGCAGGCAGGAGCCCCTGATTATCGGAGAACCGAAAAGCAATATACATTTGTTTTGCATTATTTGCGGTTGGAATTACATCAAAAACAGCTGTCTGGCTATCCTCAACACTTTTCCCGATAAATAAACTAAGGTATTCCTGTTCCAGTCTCCCTATTTCATTGAGGACAGCGGTCATAGCCTCTCCCGTATAACTGGCATCTGTCTCACCGGTTATCAGATCGATTCTTTTTTGACGAAGTTTAAAAATCATATTGGCTGTCTCTTCTGCTTTTTTCTCCAGACTTTTCTCTACAACCTGTGTCTGCTGCACGGGTACCTTCTCCATCCCCTCTGCGGTTTTCACACTTTTATAAAGGGTCGTGGATTTATTGGCAAGATTGGATGCAACACCCGAGTTTGCAAATTCACTATTGTTTGCAACACTTGGAAAACGCCATGCTGCCGGTTTGCCGGTATAGCTATCCGATGTTACGATAAGCCCCTGTGAACAAAAATTAAGGAAATTGGCAGAAGCATTTTTTGCCGTTCCAAGATTTACAGCAACACTTACTGCGGGATCTGCTTCTATATAAGGAAGCATCTCTACCGATTCCAGAGTATAAATATCTCCGCTGTTTTGTCTTGCATCAAATCCCATATATTTCTGGGCAAAAGGAGCATACGGCCCTGCAACAAACGACTCGTGGCGGGCGGTAGCTTTAAAGCTGATTGTAGTACTTGGCAAAGAGTAAATAATAGCTCCCTGTGGTACAGTTTCTCCCGGTGTTAATATCTGGGCCTGAACCGTACCGGCAGCAATGGAGCATGCTGCAATCAATAAACTTTTTCTAATTGTATTCATATTCGTTCTTGTTATTACTAATTAAGCACTCTTAAATAAACGGTTATATTCCGCCCGCTCTTGGGGAGTAAGGTCTCTTTTCCAGCGTTTGTGACTCCAGAGCCAGTTATGCGGATTTTCCTGAATATCCTTTTCTACTAATTTTGCATATTCTCTTGTAACAAAGCCGTGATCTGTTTTACCGGCATCCTCTGTAATTGTTGTAAATTTCACAACATATCGGCCTCTTTCCTGCCGGCTCATACTTAAATAAACAACCGGAAGGTTGAGTTTTACCGCCACATACTCGGGCCCGCAAAGCATAAGGGTAGGCTGATTCAAAAATCGTGTCACAACTCTCTCGCCCGGCAGAGGAGATTGGTCTGCAATAAAAATATAAATACCTTTCTCCAGTTTATCTTTAAGAACATGCCGTACAACTCTCTTTGATTCAATAGGCATTCCCGGATTTTTAACTTTTGCATATTCTTGCATCCTCATCCGGTTGAACACAACATCAAAGATAGGATTTTCTGCCGCTTTGTACGCCAAAATAATGCTAACCCAGCCAAAACCATCGGAATTTCTCTTTTCACTCTCTCCGCACATTCCGCTAAGAATCTCCCAGTTTCCGCTATGAGGCATCATGGTTATCACTTTATTATGCCGGGTAATCATATCATCCATTATTTGCGAATTCTCTACTCGTATCATACCACATATTTGCCTTGCACTGGCACTTATAGCCCAGATGCTCTCCAATCCTATGTCACACACATATTTATAGTACTCTTTCCTTATTTTTTTAAATTCACCGTATTTAAGTTCCGGAAAACTGCGGGCAATATTAATATCAATAACCGACCGCCTGTACCGCAACACATAATTAAATACAAAGGCCATTATATCCGATATAAAATAAAAGAACCCCAGCGGAAAAAGTGAGGCTACATATAAAAGCCAATATAGGAGCGAACTAATAATTTTTGACATGAGCAGGTATAAACAATATAAAAATATCTAACAAAATTAACATTTTTTATGGTAATTTTAGCAAAAAGTGTGTGCGAAATGCAAAAAATCCTTTAAATTTTATAAAATTTTATATCTTTGTAGATGTAAGACAATTAAAATTCAAAATAATTATAACTATTTTTAAAACTAACTAATTAAATACTACTATGTTTAAAAACCAACCTAAAGGTTTAATAGCTGCGGCATTGGCCAATATGGGAGAACGTTTTGGATTCTATACCATGATGGCAATCCTAACACTGTTCCTTATGTCAAAATTCGGACTTGACAATAAAAATGCCGGACTTATTTACTCTGTTTTTTATTTTTCGATTTACATTCTTGCACTGGTAGGAGGTATTATTGCCGATAAAATGAAAAATTATAAAGGTGTAATCCTTGCAGGTATTGTCCTTATGGCAATAGGGTACGGAGTACTTGCAATGCCTTTTATTACATCGTTACCTATTACAGTTGCAGCACTTATGACTATTGCTTTTGGTAACGGTCTATTTAAAGGTAACCTGCAAGCACTAGTAGGACAACTTTATGATAATGACCAATATTCAAAAATGCGTGACGTAGGATTCCAAATTTTCTATATGTTTATTAACATAGGTGGTTGTATTGCTCCATTCGCAGCTACAAATGTAAGAGGTTGGTGGTTAAAATCACAAGGATTCCTTTATAACTCAGACTTATCTTCTCTTTGCCATAGTTTTATAAACGGCACAATGTCGCCAGAAGTTGCAAACGGTCGTTTTACAGAACTTGCTACACAAGTTAGTATAAACGGGGCACCTGCTAGTCTTGCAGAATTTGCCCCTAAATATCTTGATGCCTTTAATACAGGATTCCACTATTCATTTGCCGTAGCTATTCTTGCAATGGTTATTTCACTAATTATTTTTGCTGTCAGTAAAAACAGGCTGCCAAATCCTACCCAAAAAGCTACAGCAGCAACTATGAATAAAGCTGAAATTACACAAAATGCGAAAGAAATTAAACAAAGACTTTATGCTTTATTTGCAGTATTTGGTGTTGTTATTTTCTTCTGGTTCTCATTCCACCAGAATGGTCTTACATTAACTTTGTTCGCAAACGATTACACACGTCTTGAGATGTTCGGATTCTCCTTTGAAGCCGAATTGTTCCAATCCATGAATCCATTCTGCGTTGTTATTCTTACCCCTATCATTATAGGTCTGTTCGGATTTTTGCGTAAAAGAGGTATTGAACCATCTACTCCTAAGAAAATAGGTATTGGTATGGCCATTGCAACATCGGCATTCCTCCTTATGGTGGTTGGTTCACTGGGACTTCCAAAACTAGCAGAGGTGCAAGCTCAAGGTGGTCTTCCATTAGCTGAACGTGTTACCCCTTTCTTACTTCTGGCTACGTATCTTATATTAACCGTGGCAGAGTTATTCATCAGCCCTCTGGGACTTTCATTCGTATCTAAAGTTGCTCCTGTTCACATGCAAGGTTTGATGCAGGGGTGCTGGCTTGGTGCTACCGCAATGGGTAACATTATGTTATTCTTAGGCCCAATCATGTATAGTTCTATGTCTATTTCTGCAACATGGGCTGTATTCGCAACCGTTTGCGGCATATCTATGTTTGCAATGCTTGGTATGGTTAAATGGCTTGAAAGAGTTACAAAATAATTTATTAAAAATAGAAACAGAAGCCCGCTTGCGTAAATTCAGGCGGGCTTCTTATTTTTTATTCTTATTTTTTTATTGCCATACTGTCATTTGGGATAAAATGCAACAGACTCAGAACTTGATATTCGATTGCGAGACAGCAAAAAATTGTCTATTTTTGGCTAATTATTTTTAGCATCTATAATCTATGAAACATCTGATTACATTTCTAACATTGGCTTTGCTGCTTGGCAATTCTTTTCAAAGTGCTGTAGCACAAACCAAACAAGAAGATCATAAAAAAGAATTGCGGGTATTTATCTGCCTGGATATGGAGGGAATATCGGGTGTGGTACATCTTACCGATTGCAATGAGGGGGGAATGGATTACCAATATTTTAGAAAAGTTGCTACCGAGGAGGTGAATGCTGCAATCAGAGGGGCAAAAAAAGCCGGGGCTACCAAAATTGTGGTAAGGGATGCCCATGAAACAATGAGAAATTTAATCCCGACATTATTAGAACCCGGTATTGACCTGATCCGGGGAGGAGACGGAGCCAACCCCGAGATCATGATGCAGGGAATTGAGCAGGGATTTGACGCCCTTGTTTTTGTAGGACACCACGCTGCGGCTGGAACTCCCCGCGGAGTTCTGGCACACACCATGGTAGTAGACGGAGTACAGGAGTTTACCATTAACGGAAAACAGATTCCGGAGATGGCCTATTGCGCCATGATTGCGTCTAAATATGGGGTAAAAGCGGCTTATTTATCGGGAGACAACGTAGCTTGCATCCAGGCAAAAGAGATTTTTGGAAAAGACTTTGCAACAACAGCTACCAAAGAGGCCTTTGGCTGGAAAGTTGCTAAATGTTTTCCAATAGCACAGGTGCACAAACAAATAGAAGAGGATGTGTGCACCGCCCTTAGCAATCCGCAGAATTTCTGCTTCTACACAATGGCAGCACCCTACCAATGCTACCTCCGCATAAAAGAGGGAAAAGATGAAAAAGGAAATACAATTATAAAAGAATACAACTGGAACTCAGCAACATTGGATGCCATGTTAGCCGAATTCTGGAAAAAAATATAGGAAGTAGCCACTTTGAACAAATGAATTCCAAATTAGAGGAAATAAGCCAAAGGGGCCGCAGAAGTAAAATAAAACAGAGATGATTAAAACAGCCATTGTCATATTAAACTGGAACGGGATAGGTTTTTTACAGAAATATCTTCCGGGACTTTGCGCAAATACTCCGCAAAAAGATGCATCTGTTATTATTGCCGATAACGGCTCTACCGATGGCTCCGTTGCATGGTTGAAAGAGAATTTTTCGCAATTACAACTTATTGAATTTACTCAGAATTACGGTTTTACCGGAGGTTATAACAGAGCCTTAGCACAGATAGAGGCAGAATATTTTATCCTGCTTAATTCCGACATACGGGTTCCCGATAAAACACA
>JAVWIB010000009.1:0-34437 GCA_036639755.1 Bacteroidales bacterium
AAATCATACAATCATAGCAGGCAATGCACCGGGTAACATCTATCTCTTTATTTTCCAGATTAATACAATTGCTCTTGCAACTAATTGCGCAAGCATTGCACCGTACGCACATCGATTTCTTAATAGCAGGCTTAAAAAGCGAAAATCCGCTTATCAATCCCAGAAGAGAACCTACCGGACAAATGGTATTGCAATAGAGTCTACCTCGTAACATGCTAAATACTAGTATGGTAACAAACATAACGGAGGCCAATATAAATGCATGTAAAGATAGTTTTACATATGGTTGGTAATAAAAGGTCTCCGGAAAAACTCCCGATAAGATATTATTCATCCAGAGTTCGGCTGTACCGAATAATTGAATAACCAGCGTTCCATAGTTGGAATAGGGGTCTAACAATACCAGCGGTGTAGTAATGCCGGCAAAAAAGAACAATAGCGTAATAACAAGAATGGTATACCTTATCATGTTGTGCGGTTTTTTATAACCTTTCCCCTGTTTGGATAGTTTTCCACCGTTTGCTTTTTTTTGTACAAAGCTGGAAATTCGTATAATCATATCTTGCAAAATACCCATAGGGCATAGAAACGAGCAATAAACACGTCCGAATAGCAGTGTTAGAATAAGAAGAAAGGCAAACGCAACAAAGCCTCCTGTAAAAACGGAAACCAATGCGGGGGTAAATTGCAATTTTAATGGAAAAGAGGAGAGGGTAGTACTCCCTGTAAAATTCAAAAATGAGGCGGTTATTAAAATAAATAAAATAATAGCGCACAGGATACGCAACCTTCTAAGATTTTTATACATTGGTCAATTAGAGTTTTATTCTTTCAATTTTAAGTTTGGATAAATCGCTTGTGCCGGCATGATTTTGCTCGCCAAGAGATATATGTCCGACTCTGTTGAGATCGGTTGGTTTAAATTGGGAGAAAAATTTTATTGCAGCGGTATCAACTGCAACAATATCGGGAGAGATAAAAAGAGCCTTGGCAATTTGTACATCATCCAATGTTTTTCCCTTAGGGCCATTCTGGGTCATAATCCGGTAGGCATCTACAATATTCAAAACAGGCATTTTAGGAAGAGTAGAAGCATCTGCTATACACTGCTGCAGATCGTGCGAGTGAAAAAATCCGCGGTCCCATACAATCCCCATAAAATTCTTCATTGATACCGACATTTTGGCCCCGCCGTGATGTTTTAAGATAGGGACATTAATCCAGACATCGCAATCCAGAATAGCTTCATGTATTTTTACCGTTTTTAGATTTTTTGCCATTGGAAGAGAGACACTTCTGAAATATTTTTCGTCATGCGCAAAGGCTGTTTTTGCTCCGGCTTTCTCTGCGGCATCAATGATTCCGCTGTTTTTATAACAAGCCTGCCATTCGTCGCATGTATGATCGAATACCGTTACTTCGCTTGCCCCTGCGGCCAGGCAATCTTTTACAATGGCTGCCACCAACTGCGGATTGGTATTCGCTCCAAATTCCGGCTTTTTATCCCATCCTATATTGGGTTTTACCACAACTTTCTCCCCTTCCTTTACATATAAGCTCATTCCACCCATTGCTGCAATGGCTTGCGTATACATTTCCACAGGTTCTCCCCCCATTACCGCAACCATATCATTCTCTACCGCTATACTCATGGTCTCTTTTGCGTTTAATTGCGAACTTCTAAAATTCATTGCTCCTGCAAGGGTGCCGCATAGGGCCGCTTTAATGAAATTTCTTCTTTCCATGACTATTACTGATTTGATTTGTTATTTATTAAAGAGTACAAATGTACTTTTTTCTAGAACAACCTCAAAAAATACTGTCATCTTTCAAATTAATTTATAAAGAATATTGGATAATATAGATTATTATTTAATTTTACACTAAATATGCTCAGGATGGATAAAATAAAGAAAATAGTAGATTTTTACAGAACCGGATTTAAAAGCATGACAGTAGGTAAAACCCTATGGGCTATTATTTTTATAAAATTGATCATCCTTTTTCTCATTCTTAAGCTGTTCTTTTTTAAACCTGCGCTAAGCGACTGCAAAACGCAGGAAGAAAAAAGTAACAAAGTGATAGAAAATCTTATTCGTAAATAAATATTAACTTAAATTTTACATTATGGTTTTAACAACAAGTTTAATTGAAGCGTCCAGATTACAGTTTGCACTAACCGCAATGTTTCACTGGATCTTTGTTCCGCTCACCCTTGGATTGGGGTTTATAATTGCCTTTATGGAGACAAAATACGTACTGAGCGGTGAGGAATTCTGGAAAAAAACCACCAAGTTCTGGATGAGAATTTTTGCTATTAACTTTGCCATAGGTGTTGCAACCGGTATTATTTTGGAATTTGAATTCGGAACCAATTGGAGCAACTACTCGTGGTTTGTGGGGGATATATTTGGAGCACCTTTGGCTATTGAGGGGATTTTTGCTTTCTTCATGGAAAGTACTTTCTTTGCGGTCATGTATTTTGGATGGGGGAAAGTCTCTAAAAAATTTCATCTTGCCTCTACCTGGCTTACGGCCATTGGAGCAAACCTCTCTGCTGTATGGATTCTTATTGCTAACTCATGGATGCAATATCCTATTGGAATGGAGTTTAACCCTAACACTGCCAGAAGCGAAATGGTCGATTTCTGGGCTGTCGTATTTTCTCCGGTTGCCATGAACAAGCTATTTCATACCGCAACTAGTGCTTTTGTACTGGCCAGCGTTGTTGTAATAGGCATATCCGCATGGTATCTTCTAAAAAAACGTGATGAGAAATTTGCCTACAAGAGCATGCAATATGCGGGAATCTTCGGCCTTATATCTTCCTTATTATTGGCGTTCAGCGGAGACGGGTCTGCTGTGCAGGTATCCAGAGTACAACCTATGAAATTGGCTGCCATGGAGGGACTTTATCACGGACAAAACGGCACCCCACTGGTTGCAGTAGGCGTTCTGAATACAAATAAACAATTTGATAACAAAGAAGACGAATATCTCTTTAATATCTCCATTCCCCAAGGGCTCTCTTTTCTAGCCAACAGAGAAGGAGATTCATTTGTACCGGGGATCACCGATATTATTAACGGCGGATACCTATATAAAGATGCCACCGGGAAGATGGTGCCGGCCCCTTCTTTTTATGATAAAGTAGCCAAAGGGCACATTGCCATTAAAGCACTGGAAGCCTATCAAAAAGCAAAAACCGTTGGTAACACCACTGCTATGGCTCAAGCCAAAGAGGCATTACTGGAAAATTTTGAATATTTTGGGTACGGATACCTTAAACATCCCGGTGAGAGCATCCCTCCGGTTGCTCTTAGTTTCTATTCATTCCGTATTATGGTAATTTTGGGAGTTTATTTTATTTTGTTCTTTACAGTTGTATTGGTATTGCTGAATCTGCATAATAAGCAAAAATACAATTTGCAACAACAGAAATGGTTTTTGTATCTCTCTATTTTAAGTATTCCACTGGTTTATATCTGCTCTCAGAGCGGATGGATTGTAGCGGAAGTTGGACGTCAGCCGTGGACAATACAGAATCTGTTGCCGGTACAGGCTGCAGTATCGGGAGTTTCTGCCTCAAATGTATACACTACCATTGCTATTTTCTTTGCACTCTTTACGGTTTTGTTAATAGCAGAGCTTAAAATTATGTTTAACCAAATAAAAAAAGGTCCCGAGGGGATAGAATAATATGGAAACTTTGCATTTTTTACAACAATATTGGTGGGTACTGGTCTCACTGCTTGGTGCCCTATTGGTATTTCTCCTTTTTGTACAAGGGGGACAGACCATGATTTACGGAACCGCCAAAACGGAAGATGAAAAAAAATATCTTATCTCTGTGCTGGGACACAAATGGGAAATTACATTTACCACACTCGTTACATTTGGCGGGGCGGCATTTGCCTCTTTTCCCCTTTTCTACTCAACCAGCTTTGGAGGAGCTTACTGGTTGTGGCTCTCTATTTTATTTTTATTTGTAGTGCAAGCCGTATCGTATGAGTTCAGAAACAAAACGGCCAACCTGCTTGGTGCCCGTACGTACGATCTGTTTTTGTTCCTGAACGGAATGTTTGGAACCATTCTGCTGGGTGTTGCCGTAGGTACGTTATTTTCCGGCGGAGCCTACAGTATGGATAAACTAAACATTACCGAACCTAGTAATCCAACCATTTCCTATTGGACAAACGACTGGATGGGATTGGATGCCATTGCAAATTCATTTAATCTTTTGCTGGGGTTTGTCGTATTTTTTGCCGCTCGTACCTTAGGGTTGCTGTTTATCCTTGGCAACAAGCTTCCCGATAATTTTGAAGCCTTTAAGGAACGTGCCTCCATTCAGTTAAAAATATCGGGAGTTACTTTTGTATTGTTGTTTGTAGCTTTTCTGGTGACTTTACTCTTAAAAACAGGATACTCCGTTAACCCGGAATCGGGAATAATCATGGCCGTACCATATAAATATTTTTTTAATTTTATAGAACTGTTGTGGCCGCTGGTACTTTTACTATTCGGGGTAGTGCTGGTGCTTGTCGGGCTGGTTTACGCCATGTTTGTACCAAAATCTGCTATTGCAAAAAAGAGCTTTTACATTACCGGGGCGGGTGTGGTACTGGCTGTCTGGCCCATCCTTATTTGTGCTGCGTTAAATAATACGGCTTATTTCCCGTCACTAGTAAACATACAGGATTCGCTAACGCTCTATAATAGCTCCTCCAGTTTGTTAACCCTGACTGTAATGGCCTATGTATCGCTGGCTATACCATTTGTGCTGGCTTATATTGTTGTGGTTTGGAGAAAAATGGGGGGGGAGGTGAAATATTAGGTGAACTATTTAGTTTCTACAACACCTCTTTCCCAATATTGCTTATCATTTTTATATCCCTCTTCGTCTTTTTATGGGCCGGGAGGGATTTTTTACAATGCATATGTAAGATTTTTGTATCTTTACTCCTCTAATTTTAAACTAACTAAACTATACTATTTATTATGTTATCAAAAAAATACATTCAAAGAGGGTATGCTGTTTTAGCAATAGCGTTATTAACACTCTGGACATCAAATATGAATGCTCAAGATAAAGAAGCAAAAGAGGCAACCGGCGGGCAGTGGGCAATTGTTGTGCACGGTGGTGCGGGAGGAAAACAAAAAACGCTGGTAGACGGAACAAAGGCTCCGTTAAAAATGTCGGCAGATAAAAAAGCACAATATGAACAACATCTTACAGAGGCTCTTATCATTGGCAAAAAAATGCTGGCAGAAGGGGCGCAGGCGTTGGATGTAGCACAAGCGGTTGTGGTATATATGGAAAATTGCCCGTTATTTAATGCCGGACATGGGGCGGTAACCACATCGGAGGGGGTGCATGAACTGGATGCTGCCATTATGGATGGAAAAACGCTAAAAGCAGGTGCAATTGCCGGGGTAAAAGATGTAAAAAATCCTATAAAACTAGCCAGAGAAGTGATGGAACACTCGCCGCATGTATTTTTAATAGGAGAAGGGGCATCTCATTTTGCAAAAGAAAAAGGGCTGGAGATAGTAGATAACTCTTATTTTTCTACTCCCGACAGATTAAAACAGTATAATAAATACAAAGTAGACAGCATACAGGGAAAGCCAATGGGTACGGTGGGGTGCGTAGTGCTTGATAAGCAGGGTGATCTGGCCGCTGCAACCTCTACCGGAGGAATGAGCGGAAAAAAATGGGGCAGGGTAGGAGATGTGCCGGTAATTGGGGCAGGAACTTATGCGAACAATGAACAGGTCGCAATATCGGGGACAGGACATGGCGAACTTTGGATCCGCAGGGTTGTGGCGTACGATATTTATGCACAAATGGAATACAAAGGCCTCTCCCTAAAAGATGCTGCACATGATGTGATCTGGAACAAGATTGATTCCATGGAGGGATCGGGCGGCGGAGTAATTTGCGTAGATAAAGACGGAAACGTGGTTATGGAATTTAATACGGGATTAATGCACCGCGCATGGGCAAAATCGGATGGAGAATGGGGCATAGGAATCCTGGCCGGCGAGGATAAAGTGTTCCATGATAAAGAATCCAAATAACAGATCTACTGAAAAGAAAAAAACGTAACGACAACTATATGAAAAAGATTACAATTGGATTGCTTCCAAAAATTATCATAGCAATTATTTTGGGCATTTTATGCTCTATGTTTTTCCCTGATGAAATTACCCGCATCTTTATAACCATTAACGGAATATTCGGTAACTTTCTGGGATTTGCAATCCCCCTCATTATTCTGGGGCTTGTAGCACCGGGAATTGCAGAATTAGGAAACGGGGCGGGTAAATTACTAGGAATCACAGTACTGATAGCCTATGGCTCTACTCTGTTTGCAGGATTCTTCTCTTATTTTGTATGTGAGTGGAGCTACCCTATGATTCTTACCCAAAGCGGAGCACTGGAAGAGTTGGGAGATCTCTCCGTAGCCAGTCTGCAGCCCTATTTTACCATAGATATGCCACCAATCATGGAAGTTACAACATCTCTGGTAATGGCATTTGTTCTGGGGTTGGGACTATCGGCCGTACAAGGAAATAGTTTTAAAAGCGTACTCGTAGAATTCAGAGAACTTATTACCATTCTTATAAAAAAAGCAATCATCCCGTTCTTGCCTCTTTATATCTTTGGCATTTTTCTAAAGATAGGGGCAGAAGGGCAAGTTTCAGCTATTCTCCAACTATTTTTAAAGGTAATTGTTGTAATCTTTATCATGCATGTATTACTGCTGTTAATTCAGTTTAGTATAGCAGGAATCATAAGTAAGAAAAACCCTATTAAAGCACTTATTACCATGCTTCCGGCTTATATGACGGCTTTGGGGACACAATCATCTGCAGCTACCATCCCCGTCACATTGGGCCAGACTAAGAAAAACGGTGTAAGTGACGAGATTGCAGACTTTGTCGTTCCTCTATGTGCTACAGTTCATTTATCGGGGAGCATATTAAAAATTGTGGCCTGTGCCTTTGCCATTATCTGGATGATGGGCATGCCATGCGGTCTGGACATATTCGCAGGTTTCATATGTATGCTGGGAATAACCATGGTAGCAGCACCGGGCGTACCCGGTGGCGCAATTATGGCCGCTTTAGGGCTATTATCCTCTATGCTGGGATTTGATGAAACCCTGCAAGGACTTATGATAGCATTATATATTACAATGGATAGCTTTGGGACAGCCTGTAATGTAACGGGAGATGGAGCGATCGCATTGGTTGTAAATAAAATATACAAAAAATAAAAAAAATGATAGTAACACTTTGCTCTACCGATATTGCTTGGGAAAATAAAAATGAGAATTTCAAAAACATGGACTCTCTTTTAGATTCGTTAACTTATAAGAGTGACGTGATAATATTTCCTGAGATGTTTACCACCGGTTTTACCATGAATACCTCCTTGGCCGAAAATATAGAGGGACCATCATTCCGGTGGATGCAAAAAACGGCCGCAAAATATGATGCCGCCGTAGTTGCCTCTTTTCCTTTTAGAGAACCGGCATTCAATCAAAATGAAGAAGATCATATTTATAACAGGGCTTTCTTTGTATATCCCAACGGCCAATATATCTATTACGATAAAAGGCACCTTTTTAGAATGGCCCGGGAGAACGGATTTTATACAGCCGGAAAAAAACAAGCCGTAGCAGAATACAAAGGGGTGCGCTTTGCTCTCAATATTTGTTATGATATAAGATTCCCAATCTGGAGCAGAAATCTAAATAATCAATACGATGTACTCATTAATATTGCCAATTTTCCCCTTTCCAGAGTAAAGATAATAGCCCCTTTGGTAAAAACCAGAGCCCTTGAGAACACAGCCTACATGGCTTTTGTAAATAGAGTAGGAACGGACGAAGATTGTGAATATATTCCAAGTTCCATGTTTGTAGACTACAAAGGGAACAACACCGGAGAAGAACAACTCATCCCCTCAAAAACGGCAAATACAAATATTCAAATCATTAAAGGAGAAATAGAGTTGGAAAAACTAAAAGCATTTCGGGTAACATTCCCGGTTTGGTTAGATGCAGATACGTTTACGATAAATATCTGATGATGATTTGTTTGGTGGTATAAAAAAAAGAACGGAGGCCGTCACCTCCGTTCTTTTTTTTATAATACTATAAGATTATTTTGCAAAACTTACAGAGCGGGTTTCGCGGATAACGGTAATTTTTACCTGACCCGGATAAACCATCTCGTCCTGAATTTTCTTTGCTATATCCATTGATAGATTTTCCGCCTCCTGATCCGATACTTGTTCGCTTCCTACAATTACGCGCAACTCTCTACCTGCCTGAATTGCATAGGTTTTAGTCACTCCGGCATGCGACATGGCGATATTCTCCATATCTTTGAGTCTCTTAATATACGATTCAATCACCTCGCGTCTTGCTCCCGGCCTTGCTCCCGATATAGCGTCTCCTACAAGTACAAGAGGGGAGAGAAGAGAGGTCATTTCAACCTCCTCGTGGTGAGCACCTATTGCATTGCATATTTCCGGTTTCTCTTTGTATTTCTCAGCCAGTTTCATACCTAAGATTGCATGTGGAAGTTCCGGATCTTCGTCCGATACTTTTCCAATATCATGAAGCAAACCGGCTCTTTTTGCAGCTTTTGGATTAAGACCAAGTTCAGATGCCATAGTAGCACAGATATTGGCAACTTCTCTTGAATGTTGCAACAGGTTCTGGCCATATGAGGAACGGTATTTCATTCTACCGATTAGTTTAATGAGTTCAATATGTAATCCATGGACACCCAGGTCTATACAGGTTCTTTTACCTGTTTCCATAATCTCTTCTTCCAGCTGTTTCTGCACTTTGACAACTACTTCTTCTATTCTTGCCGGGTGAATACGGCCATCGGTAACCAGCTGATGCAGGGCAAGACGGGCAACTTCTCTTCTTACAGGATCAAATGCAGACAATAAAATTGCTTCAGGAGTATCGTCTACAACTATTTCCACTCCGGTTGCTGCTTCCAAAGCCCTGATATTTCTTCCTTCCCGCCCTATAATGCGCCCTTTAATCTCGTCGCTCTCTATGTTAAAGACAGTAACGGCATTCTCAATAGCAGTCTCCGGTGCGGTTCTTTGAATCGTATTAATAACAATACGTTTAGCCTCTTTGGATGCCGTTAGGCGAGCTTCGTCCATAACATCGTTGATAAATGACATTGCCTGGGTTTTCGCCTCATCTTTCATGGTTTGTACCAATTGGGCTTTGGCCTCGGCAGCCGTCATACCGGCAATATTTTCTATTTTTTCAATAGCACCCAGCCTTAACTTATCGTATTCTTCGCTCTTTTTATTAACGATTTCAACTTGTGTTTTAAGGTTTTCTTTAATCGTATCTACCTCTTTTTGTTTTTTAGCAATATCAGCTGTCTGTTGGTTGATTACAAGCTCTTTTTGTTTTGCTTTTGTCTCCAGTTGCTGAATCTGACTGTTTTTCTCGTTAATAAATTGTTCGTGTTCGCTTTTAAGTTGAAGGAATTTCTCCTTTGCCTGAAATATTTTTTCTTTTTTAATATTCTCCCCTTCTATTTCTGCTTCTTTAATGATTTGTTCCTTTTTCTTCTTTAATACGACATTATTAACGATATAGTAGGCGGCAAAAAAACCGGTAAGTGCCCCTACAATTGATAAAATGATGATTGTCAATATTTCCATGAGTTGTATATATCTTATAGTTAATTTAGTTAATTATTTTAGTTAGGCTTTAAATAAAAAAGCCGCTGGGCACGCTGTTTTCAGAAAAATCTTAAATAATAAGATTTGAGCTCCGATTATAGATGCAGACTTCCAACGTCCCATAAATGGAATCCCCGTGAGGGTAACCCAGGCCTGTCTTTATCTGTCGAGTAACTCGTTTCCGTGTATAGTGTTGATTTTCGCAAAGAGCTGTGCCCAACGGCTAGAGGGGTAAATTAAATATTTTCAATATATTCACTCAATTGATTGTCCAATAATTTCAAATCAGTTAATAAACCGCTTAACTCCTCATTTTGTTCAGTCTCTACTACTTTTAACGCAAATTGCAGTAGTGACATGGAGAGGGCATCCTGCGTATCACGACCGGCGAATCTCTGCCTGTAAAATTCAATCCTTTCGTTAAGCCTTTTTACGGCAATACGAATCTTTTCCTCCTCTGCAGGATTGATTTTTATGGGATAAACTCTATCCGCGATACCTATTTTAATTGATTGTTGTTCCATTATCAGTCATTTAGCATTGAGATACACTTATCTATTTCCTTCACAATCCTTCCTATCTTTTGTTTAGCCTCTTTTACATCTTGCGATGAAGCTCCAAATGCTTTTATAAGTTGTAGTTGCTCTAATTTTTTCTCTAGTTCCTTTATTGTGTTTTTACTTGTTTCTAATTCCTTTTTGCAGGCGGACAGTTCTTCTTTAAGTAGAATATTATCGGACGCTACGGACTCATAATTAGAGATGATTTGTCCGATATGACCTTTAAGCTTTCCTATTAATATCTGGCTTTCTCCGCTCATTTTATAAATTTTAATGGAGCAAAGTTAATAAAATAATTTTAAAAAAAATAAAAGCTCTTACAAATTATAAGAGCTTTTATCATTATTTTAGATACAATATTATAACTTGTTTATATCTACTATCTTATCCATACCTAATTTAATAGCCTGTTCATTCATGGGAACCAGATGGTGATGTCTTTCCGGGAGTGATTTTTTAAGTCCTTTTATAACACTTTCCATGGTTACAATAGGTTTCTTTTTTAAAAAGGCTCCAAGTACAACCATATTAAAGGCCTTGGCATTTCCCATAAGGGAACTCTCATCAACCGCAGCTATGGAGCAGATATTGATATCTTTTCTGGATGGATGTCTTGTTATGCCGTTGGGATCGTAAATAAGATATCCGCCGGGTTTTACAAGATTTTCAAATTTATCCATCGACTGCTGATTAAGGATGATTGCAGTGTCGTATTTACTTAAAATAGGGGAACTGATTTTTCTATCACTTAAGATTACCGTAACGTTGGCAGTACCACCACGCATTTCGGGGCCGTACGACGGCATCCAGGTAACCTCTTGTCCTTGCATAATTCCTGAATAAGCCAGAATTTTACCCATTGATAAAACTCCTTGTCCTCCAAATCCTGCTATAATTAATTCTTCTTTCATCTTTCAATTATTTTATTGCGTTAACGGTTTACTTATCTTTCATATCTCCCAGCGGATAGAATGGGAACATATTTTCTTCCATCCATTTATTCGCTTTTACAGGAGTTAGTTTCCAACCCGAATTACATGTACCTACTACCTCTACAAATGAAGTTCCTTTATTCATCATAGAGTTCTCAAAAGCTTTTCTGATTGCTTTTTTTGTCTTTCTTACTGCCAGTGGGTTTTGTGCGGATTGTCTTGTAACGTAGCAGGTTCCTTCTAATTGAGCAATTAGCTCGGTGATTTTTAAAGGGTGGCCGTTTAGTTCTACGCTTCTTCCGTATGGGGTGGTGGCGGTAACTTGTCCGATAAGTGTGGTAGGGGCCATCTGGCCGCCGGTCATACCGTAAATTGCATTATTTATGAAGATTACGACAATGTTTTCTCCTCTGTTGCATGCGTGCATGATTTCTGCGGTTCCTATGGATGCAAGGTCTCCGTCTCCCTGATAGGTAAATACGTATTTATCGGGATTAAGACGTTTGGTAGCTGTTGCAAGAGCCGGAGCTCTTCCGTGGGCAGCTTGTTCCCAGTCTATATCTATATAGTTGTATGCAAATACGGAGCAACCGACAGGTGATATGCCTATGGTTTTCTCTTGAATACCCATTTCTTCTATTACCTCAGCAATGATTTTATGGACTGTGCCATGAGTACATCCGGGGCAGTAGTGGAGTATTTTTTCTGTGAGAAGAGGAGTTTTTGAATATACCTTGTTCTCTGGTTTGATTATATCTTTTATATCCATAGTTCTTATTTATTAATAAATTTAACAAGAGCCTCATAAATTTCCTCTGGAGAAGGAATCATTCCTCCTAGTCTGCCATGGAAATTAACAGGGACTTTACCGTTTACTGCCAGTCTTACGTCTTCTACCATTTGGCCGGCGTTCATCTCTACGGACATTACGCTTTTTAATTGTGGAAGAAGTGCCTGAATTGGTTTCTCAGGGAATGGAAAGAGAGTGATAGGGCGTAGCAAACCAACTTTGTAGCCATGTTCTCTTGCAATATTCACGGCAGCTTCGCTTAACCGAGACATACTTCCGAATGCAACAATAAGATGCTCAGCATCTTCTGTTTTATAGGTTTCGTATAAAACTTCGTTTGCCTCAATTTCTTTGTATTTTGCTTGTAATTTTTGATTAAAAGCCTCTTGTACGGGAGCTTCCAGTGCCAATGATGTTATTACATTTTGTTTTCTGCTGGAAGGTTTTCCGGTTGTTGCCCATGGACATTCTTTTATAATTTCTTCCTGAGTTCTGCGCGGTTTCATATCACGCATCTCAACCTTCTCCATCATCTGCCCGATAACACCGTCTGAGAGAATCATGACAGGAGTTCTGTATTTGAATGCAAGATCAAATCCTTTGTCTACAAAATCATACATATCTTGTGCGGATGCCGGTGCCAGTACAATCATTTTGTAATCACCGTGTCCGCCCCCTTTTACAGCCTGAAAGTAGTCTGCCTGACTTGGCTGGATGGTTCCTAATCCGGGACCACCTCTTTGTACGTTTACAATTACACAAGGTAGCTCGGCTCCTGCAAGGTAGCTCAGACCTTCACACATAAGACTTATACCAAGGCTACTGGATGAGGTCATTACCTTTTTACCGGTACATGCTCCTCCGTACACCATATTAATAGACGATGTTTCACTTTCTGCCTGAAGCACTACCATTCCGGTAGTTTCCCAGGGTTTTTCATCCATAAGTGTCTCCATAACCTCCGATTGTGGAGTGATAGGGTAGCCAAAATAGCCATCGCAACCATATCTGATTGCGCCGTGAGCAATTGCTTCATTGCCCTTCATTAATATTTTTTCAGCCATATTTCTAGTTTTTTAGATCTTAACTCTATATACTGTGATTACTGCATCGGGGCAAACTGTTGCGCAGTTTGTACAGCCGGTACATTTTTCGGGGTTTGCCATATAGGCGAAATTATATCCCTTTCCGTTTACCTCTTTTGCGAGGGCAATTGTTTGCGTAGGGCAATTTGAAACACATACGCTGCAACCTTTACACCGTTCGGTGTCTACTACTATAGCTCCTTGTAATGCCATATTTATTATTTTTAGCTTGGTTATTACTTTTATATTATTTGTTAAAAAAATTAAAGCCTCTGGTAATTTCTTCCAGTATGTATCTCCACCTTATTATAATACCAATAATAAGAAGAATACCTACCACTATGAAGCCTTGCGTTGTTGGCGTAAGAGATTTGAATTTTTCTACGAAATTAGTAAATTTTATTTTAATCATTCAATATTATTTAATAAGTTGTATAATGGAGACCATTATTTTTCTATTTTTATCCGTGCATCTACTGCCGTAACGGTTTTGCTGTTCCCCAAAAGCGGGTTCAGATCCATTTCCGCAATCTCAGGCGCAACGGTGCACAACGCCGATACTCGTCTGATGGTTTCATTGAACATGGTTATGTTTACCCCCTCTTGTCCTCGTATTCCTTTTATGATTTTGTAACCTTTTAGGTTCTCAATCATATCATCTGCCTCTTGTTTAGATACCGGGGCAAGTTCCGAGTTTACATCTTTAAGGGCTTCAATGAAAATTCCACCCAAGCCGCACATAATAATAGTGCCGAATTTATCTTCTTTTTTTGCACCAATAAAGATTTCGGTTCCTTTTAGCATAGGCTGCAATAAGATTGCCGTGGTGTCGGGGATGGTCATCATTCTGATAAATTCAGCTGCCATGGTGTTATCGTCTGCTATATTCAGCGAAACTCCTCCTACATCGGTCTTGTGTATAGGGCCTATTACTTTCATTACAATTGGGTATCCTATTTCACGAACTGCTTCAAGGGCCTCTTCTACAGTATTGGCTATAGCTTCTTTTGCTCTGTTGATTCCTGCGGCATCCAATAGTTCCTGCACTTGGAGCGGCATCAGGTACCCATTTTTACTGGAGTTTATAATATTTCTGATAATCTGTTTGTCTACAGCCGGTTGCACTACATCTAATTGGGGTTGCGGCGTGTTTACCATTTCTACAAACGCTTTTCCAAAAGCTACTTCTTCATTAAAGGAGATTCCGCCTAAGGATTGATACTCTTTGATTGCACTTTCTGCATTAATAATAGACGGTAAGATTGGATAAATTGGTTTTTTAGATGTTTTTATCTTTTCCAGTAATACTTTGTATACGTCTGTTACGTCTGTTAGTCCCGGACTTCCAAAGATAACAGCCATGGTGTCTATATCAAAATCATTGTTGCAGGCATCTATAATATGTGCGAGCTGTTGTGCTGTTCCGGTTGCAAGAAAATCGATAGGATTACTTACAGAGGAGCCGGGGAAGAGTTTCTCCAGCAAAGCATCTGCTTTTGGTCCCGATATTTTTGGAATTTGTATGCCGTTGGAGCTGAGTACATCGGTGAGCATTACGGCAGGACCGCCGGCATGGGTAATAATTGCTATTTTGTTTCCTTTTGGTTTTGGGAAATTAAGGATTGCCGCTATGTTGGCAAGTTCTCCACGGCTGTATACTCTTATGATTCCGGCTTTGCGCAACAAGGCTGATACCGCTTTATCGGGGGAAGCAAGGGCTCCGGTGTGGGAGGATGCCGCACGGCTTCCTGCCTCACTGTATCCGGCTTTGATTGCGGCAATGCGTGCCCCCTTGGAGATGAGTGATTTTGCGTGTTTTAATAATTTATCGGGATTATTAATACTCTCTATATAAAGGAGTTTGACGGGAGAACTTACCCCTGATACGTATGATTCGTCTAAATATTGCAGGACATCTTCTACGCCAATCTGGGCACTGTTTCCAACCGAAAATACATGGGCGAATTTAATTCCGTGCTGAATGGCTGCCTCCATAATGAATACAACGGTGGCTCCGGAGCCGGAAATAATATCGATACCATTTGGTGATAAATTTGATATTGGATGGGTGAAGATTCCGGCGTAATGGGGTGTTGCTACTCCTATACAGTTGGGGCCTATCAGGGAGGCACCGTATTTGTTTACACTTTCTACAATTTTTGCCTCCAGAGCAGCTCCTTCCGGTCCATCTTCATGGAATCCGGCGGAGAAGATGATAATTGCTTTGCACCCTTTTTTACCGCATAAGGTTTCTACGGCATCAACACATAGTTTGGCAGGAATTGCCAGAATTGCGCAGTCTACCTGCGGTAAATCATCTACGGATTTATAGGTGGGTTTCCCTTGTACGTGATCCGATTTAGGATTTACTACGTATAATTTTCCTTTATAATTTGTCTTTATTAAATTCTTTAGTGCATTTCCACCCGGTTTTGTGGAGTCGTCCGAGCCGCCTACTACTACGATACTTTTGGGAGATATTAATTCTTCTGTAATCATATACTTTAGTTTTGTGCAAAATTAATAAAAAGATTGCTGCTTTCTATACTTTGTTATAAAAAATAATGATTCTCTTTTTTTAACTTACAGTTTAAAACTTAAATAAGCGTTTTTACTAATTCTTGTGATGGCGTATTTCTACTGGTTTCATTATTGAATGAAAACCAATATATTAGACCGTTATGTATTGCGTAATAATATTTAATCTGATAGTTATTTTTGTTAAAAAGAGGGTTTTCATATTGGGGCGTTTTACTGTTCCAGGCCGTTAGAATATTGGCCGGTTCTTTTTTTACGGAGAGCCCGTTGCGTATCCATTGTAATGATATAGTAAACAGGTTATCAGGATAATATGTTTTACAAAATTGATATAATAACATGGATTTTGACTCAAAACTCATGGGCTGGATAAGAAAGTCACCGGGGTATAATTGGTCTATCAATTTTAGGAGCATTTCTTTTTGCTTGGAGAATATAAGAGTGAAAGCAGTTCTCCACCTGGCATCGTTGTACCAATATTCTAATATTCTGGATAATACCATACTTTTTTGTAGCTCCTGATATGAAATGGACGGGGTTTCAAGTACTTCATAGGGAGGGGTAGGTGCGTAGTTAATTTGCAGTTGAGTGCTGTTCTTTCTAAAATAGGTCCCCGGTAATAGTTTAAGTAGCTCCAATTGTATTTCCTGCGGCCCTATTTGTATCATTTCCAGAGTGTCTTCTATAAGGGCCTGATATGTATAGCCGGGCAGTCCCGCTATTAAATCGGCATGCACTTCAAATTTTTTGAGTGCCAGCAGATATTTTAATCCTTCTATTGCATCGCTTGTTTTTCCAAAACGTCGACACTCTTCTATTACGGTATCACGCAAACTCTGGATTCCCGCCTCTACATGTAGTAAATTGCAAGGGATGGTTTTTAGGTACTCTTTTAGAGATGGAGTGAGCAAGGCCGGGTGTACTTCTATGTGAAATTGTATTTTACCGGAGTATTCGGCAAAGAGGGCAATGAGTTCTATTCCCCGTGCCGGATTGGCATTAAAGGTGCGGTCTAATACTCTTACCTCTTTAATTCCGTGGGATAGAATGGTATTAAGTCTTTGGCGCAGTTCCTCTACCGGAATGTTTTGCACCGGTGCTGTATGAATGCCACTTACACAAAAACGGCAGGTATTAAAGCATCCTCGGGAAGTTTCTATTTGTACAAATGCTTTTTCCCAATTAAAAAATGGAGATTGCTCCGCAATGGTTAGATCCTTAAAGTTTAGTACACTTTGCAGTTTTGATTCTATGTATGATCCGTTTGGGGTATTTGTTTGGCTGTTGTGGGTTGTTGGCCGGATGTATTCAAAGCCGGGGATGGTTTTCCATGAGTTATCGGGATATTCCCTATTAAGAATTTGAATAAATTGAGGAAACATATCTTCTCCTTCTCCTTTAAAAACAGCAGTAATAAATGGGTTGCAGCGGAGGAATTGTTCGTTATTGCCTATGAATTGCGGCCCTCCTAAGAAGATTCCCGACGGTTTTTTGAGGGCATCTATCCTGCCTAATATATTTAACAGATATTCTATATTAAAAAGCCAGCCGGTTGCAAAGATGTAGTGAGGGGCAAACTCCTGCACCTGTGCTATGATTTGTGCAGGATTGGTTTTTAAGGTTCCCGATACTATTTTCCATTTGGTTTGTTGTAATGTTTTATTGTCCAATTGCGCATGCAGGGCCGGCAATGCAAGGGAAGAGTGCGAGTAGGAGGCATTAATATCTAGCCAGAGAAATTTCATTAATTATATTTTTCTGCCAAATTACGATTTTTTTGGTTATTTTTGTTAAATTTTGAACGAAGTAATTTATGAAAGGGATATTAATTAAAGGTGTTCTGCTTGATAATGAGGTAAAAGATATTCTTATTGAAGGAGAGACGATCATAAAGATAGGGGAGAGTATTTCCACAAATGATAAAGATATTGTTGTTGTGAGTGGGGCCGGTAAGGTTGCGATACCGGGTTTAATCAATATGCATACTCATTCGGCTATGACTCTTATGCGCGGAGTGAAAGAAGATGCAAAGTTAAAAACATGGCTGAATGAAATCTGGGCCATTGAGCCGCATCTGGATGAAGAACTTATTTACTGGGGGACAAAACTGGCATGCCTGGAGATGATTAAAACAGGAACAACTTGTTTTAATGATCAGTACTGGATGGTTGAAACTGCTGTTAAAGCGGTAACAGAGATGGGATTGCGTGCTTTTCTCCCTTATGTGATTCTGGATTTGTTTGATAAAAATAAGGCGCAGCATCTTAAAGAAGAGTGCGTAAGAACTTACGAGGCTTCTAAAAGATGGAATCCTCTTACCCGTTTTGCCATTGGAATCCATTCTCCGTATAGTGTTAGTGAAGAGATGATTGTGTGGGCAAGTGAGTTTGCAAGAGCCCATAATTTGTTGGTGCATATTCATATATCGGAGACTGCAGCAGAGAATAAGGAATCAATTCGTAAACATGGTCTTACACCTACAGCCTATTTGGAAAAACTGGGCGTTCTGGGGCCGGAAGTGATTGCAGCTCATTGTGTGTGGCTAAACGGAGAGGATATAAGGATTCTTGCCAGGCACAATGTAAAAGCGGTGCATAATATTAACTCCAATCTTAAACTGGCATCCGGTTACAGGTTTAGGTATAGAGAATTAAAAGATGCGGGAGTGACGGTATGTATGGGTACGGACGGGTGCGCTTCTTCTAATAATCTGGATTTACGCGAGGCCCTTAAAACAGCGGCCCTTGTGCAGAAAGCATGGAGGAAAGATCCGTCTGCCATGCCTCTGGAGGAGCTTATGAATGCTGCTACCGTAAATGGAGCATATGCATTGCGTTTGAATACGGGAGTGCTGGCAGAGGGGGCACTGGCCGATTTATGTTTGATAGATATTAATAATTATGCGTTTACCCCTACTATTAATTTCCTCGGAAATTTTATTTATTCTGCAAATTCATCTTGTGTGGATACCGTTATTTGTAATGGTAATATGGTAATGCAGAATAGAATTGTTCCGGGTGAACAAGAGATATTAGACCAGGTAAACAAACTTTATAAGAAACTTTTAAAATAGACAGATATGGACGAAAGAGTTAAAAAAATAGTTGAAGCAGCAGACTTTATAAAAAATAAACTGGGTGGTAGAACTCCTCTTGCGGGGATTGTATTGGGTAGCGGTCTTGGAAAGCTCGCCGATAAAATAGAAAATCAGATTGTAATTCCGTATCATGAGATACCTAATTTTGCGGCTTCTACGGCTATTGGGCATAAAGGGAACCTGATTGCAGGAATGCTGGGGGGGAAATTTATTGTGGCAATGCAGGGAAGATTTCATTATTATGAAGGGTACCCTATGGAGTTGGTTACGTTGCCCATTCGAGTTCTTAAAGTACTGGGTATTCAATATTTATTTGTTTCCAATGCTGCAGGCGGTGTAAATTTTGATTTTAAGGTAGGGGATCTTATGATTATCAGAGATCATATTAATTTGCTTCCCAATCCGCTTATCGGGAAGAATATGGATGAATTCGGCCCCCGGTTCTCCGATATGACGCATCCTTATAATCCTGCTTTAATGGCTGCTGCTGAGTCTATTGCGGCTAAAGAGGGGATTCCGTTGCACAAAGGGGTTTATCTGGCCGGTACCGGCCCCACTTATGAGACTCCTGCAGAATACAGGTACTTTAGATTGATTGGGGCAGATGCGGTTGGTATGTCTACTATTCCGGAGGTGATTGTGGCACGCCATTCAGATATCCCTGTTTTTGGAATGTCTGTTATTACAAATGAGGCGCACGATGATTATGCCGCCGATTATGTGAACGACGGAGATGATGTTGTAAAGGCTGCCAATGCTGCTGCCGATAAAATGACCGTTTTATTTACCAAACTAATTGCAACTCTTAGCTAACTGAATGATTAAGAATATAATATTTGATTTGGGAGGCGTTCTGGTTTCCTTAAATAGAAAGAACTGTTTAAATGCTTTTTCCCATATTCTGGGTTTTCATGATTTTGGAGATTATCTGAGTGCATATGCCCAGAAAGGTTTTTTTGCCCAATTTGAAGATGGAGTGATAGGAGCAGGAGAATTCAGGGAGAGTGTAAGGCAATATTCTTTAAATAAGGATATTACGGATGATCAGATTGATTCTGCATTGTGTGCTTTTTTAACGGAAGTGAGTGGCTATAAAGTGGATTTTTTATTGGAATTGAAGAGAAAAAATTACAAATTATTTTTATTAAGTAATACCAATCCTATTGCATGGGAATATGCGGCTCTACTTTTTGAGAAAGCAGGAGGTGTTGCGATTCATGATGTGTTCGATAAATTGTATTTATCGTTTGAAATGAAAAAATCCAAACCGGGTAAAGCTATTTTTGAGCAACTGCTTTCCGATGCCGATATTAAGGCGGAGGAGACTTTATTTGTAGATGATGCCGCCGCTAATGTAGATACGGCATGCGAAATAGGATTCAAGACGTTATGGTACGATACCGGTACAGATCTCTCTAAAGTAGTTACGGAGGTGCTTACGTAAATGGTTAAATTTTTTAGTATATCCAGCGGAAGTAATGGTAATTGTTATTATATAGGAAATGAACATACGGCTTTGCTGATAGATGCCGGTATTGGTCCCCGAACCGTAAAGAAGCGTCTTGCCGAGCATGGTATTGCATTAGACTCTATAGAGTTTATTCTTGTTACACACGATCATATCGATCATATTAAAAGTTTGGGCGTTCTTGCAGACAGATATAAAATGCCGGTTTATGCTACCGAAAAACTTCATGCAGCCCTTAATAGGCACTCCTGTACTTGTTGCCGTTTAAGCGGTTGTGTGCGAAAAACCGTACCCGGTGCTGCCAGCGAGTATAAAGGGGTAAAATTTACTCCATTTATTGTTCCGCATGACGCTACCGAAACAGTAGGGTATTTTATTGATTTTTATGGTGTTAAGTTTACATTCCTTACCGATGTAGGAAGCGTTACGGAAGATGTTATCCGCTATAGCCAGATGGCAGGTATTATTATTTTTGAAGCCAATTATGATTTGGATATGTTATTGGGAGGGAGCTACTCCTCAGATCTTAAAGTGCGTATTATGAAAGGCTACGGCCATCTAAGCAACGAACAGGCTACCTCTGCTATTAAAAGAATTTACAACCGGAATCTGGAAAATATTTTTCTCTGTCATTTAAGCGAGAACAATAATACCCCCGAACGAGCCTTTAATGAGGTTGCCCGAGGGCTTGCCGAAATAGGGGTAAAAGTTGGAACAGATGTTACCCTCACCTGTTTGCCCAGAAAAGAAGTATCTACGCTTTATACGTTTTAGAAGATTAAATTTCCTCGTATCCGTGTTTATCGGTGAGTAAATTAAGAATTTGCAAAGCCCATCCAACCATAAGAGGTCCGCTTCCAATGAGTTGTGATTCAATGTTGTATATTTGCTGTTTGAAAGCGTCCATATAGAACTGGTCTCCGGTAATTTTACTTAGAATAAATAAATTTCTGGCCATAATAGAGTTGGCGGAAAACCGGATATAGTCCATAATAGACTCCCGCTTGAGCGGTGTTATTTGCGTGTCTTTTGCTGCTTTACTAAACATCCCGTTGCATGACTGATAAAAGTTCAGTAGGATGTATGCGGTGTATTTTCTGCTAAGTGTTTTGTATTCTTCTTTCTGAGTGGATCTTAGTAATAATAAGATTGCATTCAGAAAAAAAGCATAATCGAACAAATCCGATTGGATATAAGTATCGGAACCGGATAGGATATATCTGTGCAATGTTATTTTTCCTTGTTTTTGCTCTATTAGGGTTGTCCGTATAATTTCTTCGGCCCTTTGAATAGAGTCATTACGAATTTCTTTAATATTTCTGGCGCAGATGCATAGAGATGAGGCATACATGCAGTTATAGGCGGTTATTACCCTCTTGTCTAATACAATCTCTTTTTTTGCTTTGCGTATCTTTTTGAGTTCGTTTAATTCATCAGGAGTAATATGCCAGTATTGTTCCGTATTTGAGATGTTCTGATAGATGGTTTCATCTATGGAAATATCCATTCCCAGATAAAGGGCTATTTGGGTATATCGGATGGGGAAATGTTTTTTTAACTCTTTTAATGAATACCGGAAATAGGTGCATTTGTCTATTCCGGTCTGGAGCGTAATGGCCGTCATATATCCTCCGTGCGGCGATTTAAATTCGGATTCAATAAAGTCCTGAATTCGTTCTGCCGCTACTTTGTAGTGCAAAGATCCGTAGTATTTATATGCAAATGAGAACATTGCGCTGGCCTGTATATTTTCGGAGAAACTTTTTTCAAATAGCGGTTCTTTATAAGAGGAGTCTATGGCCCTGGTAAAGAGCCCTCCGTCTATGGGGTCGAACATGCTCGAATAATAGAGCTGATCAATACGCTCCTGTAATAGCAGAAGTTTGTCATACATTTGGTATCGGGAGTAGTATTTCAGAAAAAAAATAAGAAAACGGGTGTTAATCAGATATGGTGATTGCAGAGTATTTGATTCCATGATTCTGCTTTCCCACGACTTTACATAGGTGTGTAAAACTTTTGCATTTATTTCCCGCGGAGATTCTTTATGTGTGATGACACCTGTTCCTGCAAGGCTTTCCATCATTCCGTCGCTGACTTTTCTCAAAAGCGGTCTTTTATGGGCAAACGAATCAATAACATTTTTGCTGATGGCAAGAAAATCCCCCGCTTCCATACTGGAGAATGCTGTTATGGGTCTTATTCCCGGAAGAGAGAAGGCATTAATAGGGATGGAAATTTGTTTTTCGTTAATAAGGAGCATATCCAATCCTATTAATACGGCCTCCGGAACATCTTCTGTATCGAGAGCTATCGGGATAAAATGTTTATTCATAATATCAATGACTTTGCGTGTCCTGAATAATTTATATGCCGCCTCCCGCTCCGGTGTTTTTGAGATATTTCCTATATGTATAAATGTTACTTTATTTTCTCTGATAGAGGCGTCAAGGGTACTTTTTGTAAACGGCCTCCATTGAATCTCCCCTTTCAGGAGCTCTTTTACGTACGGTGATGATGTTTTATACATAATTTTTAATGCTAAAATAGTGCTAATAGGGTTGTTTTATTATCTTTGTAAAGATATAATTTTTCTTAATGCAAAAACTGATTTAGGAGTACGAATTATGAGAGTAAATGATAAATATAAATTTGTAATATACTATCTACCTGTATTACTGATAGTAATAGTTGCACTAGGTTTTTTCCCTGTTAGAAAGGTTGCCGATAAATTATCTCCCGGTTTTTCTGCGGAACGAGTTGCCGAAGATATAAAATATATCAGTAAACAGCCTCATTCTATTCAGCATCCAAAGGAGAGGGCTGTGGTACGGGATTATTTGTTTCACAGGCTTGAGAATATGGGAGCACAGCCGCAACGGTTTGCATATGATTCAATTGCATGCAAATTTGGTGGCTATTATGATATAGAAAATGTTTATGCGGTGTTTAATCCGCCTATGGTGACGGACAGCACCAAATATGTTTTATTGGTGGCCCATCTGGATTCCCGATATTTTAATGTTGTTTTAAAGGATACCGTTTATTCGTACGGAGCTGCGGACGACGGATATGGTCTTGGGATTATTCTGGAAAGTGTGGGGCAGGCTTTAAAATACAGATCTGAATGGAAACAGGGGATTAAGGTGTTGTTTACCGATTCGGAGGAGCATGAGCTTGACGGGATGACTAACGCCGTTAAACAAGATAGATATTTGTTTGATCATGTGAATTTTATTGTGAATCTGGAGGCCAGGGGGGTAAAAGGAGATGCATTGCTCTTTGAGACAACTGCCGGAAACAGTGCTGTTATGGATTTGTATAAAAAAGCATCCAATCCTCGCGGATTTTCTCTTACTACATTAATATACAATGTAATGCCAAATGATACGGATTTTACTTTATTACGTGATTCCATCCCTGGAATTAATGTAGCCGTCATAGAAAATCTGCATTATTATCATACGGATAGGGATAATTTCTCCAATATATCAAAAGAGTCTATCCAGCATTATGGAGCGCAACTGGAGCCAATTATGAATGAATATCTGGTTTCGGATAAATATTCTTCTGCCACCGGTTTGGTCTCCACAACGGATCAGGTGTTTTTTGCCTTCCCGATCATTGGAATGTTTCAGTTTACTCATGCGCAATATTCTGTATTGAATATTGTAACTTATCTGCTTTTTGTAGTTCTTCTATTACTATATATATGGATAAAAAGGGTAAAGATAGAGAGGGTGTTAAAGGAGTGCGGCTATGTGTTGTTGTTTGCCGTAGGGGC
The DNA here is from genome assembly GCA_036639755.1 of Bacteroidales bacterium. Lineage (GTDB taxonomy): Bacteria > Bacteroidota > Bacteroidia > Bacteroidales > UBA932 > Egerieousia. The sequence goes on from JAVWIB010000009.1 coordinate 23,994, forward strand.
TTTCCTGATTGGGGAAGGGATTGCGTGGTTGGCCGCTTCTGCGGCAGGGTTGCCGTTTAATCCGGTGGCGGTAAAATATGTAAAGTATGATAATTTGATAGCTTTATTTACTTGTGCAGCTTTGGTTCTTGTATTGGCGGCCTTTTTTAAGAGGCGTGCGGTACTGGATTCCCTCTTGGGTACATTGCTGTTAATGTGTATCTTCTCCTTTGTTCTGTATGTAACGGTTTTTGAAAATTTCTTTATCTTGCTGCCGCTTCTAATTTGTACGTTGGCTATGTTGGCGGGGCTTTGCAGAAAATTAAGATTCCTTTATATATTATCGGCGATGCTGATTGCCCTTATTAGTGTCTATTTCCTTAATTTACTATACATTGCAATTACAATAGGGGCTTTGGGCGTTATTCTTATGCTGGGTACTTTATCTGTGTTAATTATCTTGTTGCAATATGATTGTTATAAAGAGGCATAGTTTTAATAGACATTTTCTTTCTATTTATCTTTTATTTCGTAGCTTTGCGTGAGATTTATAATTTCATTATGGATTTAGAAAAATTTGAGGATATAAGACCCTATATAGATACGGAAGTGTCTCCTGCATTGGAAAGAATTGCAAACAATCCTTTACTGAACGACATTTCGTCCTATTTGTTTCCCGGTAAGGGAGAGCGTTATTTTAAAGATATACTTTTGTCGTGTGAGACAATTGATGATTTTCAAAATAAGGTAATGGCTGTAGTTGTGAGGAAGATTTTAGCCGATACGGCCAAAACCTTAACGTTCAACGGCAGCAATAGCTTTGATAATAACCAAAAGCATCTTATTATATCCAATCACCGGGATATTGTTCTGGATTCTGCCATTATACAAATTATATTGCATGATAATGGAATTAAGACTACGGAAATTGCAGTAGGGGATAATCTTATTACATCTCCTTTTATAGAAGATATTGCAAGAACCAATAAGATGATAAAAGTGATTAGAAGTACATCGCCCAGAGAGGTTTATACTACATCGCAGGTGTTGTCGCAATATATAAGGTATAATGTATCGTCTGCCAAAAGCTCTATCTGGATTGCCCAAAGAAACGGGCGTACCAAAGATGGTTCTGATCTTACGGAGCAAGGATTGCTTAAAATGTTGGACATGAGTGGAGAAGGTGATTTTGTGAAAGACTTTTCAGAATTACATATTTTGCCGGTATCTATTTCTTATGAGTATGAACCTTGTGATTTGTTAAAAACAATGGAGTTATTCATATCAAGACGGAAGAAGTATGTAAAATCAAAGAATGAAGATTTAAATAGTATTCTTACCGGAATTATGCAGTTTAAAGGGAACATTCATATTGAATTTAATGAACCAATCCTGTTATCCGAGATTGATGCTGCTTCACAATTTGATAAGAATGAGCGTTTTAAGGCACTAGCTACGTTCATTGATCATAAAATAATATCGGGATACAAATTGTGGAAAAATAATTATATTGCATACGATTTATTAAATGATACTCAGGAGTATGCCGGTATGTATTCTTCCACCGATAAGCACTCTTTTATTAGTTATATGAAGTTTAAATTGCAGGCTATGGAGGGAGATAGCACCGAATTGGAAGATATATTCCTTGCAATTTATGCGAATCCGGTTGTGAGTAAAAAAGCTCTTAAATAAATATAAATATGATGGGAATGGTAAAAAAAGAAACTGAATTAAAAGAACTGACAAAGGCCGAACTTGAACTGATGAGGATTCTCTGGGATAAGAAGCAGGCTTTTTTAGGGGAGATTGTGGATGCCTACCCAATAGAAAATCGGCCTGCATATCCAACTATTTCTACCGTTGTAAGAATTCTTGAAAAGAAAGGTTTTGTGGGACACGAATCTTTTAGTAAGGTGAACAGATATTATCCGTTCATATCAAAAGAGGACTATAGAAGTAAAATTGTAAAAAATACAATTAATATTTTCTTTGATGAGTCTCCTAAACAGCTTTTTTCTTATTTTGCTGAGAAAGGGACCCTTTCTGCAAGCCAATATGAAGATCTTAAGAATTTTGCCAAGGAAATATTAGATAAATAATCCTGTGTCATGAATCTACTTGATTACTTTATACAAAGTCAGGTAATTCTTCTGGTATTGTATTTTATATATACCGGTTTTTTACATAAGAAAATATCATATGGTCTTTCCAGAGGGTATTTACTTATGCTTCTTCCTGTGGCATTGCTTCTACCGCTTTTAAGGATAACGATTGTTGCCGATTCTTATCAATATATTACATCTTATCTGCCAACTATTCTGGTTAAATCCCAGAGTGCGGTATCTATATTGGAATCTGGTGAATCATGGCAGATGATGCGCTTGTATTCAATTGGATATAAACTGATTACTATTGCTTATGGTACAGGATGTTTTTGTTGTTTTTTACTTTTTTTCTATAGAATATTAAAAGCTTTCCGGCTGTTTAAGAATACCCGTAACAGTATTCTTGACGGAAAGAAAATTCTTATTACACCCGATAATCATGGTGCTTTTTCTGTATTTGGTAAAATAGTGGTAGGGGAACGTACCATGCTTGCTGCGGGGATTTCCCAGATTGTACGGCACGAGGAGTTACACTGTTCTCTGTATCATTTTGCAGATATTATGATTATTTGTATCCAGCGTATTTTATTATGGTTTAATCCGCTTATGCTGCATATCGAGAGGTTATTACGTGAAGTACATGAATATCAGGTAGATGAACGTATTATTCGCTCCGGTGCCAATCCAAAGGAATATGTGGGATTGCTGATTGATTTTGAGATGACCGGGGGTGGACCGGTACTGGCAAACAGATTTAGTTATTTATCGTTAAAAAACCGGATGATTATGATTTCGTCGGTTGGTAAAATGAAATCCAACAAGCGGATACTCATTGCACTACCGATTTTATTGTTATTTGTATATCTGTTTTGTATTACCCCTATGAGTTGTGTAAATAATGACTCAGCTCCGGCTGATAGTGTGGCACCTATAGGTACTGCACTCCCAATTAACACGAAAGCTGCTGCAACAGTGGAAGAGTTGCCATTTGCCGCCTGTCAGATAAAGCCTAAGTTTAAGGGAGGAGATCAGAATGAGTTTACAAGATGGGTTTTTGCACAGATTCATTATCCGGATAAAGCAAAAAGTACCGGTACTCAAGGGCGTGTAACATTGCAGTTTACCGTAGATGAAAAAGGCAAAGTTGTTAATCCAAAAGTACTCAGAGGTGTTAGTAAGGAGCTTGACGAAGAGGCTTTACGGGTTGTTTCTGCTTCTCCCAACTGGGAACCGGGGTGGGATGAAGGTAAACCGATAAAAGTACGATTTATTTTTCCCGTAATTTTTCAGCTCAAATAAATACCCGATTGAAAACTTTCTGCTATTAGAAAAATTGTCAACCGGGTAGTGTTTTAATTGTAAGATACTTAGTTGCAACGCTCTGCAATTGAAGCAGGAAAGTTGCAGTTTGACGTTGTTTTATTTGCGGTAATCGTAGAAGCCCATACCGGTTTTCCGTCCCAGCAAGTTAGCCCTTACCATTTTGCGTAGCAGTGGGTGCGGGCGGTATTTGCTATCGCCAAATTCGTTGTAGAGTACTTCCATAATGGCAAGGCATACATCAAGACCAATTAAATCGCCTAATGCCAATGGACCCATAGGATGGTTGGCTCCAAGCTTCATAGCCTCGTCAATTTCTTCTTTGCCGGCAACACCGTCTGCATAAATGCCTATTCCCTCATTAATCATTGGGATAAGGATTCTATTTACAACAAAGCCGGGAGCCTCGTTTACCCCTACAGGAGTTTTTCCAATGCCGGCTGCTAATTCAACAATTTGATTATAAACTGCCTCAGATGTAAGTTGTCCTTTAATAACCTCAACCAGTTTCATCATTGGTACCGGATTAAAGAAGTGCATTCCTATAACTTTGTCGGGACGAGTGGTGCATGCCGCAACCTCTGTAATGGATAAAGAGGAGGTGTTGGTAGCCAGAATTGCTTCCGGTTTGCAGATTTTATCTAAAGTTTGGAAAATCTCTTTTTTAATTGCCATATCTTCGGCAATCACTTCAATGACAAGATCTGCACATGCGCAATCTTCATATGCCATGGTGTCTTTTATTTTTGCAAGGATTGCATCTTTCTGTGCAGCTTCCATTTTGCCTTTTTCAACCATCTTAAGAAGGCTTTTTTCGATTGCTTTGTGAGCTTTGCCTAAAGAGGTCTCGGAACGTCCTTTTAAAAGTACGTCATGCCCGGCTGCTGCAAATGTCTGGGCAATTCCGTTGCCCATTGTTCCTGTTCCTACAATTGCTACTTTCATAGTATTATGATTTTAAATTATGTTTTACTCCCATGTGGGTTATCTGTTTTTATAAACTGTTTCTTTCTTCTCTAAGAAAGCTGCCATCCCCTTTTTCTGATCTTCGGTGGCAAAGCATAGTCCAAAAAGGCTGGCCTCTATGGCTATGGCCGAGTCCATATCTGTCTGGATTCCTTTGTTGATTGCCTCCTTGCTGTATTTTACGGCTATTGGGGCTTTTTTTGCAATTTTAGCCGCCATTTTAAGGGCTTCACCCATAAGGTCATCCGGTTCTGCTATTTTGTTTACCAGCCCTATTCTGTAGGCTTCTGCAGCATCGATGATCTCTGCTGTATAAATAAGTTCTTTGGCCCGTCCTGCCCCTACAAGACGTGGGAGGCGTTGTGTGCCCGAAAAGCCGGGGGTAATGCCAAGTCCAACTTCCGGCTGTCCCATTTTGGCCTTTACAGAGGCAATTCGTATATCGCAGGCCATTGCAAGCTCACAACCTCCTCCGAGTGCAAATCCGTTAATGGCCGCAATAACCGGTTTATCCAGCAGTTCTATTTTTCTGAAAACCGCAGAGCCCAACTCTCCGAATGTTTTTCCCTGAGTGGCATTCATGGTTGCCATCTGAGAGATATCTGCTCCGGCTACAAAAGCCCGTCCTTCTCCGGTAAGAATTACGGTAAAGATTTCCTTATCTTCTGCTATCCGGGAAAATACATGATCTAATTCTTCCAGAATAATTGAATTAAGGGCATTCATTGTTTGCGGATTGTTTATTTTAACAATGCATATGTGATCCTGTTTTTCAATAATGAGTTTTGTGTATTCCATAATAAATCTGGTTAGTTGTTTGTAACATGAACGTCCATTTGCGGAAATGGAAAATGGATACCGTTTTTAGGAAGTTCACTATATACTTGTTCATTAACTTCATAGAATAAAGTCCAATAATCATTGCTGTTTACCCAAGCGCGGGCTGTTATAATAACGGCACTGTCAGCAAGGCTGCTTAGGGCTGCAAACGGCTCGGCAGGGGTATTCATAACGGTAGGATTCTTGTTGATGATGGCAAGAATAATCTCTTTTGCCTTTGCAACATCGTCTCCGTATGCAATTCCTATTGTCCAGTCGCACCTTCTGATTCCCGATACCGAAAAGTTATTGATGGTTCCGTTGGATAAGGCACCGTTTGGGAGAATGATGGTTTTATGGTCGGGGGTAGTAATATGGGTGGTGGTAATTTCTATCGATTGTACGGTTCCGCCGAATCCCTGTGCCTCTATATAGTCTCCCACTTTGAATGGTTTAAATAGCAGAATCATAATGCCGCCTGCAAAATTTTGCAGGGTGCCGCTTAGTGCCATACCTACGGCAAGACCGGAACCGGCAAGCAACGCTACAAACGAAGTGGTATCAACTCCTAGAATACTGATAGTGGTGATAATAAGTAGAATAGAGAATGTAATACTTACAAAGCTTAATAGAAAGGAACTCAAGGACGCTTCTATTCCTCTTCTGTCGCAGATCTTTTTAATAATTTTTTTACTTTTGCGTATGAACCATGCTCCTATAATATATATTATGAAAGCTGCAAAAATTTTTAGTCCTAATTTAATTGCATAGTCAATTCCTGTGGTGATTAACTGGTCTAAGGGGGTTTGAAGAACTGTTTTTATTGTCTGATCAATTATTTTTGCCGGGGCTTTTATGGAGTCTGCCGGAATACTCTGTGCTTGTAATATTGAGATTAATAGCATATTATCTTTGAATTTTTTTTAAAAAGATTTATTTCCTACAAAAGTATTAATAATCCTTTAAATATCTAAATTATCATGCTAAATTTTTTTAGAAATATATAACAAAGTTGTTATTTGAAATAACAGTTTTATTATCTATTTTTGCCTCAAATTAATCCCAGACCCACTTGTATTATAAAAAGCTATTATTTTAACAAAAAAATATAATGAATAAAAGAATTTCTTTGCAGGATGCTGTTTCTAAAGTTAAGGACGGCATGACAGTTATGGTAGGTGGTTTTCTTGCTGCCGGAAGTCCTATTGCAATTCTTGATGAATTGGCAAAAAGCGGTGTAAAGGATCTTACCCTTATCTGTAATGATACTGCCTATGCAGATATAGCTCACGGTAAGCTTATCACAAACAAACAAGTTAAGAAAGTGATTGTTTCGCATATAGGAACAAATCCAAATACAAGCGAACAGATGAATTCGGGTGAGCTTGAGATAGAGTTTTCCCCACAGGGTACATTGGCCGAGAGAATTCGTGCTTACGGCGCAGGTCTTGGCGGAGTTCTTACAACTACCGGTCTGGGTACAGTTGTAGCAAATGGCAAAGAGATAATTAAAGTTGACGGAAAAGAGTATCTTTTGGAGAAACCTCTTAAGGCAGATATTGCACTGCTTGGAGCCACTATTGCCGACGAAAGCGGCAATCTTGTTTATGTAGGAACTACCCAGAATTTTAATCCGCTTATGGCAACTGCAGCGGATACTGTAATTGTAGAGGCCGAGAAACTGGTAAAAACAGGGGAGATTGCACCGGAGTGCGTACATACTCCTGCTATTTTTGTAGATTATATTTACGCAAAATAAAACAACAATAATAAACACACATACCTATGGCAAAAAAAGCTTTAATTAGACTTAGAATGAGCTGTCATGATGCTCATTACGGCGGAAACCTTGTAGATGGGGCAAAAATGCTGAATCTTTTTGGTGATGTAGCTACGGAATTACTTATTATCAATGACGGTGACGAGGGATTGTTTAAGGCATATGATAATGTAGAATTTATTGCCCCTGTTTATGCGGGTGATTATATTGAGGCTACAGGAGAGATTGTTTCTGTTGGCAACTCATCAAGGAAAATGGTTTTTGAAGCAAGGAAAGTAATTGTGCCGCGTCCCGATATTTCGGATTCTGCTGCCGATGTTCTTGCGGAGCCTATAGTTGTGTGCAGGGCAAGCGGTACTTGTGTGGTACCTGCCAAATGTCAGAGAATTAAGAAATAAATTATCGGGATATGGAAAAACTGATTATTACTGCGGCCATTTGCGGCGCAGAGGTTTTAAAAGAGCATAATCCGGCTGTTCCTTATACCATTGAAGAGTGTGTGAGGGAGGCAAAATCTGCCTATGAGGCCGGTGCGAGCATTATCCACCTCCATGTGAGGGAGGATGACGGAACTCCTACCCAGGCGAAAGCCAGATTCAAGGCAATTATAGATGCGATTAAAAAAGAGTGTCCCAACGTGATTATCCAACCTTCTACCGGTGGAGCTGTGGGGATGACCAATGATGAGCGTCTGCAACCTACCGAGCTTTGTCCTGAGATGGCAACTCTTGATTGCGGTACCTTAAATTTTGGCGGAGATGATATTTTTGAAAATACGGAGAATACCATTAAGTATTTTGGCGAGAAAATGATAGAGAGGGGAATCAAACCGGAATGTGAGGTATTTGACAAGAGTATGATTGATATGGCGTTGCGTCTGGCTAAGAAAGGATATATTAAATCTCCGATCCATTTTGATTTTGTAATGGGGGTAAATGGCGGTATTTCAGGTGATTTAAGAGATTTTGTGTTCTTGCGCGGAAGTATTCCTGCTGATGCAACTTATACTGTTGCCGGTGTAGGCCGTTTTGAATTTCCGTTAGCTGTGGCTGCCATTATTGACGGAGGTCACGTAAGGGTTGGTTTTGAGGATAATGTAGCACTTTCAAAAGGGGTGCTTGCAAAATCAAACGGAGAGCTTGTTGCTAAAGTTGTAAGACTTGCAAAAGAGTTGGGCAGAGAGGTTGCTACTCCTGCTGAGGCTCGTAAAATACTTGGTTTGAAAGCTATTTAATAAATATAAACAAATTAAAATATTTTGTTCTATGAAAAAAGGTAACAAATATGGAATTCACAGAGTGATTGAGCCAAAAGGCGTTCTTCCTCAACCAGCAAACAAGATTGATAACAACATGGATGAGATCTATGATAACGAGATTCTTATTGATGTTCAGACTTTAAATATAGATTCTGCAAGCTTTACCCAGATTGAGGAGCAGGCAGGCGGCGATAAAGCAAAAATTGCCGAGATTATGTTGGGCATTGTTGCCAAACAAGGTAAACATCGTAATCCTGTAACAGGTTCAGGCGGAATGCTTTTGGGTACGGTTGAAAAAATAGGAGATGCACTTGCAGGTAAAATAGATCTTAAAGTTGGTGATAAAATTGCTACTTTGGTTTCTCTTTCACTTACTCCGCTTAGAATTGATAAAATTAAAGACATTCGTCCCGATATAGATCAGGTTGATATTGACGGTAAAGCTATTCTTTTTGAAAGTGGTATTTATGCTAAAATCCCTGCCGATCTTCCGGAAAATCTTGCCCTTTCCGCATTGGATGTTGCAGGTGCTCCGGCTCAAACAGCTAAACTTGTAAAACCGGGCGATAATGTACTGATCATTGGTGCCGGTGGAAAATCGGGTATGCTTTGCTGCTACGAGGCTAAAAAACGGGCAGGTGTTACCGGTAAAGTAATAGGTCTTTGCCATAGCGAGAAAAGTACCAAGAGGCTTCAGGAGCTTGGCTTCTGTGATTATGTATTCTCAGGTGATGCTACTCAGCCTGTTGCTATTTTGGAGAAAATAGAAGAGCTTACAAATGGTGAAATGTGTGATGTAACAATTAATAACGTTAATATTACAGATACAGAGATGACATCTATCCTTTGTACCAAAAATACCGGTGTCGTTTACTTCTTCTCAATGGCTACCAGCTTTACAAAAGCTGCTCTTGGCGCAGAGGGTGTAGGAAGCGACGTTACTATGATTGTTGGTAACGGCTATACAAAAGGTCACGCAGAAATCACTCTTCAGGAGCTTAGAGAAAGCGAAAAACTTAGAAAAGTCTTTACAGAATTATACGCATAAACAAAGATGACAGTATCTAGACGAAAAGAATTATTTCCAAACGTTTCCGATGCCCAGTGGAACGATTGGAAATGGCAGGTAAAAAACAGGATAGAAACGCTGGAAGATTTAAAGAAATATGTCACCCTTACTCCTGAAGAGGAGGAGGGTGTCAAAAAATCTCTTCAGACGTTAAGAATGGCAATCACCCCATATTACATAAGTCTGATTGATCCGTCCAACCCTGATTGTCCCGTAAGAAAACAGGCCATACCTACCGGAAATGAAACCCATCAGGCTGCCGCCGACTTACTTGATCCGCTGCACGAGGATGAGGATTCTCCTGTACCGGGGCTTACGCACCGTTATCCCGACAGAGTCTTGTTGTTAATCACCGATATGTGTTCTATGTATTGCCGACACTGTACCCGCAGACGTTTTGCAGGGCAAAAAGACGGTGAAACAGCTACCGATAATATTCAGAAAGCAATTGATTATATAGCAAAAACTCCACAGGTACGTGATGTCCTTTTATCGGGAGGTGATGCCCTTATGGTAAGCGATGAAAGGCTTGAATCAATTATTCAGAAACTCAGGGCTATTCCTCATGTTGAGATTATAAGAATAGGATCAAGAACACCTGTTGTTTGTCCTCAGAGGATTACCGATGATTTAGTGAATATGCTTAAGAAATATCATCCTATATGGTTGAATACCCACTTTAATCATCCGCAGGAGATTACTCCTGAGGCTGCCGAAGCTTGTGCAAAACTTGCAAATGCAGGCGTTCCGCTAGGTAATCAGTCTGTACTTTTAAGAGGGGTAAATGATTGTGTGAATATCATGAAAAAGCTTGTGCATGAGTTGGTTAAAATGAGGGTAAGACCTTATTATATCTATCAGTGCGATCTTTCTATGGGATTGGAACACTTTAGAACTCCTGTTTCGAAAGGTATAGAGATTATAGAGGGGTTAAGAGGTCATACCAGCGGTTACGCAGTACCTACATTTGTTGTAGATGCTCCGGGCGGAGGTGGAAAAACCCCTGTAATGCCTAATTACGTAATTTCTCAGGCTCCGGGCAAAGTAGTTTTAAGAAATTTTGAAGGTGTTATCACCACCTATACAGAGCCTACCGATTATAAAAACGAATGCAACTGCGAATATTGCAAAGCCAACACCAACAA
>JAVWIB010000009.1:34447-43501 GCA_036639755.1 Bacteroidales bacterium
CCTCGTTGCTGGAGGGGAGAGGGATGGCGATTGAGCCTGCGCATCTGAGTCGTAAGGAGCGTTCCCACAAATAAAAATTGCCTAAAAGCTCATTTACGGTGTTACGCATATCGGTTATAAATACTCACATACTCAAGTATGCTCCGCATTAAACCGATATGCAGTTCCAAGTAAAAATCAAGAAATGAGCCAAAGGGGCCGAGAAAGAAAAGAAGTGAAAGAACAAATGAGATAGAAAAAGTGTATGCCGTTTATTTCTGAAATATTGCATTATAATAGTTTATCTATTGTGGGCTTGGAAAAAAATACCGGCAAGACGGAATGTTTGAACTATATCCTAAAAAGGTTGCCGTTGCACAATTATAAAGTAGCGGTAACCTCAATAGGAATAGACGGAGAGAGTGTGGATCAGGTGACAACCACCCCTAAGCCGGAAATTTATCTGCGGGAAGGGATGTTTTTTTCCACTGCCGAATTTTTTTACGGCAAAAGGAGGCTTGTATCGGAATTGATTGATATTACCGATGAAAGGAGTTCTTTGGGACGGGTTGTAACGGCAAAAGTGTTGATGGGGGGGAAGGTATTATTATCGGGACCTTCATCGGGAAGTTCATTAAGGAGATGGATGGATGGGTTGGAGCAGTTTGGAATGAATTTATGCATTGTAGACGGAGCATTATCTAGATTAAGTTCGGCTTCGCCGGCTATCAGCAAGGCAATGGTGCTTTCTACGGGGGCCGCTTATTCGGCAAATTTGCAGACATTGGTGCAGAAGACAAAGTTTATTACGGAGTTGATTGATATTGATCTTGCCGAAGATTTTGATATAGAGAGTTTTATTACGATTGAAAATGGAGTGTGGGGGATGAGTAAGGAGGGTGATATTATTGATTTTAATCTGCAATCTTCGCTTACTTTAAGTAAATTGGAGAAGAATATTACCCTTGGCAACAGGTTGGTATATGTGAGTGGAGCTTTAACGGATCGGTTTCTGAAATTAATTACAGATTCGGGAGAGGTAAAAGAGATTATTTTATTGGTACGAGATTTTACAAAGATTTTTGTAACGGAAACTAGTTACAGGGCGTTTGTAAAGAGAGGGGGGAGAATACGGGTTCTCCAGAAGAGCAAATTGATTGCGGTTTGTGTAAATCCTACAGCACCAAATGGTTATGTGCTGGATAGTGATTTGTTATGTAGAAAATTAGAGGAGGCAATTCACTTGCCTGTTTATGATATAGTTAAAAATAAGTATGACTTTTAAGTCCTTTATAGATTCTCCTTGCGGTATCAGATATATGTATGATACTTTAAAACTGCAATCTCCTTGCGGCCGTAAAATGCTGTTGGAGAGCAGAATGATGAGAAGTATAAAGGAGGTGGAGAAAAGTTATAGTGAGTTGCGGGAGATGTATGATCTGACGGGGTGTAAGCAGGCTGTAAATAGTTTGCTTGAAAAATTGCATTGCCTGAGGGATATTTCGGGAACAATTGCACGGGTTAAGATGGGAGCCGTGTTGGATGATATAGAGTTATTTGAGGTAAAATATTTGGCAATTTTAGCGGAAGATATGCGGGAAGCGGTTGCCAAAATGGGGATAAAGAGTATGAAACTGCCTGATTTACGGCAGGTTGTAAATATCTTGGATCCCAATGGGCTAAAGATTTGTTCTTTTTATGTATATGATGCTTATTCGGCTGAACTCAGGGAGGTTAGAAGTACGATAAAAGGGATTCAGTCAAGGTTGGAAGCCGGGGAAAAAGAGGCTCAAAAAACGGTTTATTCGGTTCTTGAGCGGGAAGTGAGGTTACAACGGCAGGATCATGAGTTGCAGAATCCCAACCATGCCGAGGAATCCGGCTTGCGTAGTCGTTTGCAGGATTTGACCGGGAGAATGCTGGAGCTGGAGGGGGAGATAAGGAGAGAATTATCGGGGAGTTTAAAGAAGTTTGCAGATGATTTGGATTCTGCGTTGCGTGAGCTTGCCAAACTAGATGTTTTATTGGCTAAAAGTTTGCAGATAAGAGAGATGGATCTTTGTTTTCCGGAGATAAGTATGGATTGTAAAACGTTTTATAAGGGGATGTTTCACCCGCAGATTAAGGAGGTTTTGCAGAACAAGGGGAAAGAGTTTATTTCAATAGATATTGAATTTGCGTTGGAGCCGGTTACGATTATAGGGGCGAATATGGGGGGGAAGACGGTTGTACTGAAGATGACGGCGTTATGTCAGTTATTGTTTCAGTTTGGGTTTGGAATTCCTGCGCAGGAGGCATACGTAGATATAAAGAATAATATGCTGTTATGTATTGGAGATGAGCAGAATGATTTGAGCGGGTTGTCTTCTTTTGCAGCAGAGATAAAGGCTATTGATCATGTGTTATGCCGGGTGAAGAGGGGGGAACGTATTCTGGCTTTGATTGACGAGCCGGCGCGTACAACGAATCCGGTGGAGGGAACTGCTTTGGTGAGCGGATTATTGAGAGTGTTGCATAAAAAAGAGGTGTCGGTGTTACTGACAACCCATTATAATATTGAGGAGAATTTTTACAAGCGATTGAGAGTAAGGGGATTAAATAATGGTGTGATGGATTATAGATTGCAGGAGGTATTTAGCGGTGAAATCCCGCATGAAGCCGTGGAAATTGCAAAGAGTTTGGAAATAGATAAGGAGTGGATAGGGGAAACAATAAAAGTATTAAAAGAAACACACATTTAATAAAATATTACTTAATAAAAAACAGATTCTAAGATGCAGAGTAAATTAGGATTAGACTTTAAGAAGGTTGAACAGGCAAAAGGGTTGGCAAAAGATATTGCCAATGAGGTTCAGTCCTTTGTAGAGGTTTACACAACGGTTGCGGTAGAGCGTACCTTGTGTAGACTTATGGGGATAGATGGAGTTGATGAAAATCAGGTTCCGCTGCCCAATGTTATTGTTGATGACCTTAAAAATAAAGGGGTACTTGGCGAAGGGGCGTTATTTTATATAGCGAATGCCATGATCAGTACCGGATTGGCTCCGCAGCAAATTGCCGAAAAGGTTGCTAATGGTACAATTGATCTTACAAGGATTGAGATTGCCGATAAAGATGCTCTGCAGAACGTATTGCAACCGGTTATTGAAGGGAGTATTCAGAGGATAAGAGCCAGACGGGAGAGAAGGGAAAATTACCTTAATACGATTGGAGAAGGAACAAAACCTTATTTGTATGTAATTGTAGCTACCGGAAATATTTACGAGGATGTTATTCAGGCTCAGGCTGCTGCAAGGCAGGGGGCCGATATTATTGCGGTTATCCGTACAACCGGGCAGAGTCTTTTGGACTATGTCCCTTATGGTGCTACTACCGAGGGATTTGGAGGGACGTTTGCTACACAGGAGAATTTTAAGATTATGCGTGCCGCCTTGGACTTGGTGGGTGAGGAGCTTGGTCGTTATATCAGGCTTTGTAATTACTGCTCCGGGTTGTGTATGCCGGAAATTGCTATTATGGGGGCTTTTGAGGGGTTGGATGTGATGCTTAATGATGCCTTGTATGGTATTTTATTCCGCGATATTAATATGCAAAGAACTCTTATTGATCAGTTCTTCTCCAGAGTGATTAATGGATTTGCCGGGGTGATTATTAATACCGGAGAGGATAATTATCTTACGACGGCAGATGCCGTAGAGGCTGCGCATACTGTTCTGGCTTCCGATCTGATTAACGAGCAACTAGCTTTACTGGCCGGTTTGCCCGAGGAGCAGATGGGACTGGGGCATGCGTTTGAGATGGACCCTGCTTTGGAGAATGGTTTTTTATTAGAGTTGGCTCAGGCACAGATGACCAGGGAGATTTTCCCCAAGGCTCCGCTAAAGTATATGCCGCCTACAAAGTTTATGACCGGTAATATTTTTAGAGGACACTTGCAAGATGCTTTATTTAATATGATAGGTATCTGGACAAATCAGGGATTACAATTATTAGGAATGCCGACGGAGGCTATTCATACTCCGTTTATGAGCGATCGTTTCCTTGCTATTGAGAATGCCAAGTATATTTTCGGAAATATGAAGAGTATTGGAGATGAGATGGAGTTTAAGGAGGGTGGTATTGTACGTAGCAGAGCAAAAGAGGTGTTGGATAATTCAATTGAACTGTTGCAGAAGCTTACTTCCGAGGGGTTGTTCAATGCTTTGGAGAAAGGTATATTCGGAGATGTAAAAAGAAGCAGGACCGGTGGAAAAGGATTATCGGGAGTGGTATTGAAAGGGTCTAATTATATGAATCCATTTATTAACTTAATGAAAGGGAGGAAATAGATATGAGCGGTGGATTATATTCGATGTCGGCGAAAAATTTTGATCATACGCTGGATTTGACAAAGGTGAGGCCGTATGGCGATACAATGAACGACGGAAAGGTACAAATGAGTTTTACATTGCCTGTTCCTGCCGGAGCAGAGGCTATTGAGGCGGCTAAGTTGTTTATGAAGAAAATGGGGTTTGAGAATCCTCTTGTGGCTTTTTCACAGGAGCTTACTCCCGGTTTTACCTTTTTTAATTGTTATGGAAGTTCTACGTATGATGTGGATTATTCCAATATTTATGTTCCAAAGGTTGAGAGTACCGTTATGGATATGCATCAGACGGATGAGTATATTAAAGAGAATGTGGGGAGGAAACTTATTGTTGTTGGAGCCAGTACGGGTACAGATGCTCATACTGTTGGCATTGATGCAATTATGAATATGAAAGGGTATGCCGGACACTATGGACTTGAGAGATATGAGATGATTGAGGCGTATAACCTTGGTAGTCAGGTTCCTAATGAAGAGTTTCTGGCCAAAGGAATTGAACTGAAGGCGGATGCACTTATTATTTCCCAGACGGTTACTCAGAAAGATGTTCACATTCAAAATCTTACGGAGATGATTGAATTGATGGAGGCAGAGGGGTTGCGTGATAAGATGATTGTTGCGTGCGGTGGTCCCCGTATTAGTCATGAGTTGGCTAAGGAACTTGGTTATGATGCGGGATTTGGCATGAATACGTATGCCGATGATGTTGCATCGTTTATTGCACAGGAATTTGTTAAAAGACATACTATTAAATAACTATAGAATATCATGGATAAAAATCAGATTAGAGAATTTATTGCCAAAAGGGCAGCTCTTGAGATTAAAGACGGTGATGTTGTAAATTTGGGAATTGGTCTTCCAACTCTTATTCCCAACTATTTACCGGCCGGTGTATCTGTTACTCTTCAATCGGAAAACGGATTGTTAGGTATGGGACCTGAGCCTGCACAAGGCTGTGAAGATCCTCATTTTGTAAATGCTGGCGGTGGTTTTATTACCAGTCAGTCGGGTGCTTGTTCTTTTGATTCTGCAACCAGCTTTGGAATTATAAGGGGAGGGCATGTAAATGTTACTTTCCTTGGAGCTTTGGAAGTTGATGAGAAAGGTGATTTGGCTAACTGGATGATTCCCGGTAAAAAAACTCCGGGCATGGGTGGTGCCATGGATCTTTTGGTTGGTGCAAAAAAGGTAATTCTTACTATGGAGCATACTGCTAAGGGTGCACATAAAATATTAAAGAAATGTAAATTACCGTTAACGGCTGCCGGACAGGTGAATATGATTATTACCGAGATGGGCGTTATGGAAATTACTCCGCAAGGAATTGTTTTAACCGAAATTAATCCTGAGTTTACTATAGAACAAGTTCAGCAAGCTACTGAGGCTCAATTAATTATTTCAGAAAATTTGAAACAAGCTAACTTAAATTAATAAAAAATGAATTTTGAATTAACAAAAACACAGCAGCTTTTTCAGCAGATGATTAAGGAGTTTGCTGATACGGAGGTGAAACCTCTTGCTGCGGAAGTTGATGATCAGGAGAGATTCCCGGTGGAGACCGTTGAGAAGATGGCTAAATTAGGTCTGTTTGGAATTTATATTCCTAAAAATTACGGCGGTGCAGGTGGTGATCACATCATGTACTCAATTGCGGTAGAGGAGCTTTCCAGAGTTTGTGCTACTACTGGTGTTATTCTTTCTGCTCATACATCTTTGTGTGCAGCTCCTATTTTGGATCATGGAACAGAAGAACAGAAACAAAAATATCTTCCTAAACTTGCCAGCGGAGAATGGTTGGGTGCTTTTGGTCTTACAGAACCAAATGCCGGTACGGATGCTTCCGCACAGCAGACTATGGCTGTTGCAGATGGAGACGATTATATCCTTAACGGTAGTAAGATATTCATTACCAATGCAGGTTATGCGCATGTTTATGTGATTGCTGCCATGACCGATAAATCGCAGGGGACAAGAGGTATCACTACATTTATTGTAGAGGCTGGCACTCCGGGGTTCTCTATCGGGAAGAAAGAGCATAAGCTTGGTATAAGGGGCTCCGCTACTTGTGAGCTTATTTTTGAGAATTGCCGTATTCCTAAAGCTAATTTATTAGGCAAAATAGGCGGTGGCTTTGGCGTTGCCATGAAGACACTTGACGGTGGCCGTATTGGTATTGCTTCACAAGCACTTGGTATAGCTCAAGGTGCTATGGATGAAACTGTTAAATATACAAAAGAGAGAAAACAATTTGGTAAAGCAATCTCTGCATTCCAGAATACGCAGTTCCAGATGGCAGATTTACAGACAAAAGTGGAGGCTTCCCGTCTGTTGGTACGTTGCGCTTCGTATAAACAAGATGCAAATCTTCCATATTCGACAGATGCTGCTATGGCAAAATTATTTGCGGCGGAAACTGCTATGGAGGTAACTACAAAGGCTGTTCAGTTCCATGGCGGATATGGTTATACCAGAGAATATCCGGTTGAAAGAATGATGCGTGATGCTAAGATCACAGAGATTTACGAAGGAACATCAGAGGTTCAAAGAATGGTTATTTCAGCTAAATTATTTAAGTAAAAAATGGAGAATATGAATATAGTAGTTTGTATAAAACAGGTACCGGATACTACAGAGATAAAGATTAATCCTGTTACAGGTACGCTTATCCGTGACGGAGTTCCTTCAATTATGAATCCCGATGATAAAGGGGGACTGGAGCTGGCTTTGGATCTAAAAGA
Source organism: Bacteroidales bacterium (assembly GCA_036639755.1). Lineage (GTDB taxonomy): Bacteria > Bacteroidota > Bacteroidia > Bacteroidales > UBA932 > Egerieousia. The sequence continues at coordinate 41,531 of JAVWIB010000009.1, forward strand.
TAAATATGGTGCACATGTGACTGTTATCACCATGGGGCCTCCTCAGGCTGATCTTATTTTAAGAGAGGCTTTGGCAATGGGGGCAGATAAAGCAATTTTGCTCACCGATAGAAAATTTGCCGGAGCGGATACCCTTGCCACTTCTCATGCTCTTGCCGGAGCACTTAAGAGGATGAAATTTGATTTAGTGATAGCGGGAAGACAGGCTATTGACGGTGATACTGCACAGGTGGGCCCTCAGATGGCAGAGCATCTTGGCTTACCTCAGGTTTCGTATGTTGCCGGTTTTGAAGTGCAAAACGGTAAATACATTGTAAAGAAAGAAACAGAAGAGGGATACCAGATGTTGGAAGTTCACTCTCCTGCTCTTGTAACGGTGCTTGCATCTGCTTATAAAGCCAGATATATGAACGTAGGCGGTATTGTAGATGCTTACGGCAGAGAGGTTGAGATATGGGGAGCCGATAAGATTGATATCCGCGAGGAACAACTTGGCCTAAAAGGTTCTCCTACAAGGGTGCAGAAAGCATTTACCAAAGGTTTGAAACAGGCCGGAGAGGTATTTGAGGTGGATGCCGAAGAAGCGGTAGGTATTATTGTAAGCAAGCTGAAAGAGAAATTTATTATTTAACGCCCAAAACTAATTTAAAATGAATAAAGCAGATTATAAACACGTATATGTTTTTATTGAACAAAGAGAGGGCGTTATCCAACCTGTGGCCCTTGAACTTTTAGGGAAGGCAAGAGATTTGGCAAAAGCTTTGGGAGAAAAAGTTGTTGCTATTTTTCCAGGTCATAATATTACATCGCAGGCAAACGATCTTATTGCTCACGGAGCCGATGATGTTATTTGCATTGATAACCCTATCTTAAAAGATTATATCACAGAGGAATATTCTCAGGCAATCCATCAACTCATTGTTGCGTTCCGCCCTTCCATTGTATTGATTGGTGCTACTACAATCGGCCGTGACCTTGGTCCGAGACTTTCGGCCAGACTTGAAACGGGTCTTACCGCAGACTGTACAAAACTGGAGATTTCTGAAGAAACGAAAGAACTTATGAGTACCCGGCCTGCATTTGGCGGGAACCTCATGGCTACTATCATGTGTACCGAGCACAGACCGCAGATGTCTACCGTACGTCCCGGAGTTATGCAGAAGATGGATAAAGATACTACCAGAAAAGGGACGATCATTCCTTTTGAACCTAAATTTGATAAATCTAAATTTAAGGTTAAACTTTTGGAGAATGTAAAAGAGGATAAAGGCAAAATTGATATTACCGAGGCTAAGATTCTTATCTCCGGCGGTAGGGGCGTGGGCAATCAGGAAGGTTTTGACAAATTAATAAGATTGGCACAGGTACTGGATGCAGAGGTTTCTTCCTCCAGAGCTATGGTTGATGCCGGTATTATCGGTCACGACAGACAGGTTGGTCAGACGGGTAAAACCGTACGTCCCGATCTCTACTTTGCATGCGGTATCTCCGGTGCTATTCAACATCTTGCCGGTATGGAGGAGTCGGAATTTATTGTTGCAATTAATAAAGATAAATTTGCTCCAATCTTTAAGGTTGCGGATATTGGTATAGTAGGGGATGTGAATAAGATTATTCCATTGCTTACAGACAGGCTTGCAAAAGAAATTAAAAAATAAGAACCGGCTGTAAAATAAGCTTGTCTTGTTCTGAAAAAGCGTTACAGGTTTGATAATGCAAAAATAATTAAATTGTTTAATTGGAGATGCCCGCAGGCATCTCCAATTTTCGTGTACGCCCAGCATGGTCGTAATCTAATGGGTGCAAGTCCCTAACGTGGAAATCGTTTAGCCAATAGCAAGGGTGTCTATGGCGATGTGAATCATAGTCTCAATATGAATAATCTATAGGGAAGGTCTGAACCTTAATTAAGCGAATAGTAAATGAATGTTAGCTGATAATGGATAGAATGCAGAAAATATTATCCCAAGA
>JAVWIB010000010.1:0-43176 GCA_036639755.1 Bacteroidales bacterium
CGATTGTTCCCCCTTTTGAAGTTGTTGAAGTACTGAATACCACTGGCTTACCATTTAATAAGATGGTGGGAATTCCTTGTATAAGGGTATCAGTGCCATAAGGATGGGAGGCCAGATCTCCCACTACGGCAATCGGCTTTTTGTTGATTGTTGCAGTTGCAGCGGAGCATTGCATGATGCTTCCGGGGCCGGTGCTTGCCCCGAGTGTAACTAAAAAAGTGCCTGTCATGATTTGTTTCTATTGTTTGGTTGTGGGTGTTTTATTTTGTTTGTTTGATTGCCGGTATTTATTAGGATCTTTTTGGATTTATCGGTGTTTATTCTGGATTTAACGAGTACTGATTGCTACGTTAAACCCCTCGATGTTCTCTTGATTGTCCGATTCTACCACCAGGTAGGTGTAATATTTCTCCTCCTTGATAGGGGTTTTGGTGTAGTCCCAGTTCAACAAATTACAATAATGCAGTGTGGGGAATGGTTTGTTATTAAATTGTAACGTAGTCCTTTTAAGAAAATCTTTTATTTGCATTCCTCGTCCCAGAGGGGCTCCTCCCACAATAATATTGCCTTTGAAATAGCTGCGGGGGCATTGTTCCCGCAACTGTTTATCTTCGTAGTCGGGGCCAAGTCCCCAGTCGTTCAGAACAATATTCCAGTCTATAAGAAGCCCGTTCACCTGATTGGTATTGGGGTCTTCTGCGCTCCATGTGGTCATTCGTAATCCAAGAGAATCCCAGACATAAATTCCGGCAACCGGAACCCGATCATATTTGCCAAAGATTTCACACATCTGTTCAATGGTCATTCCCGGCATAAACGGTTGTCCGTTATAAGACATGGTGGTATCGGAGAAGATAAAGAGATGATTGGTGTTAACCCCTTGTTGCTCATAATTGATAGATGTGCCGGTCTTTGCGGGTGTGGCGATTTGCTGTCCGTTGCAGGAAAAAAATGCCATAAATAGAGTTGAAAAGAGAATTGCTTTTAAGAGAAAGTTGTTCATAATGTGTGTTTTAATAAGAAGTTATTTGTGATGCGGTTTTTAATAGGTAATTGTTGGGTAGGTGTAATAGTACATATATTGATTGTCGGATGTTTATTTATACCCGGTAAATTATGGTAGTTCCAATTTGTTGGTTCTCCCTTGTATCTCTACTTTTTTACCGGCTACTTTGGTGATGGTCTTGCCGTTTAGGATTAATTTTCCGTCGCTTTCAAGAGTGGCTGTTCCGGCTTCATTCCGGTATTCGTTGGATGATACGAATAAATTTTCATTTGCCCGAACCTGTACATTGCTTTTGAACCCGAGTACGGCATCTTTGACAATATGTACATTTAATTCCCCCTGTGCGGATACTGCTATATTCTCCTGCGCTTTTAGTTCTATGTTTTTTGCACTGAATGTTATAGTCTGTGGGGCGGTAATTTCTATGTTTTTCTTTTTGGTGTCTATATGGAATATGCTTCCGTTGCAATCTTTAACGGTAATCCCCCAATCTCCCTGCTCATGGTCATTAAAATCTATCGTATGGCCGCTGCGGGTACGGATTGTTTTCTGATTATTATCCAAGGCAATCCCCTCTGTGTTATTTGTATGGAACAAACTTCCCATTACAAACGGACGGCTTGGATCTCCATATTCATAGCCCACCATTACCTGGTCACCAACCTCGGGGATAAAGAAAAAGCCTCTGTTTTTGGCAATCTTGCTACTGCTTCCGGCATGGGGGCTTTGTACCCGCATCCATCCGCTGGTTTTTTTCTGTGGGTGTTCCCGGAGCTGTTGCCAGAGAAATTTTACCTGTACACGTCCTAAATTCAGCGGATCATTATTTGCCGTTATCGTTGCCGGTTCCGGTGTTGCTGTGGGGTACGAAAAATTTTGGGCCGGCATTGCTGCGGAGCGGATGCTATTTTCAGATATTGCTATCTGGTGGACGCTTCCCTCGGCCGGAAGGTATCTACTATTAGCGTCCATGCATCTCAGAACGTTTCGGTAGGAGCCTTTGTTATTATCGTATGTGTGGTGTACTTCAATCACTCGAAATCGGCAGGGCTCCTGTAAATTTTGGTTTCCTGATTCCGACGAATCGTTTTGGTTTTGCGCATAGATGCTCATTGTTATGATTTTTCCCAAGGCTGCTTTGCAGGTGGTGGTTGCAGCTTCCATGATGGTACCTGAGCATAGTTTACGCTGACGATTCGCATAAACCGATTGCTCCATTAAAAAGAGGGTTTTATCACTTACCGGAATGGGACAGGGGAGAATTGTATGCTCTTTGTGCAGGTCCTTTGATTGATGAACGGCTGTGTGCGTATACGAATTTGCCCCGGCTGGAGCAGTATCCGAGTTCCATTGTTCTATCTTATCTCTTAGCGGGTCATAATCAAATTGTTCAATATTAAAATTGCCCATTTTAGAGGAGATCGTCATGCGAAGTAAATCTTCTCGATAGGATAGTGCTATATCATCCGGATTACTTTGATCTTTTGTAGGATGTCCCACCATGATGCACTGTCCGTCATAATAAAACCACTCTCCGCAACAGGTGAGTAGACGTTGTAAAAAGCCGTAACTACTCTCTCTATAGCGACATACGTAAGGGATTGTACTATTATTATTGGGATGGATATTGCTTTTTATGGGCAGTCCTATCTTGTTAATAGTTTCATAAACAATGGTTTTTAGGTCATAATCCACAAAAGAATCCATGGAATAGTCATCCGTCATAAGCAAAGTAGGGCTCCCGCCGCAAATCTCAACAATCCCCTGACTGCCCTCTGTTCCCCCTATGTCAACTTTTGTGATAATCCCCTTAAAGTTGATTATTATTTCCTCTGTTTCTTTCATTTGGATGGAGACAGACTTCCCCAGATAATCGAGAATCTCCTCCGTGGCTCTGTTCCACAGATCTTTCTCCTTGGCACGATAGTTTATTTGAATGGTAAACTCATGATGGGAAAACATGGTCTGAGAAAGGGATAGCGTTGTAAAATCGCATGGCTGTCCGTCTATTATTACCTCAACACTTACCTTATTTAGCTTTTTTTCAATCATATACATGTTTTTTAGGCGTTTATAAATATCCGGTAATTAAAACTTTCCGGAGATCTCCGGGATAACTTGCACAGTAATTCCTCTTTTAAATTGGAAATGGTCATTTCCGGTAATTGATTCGGGGTAATAAAAACATCAATGGTCTGAATCATGCCCTGTGCCGGTTTGTTACCTATCCCATATCCCTGTTTTACATCAACTTGTGTAATTTTTCCGGCATACTCCGCTTTGCAATAATGGATGATGTCATATTTTGTGAAAATGCGGTCATGCGAGGCGAGCATATATTGATGCATTTGCATGGTATCCTCAATCGTTGGTGGATTTTTTCCGCCGCAGGTTCCCGATAACAGAAACATATTGGATTCTACGGCGGCTGCATTTGAAACCGCAACCAAAGTTGTCCCGGCTTTGAGCTCGTTGATTATTGCACCGTTGGTCGTTCTGTAGTAAATCAGAAGGGTTTCGTTTACCGTATTCTTATCCGCAATCAGATAAAATTTTGCATCTGTTTCTCCTTCAAATGTTTCTGCTATTTTGGAGAGTTTATCCGTCAATTTGAACAGTTTTACCGCTTCTTGATTAAAAGACTCTCGTGCTTTGTTGTTGGAGCACAGATTCTGATCCCGGATGATGGCAATCAGCCGCTGCAAAGCACTTTTTGCATCATTGGTTTTGCTGAATTGTTCCACTCCTGCCCGGCGAAGCGAATAAACCCCTTTCAATTGGTTCTTGGGATAGTCTGCATCCGGGAATGCTTCATATATTTTACCGCAGGTGTCACTGACCGAATGGATCCCGATAAAATATTCATTCGGCGGAGTATCAAGCGGAACAAACAGAGGTATCCCCGTCATTTGTTGCGTAGTTTTCCTCAGAGACAGATTGGCTACGGGAATTAAATTCAATCCGATGCGTACACTCTCAAGAAATTTCCCCGAAAAGGGATCCGGAAAATGAATTTTTAACCATAAAAGAGGTGTTGTCAAAGAGGTGACACTCTCCGGTGAGTATAATTCCGCTAGTTCTCCGGCAAGAGACTCTCGTGTATCCCGTGTTACAGAGTAATTGATTCCGGAAATACGGAGATAGTGGGGGGTGTAGAACGAAATAATATCGGGAAAAATGGAGACATCTGGAGGCAGCTCCTTCTTGACAAGGGCGTTTTCATTGGAACTATTGTAGCAGTGTTGCTCCGGTTGTGTTGCTCTCCACCCATATTTTGGGTTTTCCGTTGTCCACACCGGCTCCACTTTTGCCGGAATGCCGTTATGGCTCCATTGCGTGTGGGTAAGCAAGGGGAGATATTGCTCTTTATTCTCTCGATTTATAAAGTCGATATAAAAAGTGAGGCTCTCCAGATGTGTCATCAGCGGATCCGGTTCTATTCCTATCCAAACATGATTGTTTTGTTGCGCACTGATTTTGCATGCATAGGCTACTACGTTTTTACGATATTCATTATCAATGTTATAAAGGCAATGTTCAATATGCATATACCGGACTTTTGCCCGGACAAGGGGATAAGGGGCAATTGGGGTGAAATCAACAGATTGAATGGCGTGTTTGTGCAGAAATTTTTGTTCCCGATAGGCAAACGTTGTAGTACCGTCCAATAAAAAATGGGGCTCAACAGGGTAAATACTGAGTAGGGCGTGAGCCGGCTGTGCACAAAGTAACGGAGAGGGAGTCACCGATGCAACAAGTTGGGATAATAGTCTCTCATCCATATTACTCAGTTCTGTGGCTAAATCAAAAATTTCTTGGGATAGCATCTCAATCATGAGCTTTACAATGGGATCCAGATTATCTGTCGAGCTAATATCCCACAAGGTAGAGAGCCGTTTTAACATCCGTTCTCTTATTTTTTCTTTGCTGTATGTGGTTGTTTCTTGGTTCATGATCTCTCTTATTTATTTACTTTTCTATTTTTGCTGTTTCCTTTTTATTCGTTGGATAAAGGGCTTAAATAGAGACTGTATGCAAAACGGGCATGTTCTCCGGTTGATTTAACCTGTGCCGTTATATAAATATCGGCCCGTTTGCGCACTGCTGCTCTGTCGGGTATCTCCTCTTGGTTCATGATCTCTTTTATGTTAAGAGTGACACTTGCATCTGTAATCCGTGGTTCATAGGAGGCAATTGTTTGATTGACATACTTTGTAAAGAACTCTTCCCATGTTTTGTAGGATGCAATCATTCCAAAATCAAGTTCCCAAATTCGGGAACCATAATTTTCATCAAATCTATGTTCTCCCGGACAGGTGGTAAGGAGCAATTCAAGATGCTGGTCGATGGATTCAATCTCGTTGCATTGTTGTAGTTGCTGCTTTCCCGCTTGAAACAGTGTGTTTAATTGGAGCGGAAGTTTGTAATATCTGTTTATTCCCATGATTCTATTTTTTCTATTGCCTTACTTGGATTCTATATTGCTATCGTTGAAACCTCTATTGCGGTAATATTGTGATGAAAAAAAATTTAATCCTGTCGCATAGAGGCCTTAAAGATTATCTCGTTGTTGCTATCTGCCGTTATTTCTATCAAATGGCCGGAGGTAAGTTTTCCCTCTATAATCATTTTGGAGAGGGGCCGGCGGATGTAGTTGCGGATGGTACCAACTACTTGCCGCGCTCCATATTGAGGAGAAAAGTTGCGGTGTGCCAATATTTCTTTTGCTTCCTCGCTGATCTGTAATGAGATACCTTGCTTATCCAGGATCACTGCAACATTTTGCAATTGAATATCAAATATTTTTACCAGCATACTCTCGTTAATAGGGGCGAATGGGACTATCTCCGATAGCCTGGTCAAAAATTCGAGCCGGAAATGTTCCCCCATAACCTCCATCAGTTCATTGGTTTGAGGCGTTTTACCGGAATGAATCTGCTGTGCCAGCCACTCACTCCCTACATTGGAGGTGAAGATTACAATGGAATTTGAGAAATCACCCTCTTTACCCAATTTATCGTGAAGTTTCCCCTCGTCCATAATCTGCAGGAAAATATCATAGACCGATGCATGAGCTTTCTCAATTTCATCAAATAATACCACTGAGTAAGGTTGTTGGCGTATTTTATTTACCAGCAATCCTCCCTCTTCATATCCCACATATCCAGGAGGGGATCCGTGCAGCAATGATACAGAGTATGACTCCTTAAATTCAGACATATCAAAACGGATCATCGCTCGTTCGTCATTAAAAAGTACCTCTGCCAGTGCTTTGGCCAACTCTGTTTTACCCGTACCGGTGGGCCCCAGAAAAAAGAATGAGCCAATGGGTTGTCCCGGTTTGTTCATTCCGCTACGAGATTCTATAATCGCATCGGAAAGAACGTTAAGTGCTCCGTCTTGTCCCACAACCCTGCGACGCAGAATCTCCTCCATCCTCAGCAACCGTTCCTTTTCAGCCGATTCTATTTTACCAATAGGAATTCCTGTTGAATAGGCAATGACTGCGGCAACTTCATGAGAGGATACTTTCTCTATTTTAGTTTGGGTGAGTTCAAGCAATCTCTTTAATTTGATGGAGATGCATTCTCTCCATTCTTCCAATGTCCCCGGTTCGCCTCTCTTCTGTTTGTGATTTTTTAGCATTCCTAATAAAATGGGACTCATTTTATGATTAATTGAGACGAAGAGATTTTTCATTTTTCGGATGCGCTCTGATTCCGAAATTTCCGTTTGAGCCTCTATCTCCGTAAACGTTTGAGTAAGTTGCTTCAGATCATCTATGCTGTTCTGATTCATCATCTTTATGGCAGACATAGTGCGATCAATCAAATCAATTGCGGAATCGGGAAGCCGTTTCTCTTTTGCATACCGTTTTGCCAGTGATACACATTCTGTAAGCGAGTTTTTATCAATGGATACACCGTGATATCTAGTGTAAAGATGAAGCTGCGATTCTAGGATGGTTATGGTTGCCTCCGTATCGGGTTCTGCAATCTGCAGCACTTCAAAACAACGGTTGAATGCATGATTCGGTTCTATTAATTTACGATAGCCATCCATTGTAGTGGCTCCGATGATTGTTATTTTTCCCCCGATAAGTGCCGGTTTAAGAATACTCACCATCCCGCTGTTCTCTCTGTTGGAATCTAGAAGGGCGTGTATATCATCAATAAAGAGGATGGCATTTCCACATTCTGTCAGTTCTTTAATAACTCCCTTAATACGCTCCTCTGAGGCGATTCCTGTAGCGAGTGTTCCTGCATCCAGTGCATAAATCAGCACATCTTTAAGATATTGCGGAACTCTCCCGGTGGCAATATTGCATGCCAGACCATTTACCATTGCTGTCTTTCCAACTCCGGGTTCCCCGATAATTAAAACGTTGGGTTTGCCATAACGTCCCAGAATCTCCATCATGATGCGGCTCTCTTTATCGCGGCAAACAATCGGAGAAATTGCCTGTCTTCTGGCAAGAGCCGTTTTCTCTGTGCAATATTGTTCCAGATATACCCTGCAGATGGGCTGTCTCGGACGAATATCGGGTCTCGTAGGAATTGATCGTGAACAGCCTGACTGCTTTTGTTCGGAGTTCTTAAAATGCAAATCGTGAATCTCTTGTTCCTTAACAGGATACGAGCGTAATTCGTCTGCATTAAACCCAACTCCGGGAATAGCAAGAGCAGCAAAAACACACAACGGATCAATCTGTTCCGACCCCCATTTAAGACGGATGTAATCTGCCTGTTCAAATACGTGCGGGGTATTGTAAGAGACAGTAATATCATCAAATGATCCTTTTTTAGGATACTCCCCGATACGTACTTCCGCCCAATCCCGCAAATAGGTGATGTCTTTATCCATCTCTTGTATGAACTGTTGTAACCCAATCTTTTCATCCAATAAGGCAAATAAAAGATGTGCCGGAGCGTACGTAGCGTTCTCCGCTTTCTGTGCTACTACTTTTGCAATATCAATTGCATCGTGTAGCGAATCGCTAAAACTTAAAAGAGCCATTGTTGCCTATTTTTCCTGTTCATAATCTGTATTCCACTGTGTGCCTTCATCTCCTTTTGTTCCATCCAGTTTTATAATAAAGCTCTTGGCCGGAAAATAAGGGGTCATGTGTATATCAAGATAAATCCGGTCTTTCTGTTTGGGATCTCGCTCAAAACGGATCATCTTAAACTTTTCTATCAGGCGTCCCGCTCCTTGTACGCTATCTAAAAACTGAACAATCTGGCTGCGCAAATCCCGTTCTGTTTTGGAATCCCAGTTTTCAAACGAGCGGCGGTTCAGAAAATCGAACAAAACCTTTGTAATATAATCGAACACCCGTACAACGGAATAGGTCTGTAATCCAAGATTATCTCCGTTAAACAGTGTCTTGGCAGAGAATGCCATCACTTTCCCGTATTCATTCACCATGGGAATAAGCCCCATCTTCTCCAGTTGAGAAATCTCACTCTTTTTAAGAGAGAAAACAACAGCATCTACCTCATTAATACCACCATACTTCTTTCCGGCAGTTACCTGAGACATGAGCGTAGAGTAAACCCTGCCCATGAGCGCAATAGACGGAGGCACATGCAGATGATCTTCTTCGCCTATTTCGCGATATTTCGGACGACCGATCAGCCAATTGCAGGACATTGTTGCATTGCACTTAAATACATCTCCTCCCGCAAGGTTGGAGGAAAAAAACATCTCCACAACGTCATCCGGTTTTTCCAAGTCGGCAAAATCGGTATAGAGCATTGCTTTATTATCATAGGCAATCTTTGCCCATTTTTCTACCACTTTGTTGGACCCGAGGTAACCCGGAAGTGCCATTAAAGAGTAGTTACGGCGCAAATCCAGTTTATCAAAATTCTGCTTAAGCTCAGCCGCTATAAAATTAATAAAACGAGGGTTCTCCAAATCTCTAATCTGCTCTTTGGAGGCGTTCACAATGGTTACGTTCGTTACTTTCTCTAATTCTGTGTTTTTATAAAAAAGCATTACCCCGCGATAAGCTTGTTCCAGATTCCGTACAGCATTTACAGCTGTGAGTCGGCTTTGAGTCAGTCGGAACCCGGCATTTGCTGCTTTGCTCTTTGATTGTGCCAGCATTTCATTCGCATCGGAAGAGACCGTCAGAATGGTAATCCACAGATCAAGTTTGTTCCTTAATGTGTCTCTTTCACTTTGTTTTTGCTCATCGGTGAGGAATATCTTTTTGCGGGCCTTTCGTTCGGGATTCAGATTTTGCAATCCGTCAATTATTGCCTCCAGAAAATTAAAGCCTCCAAATCTGGATAGTTTCTCTAAAGAAGAAAGGAAGGGAGCTTCTTTTGCTGAATCTTTCTTTATGAATTCCTCCTTTGCGGAATTTCCCTGCTGCTTTCGTGGGGCGGAGGTGATTCCTTTCCATGCACAGATAGCAGTTGCATCTTGCTCCGAGGGAACGGTTGCCCCCTGAGCGGGGGCGATTTGTGTTTTTTGAGTAGTATCTACCATAATCTTCTAGTTATCCGTTGGTTAATTCTTCTCGCAGAGCCACAAGCGAGGTAATAAGAGCCTCTTTAGCTTGCGCATCTTCCAGTACCCGCTGCAACACTTTGTTGGAGCGGAGCTGCTTCATTAACATCTCATAAAACTCCTTTTGCCTATTCAGGTGATTCATGAACGGACTATTCTCCGTCATATTTTTAACGCCAAAATCTGCAACACAATTAAACTTGAAATTTTCTGTTATTTTCCCCCCTTCATCATCCTCAAATTCAATATCAATCGTAGGAGCAAAATGAGAAAAAACCTCCTCAATCGTACTCAGGCCTGTTATCGCCCTGGGATTTACAGGATCTTCCGCCGTAAGATGTTCTATAATAAGGGAACGGTTCTGCGGAATACTAGCGATGGCTTCCGACGGATCAACTCTAGCGTCGTTACCACCAATACCATATTCTAATATTGCCATACTATTTTATGGATTAGAAACTAACTGGGCCAATTTTGCTCAAATTGGGCACCGCCAATCTTCATCACCTGTGCCGATATAATAATGGTGATGGTCATTGGTTTTGAGCCAATAATATCGATATTTTCTTCAAAATCGATAATATAGCCGTTCTCCCATGTGAGTTCTTTCATCTTTGCCTCTTCGTCTCCTTTTTTGAATACGATTCCGCCCGAAACCGGTTTGAACTGGTTTACCATTTGCTCCAGAATGGAGGTGTCCTCTGTGGATTCTACCTGAACTTTAATCTGACCGCCGTAAATGTTCGATGAGGGTCTCCCTTTTGAATCTACATCACGTTTTAGATTGTACTTGCAATCCAACACATCAAAATCTTTCCCGCCTAAGCTGAGAGTTGCTCTGAATGCCATAATCTTACTGTTTTTAAGTTAAAAATTACAATTCTTTATAACTGTCAGGTGTAGTTACACCTGTACAATTCCTGGTTTATGTAATAAATGGAAAGTGAGACTTGGGCAAAAGAACTTTAATGTAATTGAACCATCCGACTGAAATAAATTCGTATATTTCTGTCTTTTTCAGTACTTTTGTATTGGTATTTGGAGTCTCGTCTCCATTTGTCTTTTTGCTCTCCGACAATGGATCAGATTGTTGGGGAGCTTCTTTTTTAAAAAGGGGCTTCTGTAATTAGGAAGCCCTCTTTTTAGAAGTTTCCTTTTTAAAAATGGGGCATTATTTCCTGCTGTTCTTTGTAAAACTGCGAATATGTCTGATTGTCAATGATATGTGGCCAGCTCATAATCAGCATCTCAATAGGTTCATCCGCTTTGTGATAGCATGGCTGGAAATGCTCATGCGGGTTTATTTTAAAATCCAGCTTTTTATAAAACGATTCACGTCGTTTGGTTGTAAAATCGTTGGGTATCTCAATTTCAAGTACAATAGGTTTGTTATCAAACTCTTTTGCAGAACAATCTTTTAAGTAGTCAATCGCTATTTTTCCTATTCCCATTCCCTGCATACTTTGGTCAATAGCAAGGTGCTCTCCAAAGATAACTTGTGAAAAATTCCAATATGCCAATATTCCCACAAGTATCGGCTCTGCATGATTGTTTTTTTGCAGCAAAGCAATAAACCTATAATTATTATAAGTAAGGGCTCTTTTTTGTTCCAGTAAATCTCTCCGTTCGTTTAGCGGAAAATTGGAGCAATAAATTTCCCGGCATTTTTTAAAAAGAGGATCATTTGCGGAAGTAATGTTTTTGTAAATCATGACTCTGTTCGTTTAAGGGTTATTTAACTTTTTAAACTTTTTTTTATTTGTTAACAAAAATAAAAATAAAATAGAGAATAGTAGCTATTATAATTAACTTAAGAGTATCATTTTTGTTCTCTTTGCAAAAGTTAATTGTGTTTTTTATAACAGATCTTCTCTTATTCAACCGATCGTTCTCCCATCTGAAATTCATAAATACCTAGTTTTATACTATATTTGTTTTTGATTTGTTGGTGTAAAGATATTGTGAAAAATGCAATTTGATGCTTATTTTGCTGAAAATCAGAAAGTTTTGTTAATTATAAAATTCACAAACAATACCTAAACGTTTAAGTATTGTCTTTTAGGAATATAGATAAGGAGGTAATTATATGGAAGTAAAGCATATAGGAATTTTTGGAAAGCGGAATGTGGGAAAAAGTTCCCTTATTAATACGCTCTTGGGTGAAGAGTTGGCTATTGTGTCCACAGAGGCGGGTACAACTACCGATCCTGTGAAAAAAAGAATGGAAATTTTTGGCGTTGGCCCTATTCAACTGATTGATACTGCTGGAATTGATGATGTAGGAGAGTTGGGTAGGCAGCGAGTAAAGAAGACAAAAGAGATTTTTAGTCAGATTGATATGGCTTTCCTCCTTTTTACCGGAAATAGTTTTGGTAAAGAGGAGAAAGAGGCCTTAAAGGAGCTGAAAAAATATGATATTCCGGTAGTGTTAATCCATAATCAGTCCGATATTGTCTCTCTGGATGCTCAACTGGCTCTTGAACTTACTCAACAAAACGGTGTTGATGTAATAGAGTTTTCTTGCTGTATGCTTAATGAACAGGAGCAGAAGAAGATGGTTGAGACACTTATTTCGTGTATTATTAAAAATAGGAACAAGCAAGAAAACACTATTTTACACGGATTGGTAGCAGAGGCAGATACAGTTGTGCTGGTTTGTCCTATTGATAACGGAGCTCCTACCGGACGATTGATTTTACCTCAGGTAATGGCCATCAGGGATATTCTGGATCATAACGGAAGTGCAGTGGTTTTGCAGCCTACTCAGTTAGAACAATATCTTAAAACGAATGTTCCCTCTTTGATCGTAACGGATAGTCAGGCTTTTAAGGATGTTGAAAGAATGGTTCCAAGTACTGTTCCAATGACCAGTTTTAGTATTTTGCTTGCTCGTTCAAAAGGCCCGTTTCATGATTATATAATAGGTGCGGCACAAATATCCAAACTTAAGGGGGGGGATCAGGTGCTGATTTTAGAATCTTGCTCGCATCATAAATCCTGTGATGATATCGGACGGGTCAAGATCCCTAAAATGATACAAAAATTTACTGGGCAGGAGGAGGGAGCACTCCAATTTACGTTTGTATCGGGGCTGGATAAGATCCCGGATAAAAATTATACCCTTGCCATTCAGTGCGGAGGGTGTATGGTAACAGCCGGGCAATTGGGTAATAGGGTACGTGGACTTTTAGACAGAGGGATCAAAGTTACCAATTACGGAATCGCAATTGCTTATATGAATGGAATTCTGGAGCGGGCAGTACCTTGCGAGAGACGGTAAATAGATATACTGCAGAGGGTGATAATGGAAATGGATGCCTCATAGTAAACGGTGTCTAAAAAATGAGATGGCACCCATATTATCAGGAAATTGATTTTTTTAGTAAATTTTAAATATATGATTAAGAATACGATGGCTGCTTCTTGGGAGGTTTCGGAAATTGTCGCAATGCTGCGTATGACGAATAGGGATGGCCTGGAGCGGCTGTATGCGCAGGCGTATGAGAAGAAGATTGAAAACCGTGGGGCAAATGTGTATTTTCGCGGGTTGATAGAGATTTCCAATAAGTGCAGAAAGAATTGTCTATATTGTGGTATACGTAATGGAAATGAGAAAGTTGTACGTTATGATCTTACCGATAAACAGGTTTTGGATGAGGCTCAGTTTGCTCTGGATGCGGGTTATGGATCGGTTGTGTTGCAGGGGGGAGAGCAAAGCGGACGTGCATTTACGGAGCGGATTACCGGGTTAGTAGAGGAGCTGGTAAAGTTGCGCAGAAGTAAAATGGCAAAAGGTGTAATGAAAAAAAACAGTGACCATGGAGGTGATTGCGATAATGATCCTTGCAACAGCTGCGATTCCGGTAGTCGCAGCGGTATTTCCGGGGAATCCTCATTAGGAATCACCCTCTCGCTGGGGGAGCAGAGCAAAGAGGTATATCATCAGTGGTATCAGGCAGGGGCACACAGGTATCTTTTACGGATTGAGGCCTCTAATAAGGAGCTGTACAATAAAATACATCCTGTTGATAATGATGTTGATAAAAAGAATCATTCGTATGAATCAAGAATTCAGGCTCTTAAAGATTTACAATTGGTGGGGTATCTTACTGGAACAGGAGTAATGATTGGACTCCCTTTTCAGACGTATGAGGATCTGGCACATGATCTCTTGTTCTTTAAAGAGTTAGGGGTAGATATGGTGGGGATGGGGCCTTATATTCCGCATGGTGATACCCCGCTCGGACGAATGTATCCTACTCCGGGTGAGCTGGGAAATCTGAGTTATCGGGGAAAATTGGAATTAAGCCTGAAGATGGTGGCGGTGTTGCGGTGCTTAATGCCGCACATTAATATTGCAGCTACAACGGCATTGCAGGTTTTGGCTCCCGACGGAAGAGAGCGAGCATTACTGGCCGGGGCAAATATTATTATGCCTAATGTGACGGATTTATCGGTGAAGGGAAATTATAATTTGTATGATGGGAAGCCGGGATTGTGTGATGATGCCGGAGCAACCAAAGATAAACTGGAGAAAAATCTGGCGGAGCTGGGGATTCCTATCGGGTGGGATATGAAGGGTGATTGGCGGTAAATTGTGGAAGAAAGCCTTTCCGGATCTTTTTTTATGAAACACAGTTGTGACACTTTTGAAGCTATTTTAACGGTATATGTTAAAAAAAGTAAAAAAAATATAGTTTGAGTGACTTTTATTTGCAAAAAAATACATATTTTTGTAGTGTCAAAAAAAAGTCGTTTAAATTAATCGTAATAAAAACGCAGATTTTATCTTATTTTTTCACTTTTTTTATTTTTTTATTTTGACTGCAAGAGCAACATGAAAATGAGGCTCTTAAGGTAACATAGGCAGATGCTTTTTTAGTGTCCGCTGGTTTTTTAGTCCCCATAGCATAACCATTTTGGGGAAATGGGAAGGCAAATTGTTACTATGATAGAGCTAAACAAACAAGAAAGATTTTTTTAGTTAAACCACAAAATATTTTAAATTTTATGTCAGAAATCAAAAGAGTTTACCGTTTTGGCGGAAGAGATGCCGAAGGTGATGGATCTATGAAGAATCTATTGGGAGGCAAAGGTGCCAACCTGGCGGAGATGTGCAAATTGAATATTCCTGTTCCGGCAGGGTTTACAATTACCACCGAATGCTGTGTAGAGTATTATAAAAACGGATGTAAATATCCGGAAGCTCTTAAAAATGAGGTTGATGCTGCAATGACTGCTACGGAAGCTATTATGGATAGAAAATTTGGAGATCCTGATTCGCCGCTTTTAGTTTCGTGCCGTTCGGGTGCAAGAAGTTCGATGCCCGGCATGATGGAGACCGTTCTTAATATAGGCCTGTGTTCGGCAACTATCCCGGGATTAATTGCTAAAACAGGTAACCCAAGATTTGTTTATGATGCTTACCGCCGTCTGATTATGATGTATTCGGATGTTGTAATGGAGAAGGCAGAGGGTATTGAACCTGAGGAAGGTAACGGAATCAGAGTGCAATTGGATAGGATGCTTGCAAAGGTAAAAAAGGAAAAAGGCTATGCTTCTGATACAGATTTAACAACAGAAGATCTCATCCAGCTTTGCGAGGATTTTAAAATACGTGTTAAACAGGAGCTGGGCGAGCCGTTTCCCGATGATGCTTACCAGCAGTTATGGGGCGGTGTAGGAGCTGTTTTCAAATCATGGAACGGAAAGCGAGCTGTGTCTTACAGAAGGATTGAAGGTATTCCCGATGAGTGGGGTACTGCGGTAAACGTTCAATCGATGGTATTTGGTAATATGGGTGATAACTCCGCTACCGGTGTCGCTTTCTCAAGAAATCCTGCAACAGGCGAGAATAAATTTTACGGTGAGTGGTTAATCAATGCACAGGGCGAGGATGTTGTGGCTGGTATCAGAACACCAAATCCATTGAATGAATCTACTAAAAACGATCATAATAAAATGCTTGTCTCTTTGGAAACAGCTATGCCGGTTGTTTATAAAGAGCTTGATGCAATTCAAAAAAATCTTGAGATTCATTTTCATGATATGCAGGATATTGAGTTTACAATTCAGGATGGTAAGCTTTGGATGTTGCAGTGCCGTGTTGGAAAAAGAACAGGTCTTGCTGCCTTAAATATGGCAATGGATATGTTGCACGAGGGGCTTATTGATGAGAAAACGGCTGTAATGCGTGTTGCTCCGGCTCAGTTGGACGAACTTTTACACCCTATTCTGGATACTAAGAGTGAGAAAGCGGCTAAAGTTGTTGCCCGCGGTCTTCCTGCAGGTCCCGGAGGATCGGTTGGTAGAATTGTATTCACTGCGGAGGATGCTGTAGCTGCTGCGGTTAGGAAAGAGAGAGTTATTTTGGTAAGAGAAGAGACAAATCCGGAGGATGTTGAAGGTATGCGTGCGGCTGACGGTTTGCTTACCGCCCGCGGGGGGATGACATCTCATGCTGCCCTTGTTGCCCGCGGCTGGGGTAAATGCTGTATTGTTGGTTGTGATGCACTTCATATTAACATGCTTACCAGAGTATTAACTATTGGTGATAAAGTATACAAAGAGGGATCGTTATTCAGTTTGAACGGAAGCAAAGGTTTCGTTTATGATGTAGCTATTGATACGATGGATGCATCTGAGAATCCTCGTTTTGTAGAATATATGACCATTGTTGATAAATATCGTGTACTTGGTGTAAGGACCAATGCCGACACCCCTTCCGATGCACAAGCTGCCATTAATTTTGGTGCTGAAGGTATTGGCTTGTTCCGTATTGAGCATATGTTCTACGGATTAAACTCGGAAGCTCCGCTTTCAAAATTAAGAAAAATGATTCTTTCCAATACGGTTGCCGAGAGAAAATTTGCTTTGTCTGAGTTGGAGCCGTACGTAAAAGATGCTGTTAAAGCTACCATGAAAGTAATGGACGGACGTCCTGTTACATTCCGTTTACTTGATCCTCCTTTGCATGAGTTTGTTCCTCAAACGCTTGAGAAACAAAAAGAGTTGGCTGAGGGGCTTGGAATTACAATTGAAGATATTAAGAAACGCGGTGATGCTCTACATGAGGTAAATCCAATGATGGGGCATCGTGGAGTACGTTTAGGGATTACTTATCCGGAGATTTCCGAGATGCAATTCAGGGCAATTTTTACCGCTACTGCGGAATTAATGAAAGAGGGTTTCAAGCCGCAGCCGGAGATTATGATACCTGTTACTGTGTCTGTAAAAGAACTTGATTTCCAAAAGGATATCTGTAATAGAGTTCATGCGGAAGTTGAGGCTGAATTTGGTTTAACCATTAAATACCTTTACGGTACTATGATTGAGATACCTCGTGCTGCTATTATGGCCGACGAAATGGCAAAAACCGCACAGTTCTTCTCATTTGGTACCAACGACCTTACTCAGATGACTTTTGGGTTCTCCCGTGACGATATCGGAGCCTTCATGGGTGACTATATCGCTAAGAAAATCCTTCCTGCGGATCCATTCCAGACCTTGGATAGAGAATCTGTAGGTAAATTGGTTGAAATGGGTATTCACGGTGGACGTGCTACCAATGATAAATTAAAAATTGGTATTTGCGGTGAGCATGGAGGTGATCCGGAGTCTGTAGAATTCTGCCATAATATTGGTATGAACTATGTTTCTTGTTCTCCGTTCCGCATTCCGATTGCCAGATTAGCTGCGGCACAGGCTGCAATTAAACAGTACAAATAGGCTCGTGGGGCTGTAATAGCCATAACGTTAAAATAAATCCAACTAATTAGTTACGTCGATTAGTTGGATTTTTTACAGTGCTTGGGAAGAGAAAGAGAAATAAAATTTTGCCATTTTAAGATTTGATTATGAGAGAATTGCTAATGTATACAGACTCCATCTATCGCACTGTGTATGCAACCGATGCGAGTGCTTACAGGGAGATGCCTTACGGGGTTTGTTTTCCGCAGAATAAGGATGATATGATTGAGATAGTAAAGGAAGCCTCTGCAAAGGGGATTTCTGTTATTGCTCGGTGTGCCGGTACTTCTCTTGCCGGGCAGGTTGTTGGAAGCGGTATTATAGCAGATGTGTCGCAGCAGATGACCCGCATTTTAGAGGTAAATGCTCAAGAGAACTGGGTAAGACTTGAGCCCGGAGTTGTTTTGGATGAATTGAATATGGCTGTTGAGCAGTACGGATTGTTCTTTGCCCCCGAAACATCTACTTCCAATAGGTGTTGTGTGGGAGGTATGGTTGGAAATAATTCGTGCGGATCTCATTCGCTGGTTTATGGGAGTACGCGCGATCATCTGCTTGAAGCGAAGGTTGTTCTGAGTGACGGGAGTGTTGCGGAATTCTCTCAGGAACGGGCCGCAGAGATGTTGCGGATAATTATGGCAGAGGAAGCGGAGCGGTTGGCTAATGATGGTGCGGGAGTTACTGTAAAGAATAAAAGTGCTGAGGGTGAGGCTGCTATGGAGCAAGAGTGTCCCGATAGCCTGGAGAAACGGATTTATCGCCAGTTGTATTGTCTGGCCATGGATGTCGCATTGCTAAAGAAAGTGAATGACGAGTTTCCCGATAAGGCTCTCAGACGGCGCAATTGCGGCTATGCATTGGATCTGGTACTGAATGATATACGGAGGTTTGCAGATGGCGGAGAGGCTCCCAATCTGTGTTCGATTCTGGCCGGTAGCGAGGGAACTCTTGCGTTTGCGTATGAGCTGAAACTAAATTTAGTTCCGCTACCCCCTAAGGAAAAAGTGGTGGTGTGTGCTCATTGTGCTACCTTGCCGGATGTTTTTAAGGCAAATCTGCATGCGTTACAGTATGGTCCGGTTGCGGTTGAATTGATGGACAGGAATGTCCTGGAGTTGAGTAAAGGAAATCTGGCGCAGCAAAAGAACCGGTTTTTTGTAAAAGGCGATCCGGCTGCCATTCTTATTGTGGAGCTGGCACTTGAGAGTAAGCAGGAGCTTGATTCTGTGGCTGATTCTCTGGAAAAAGGGCTGCTTAATAGCGGTTTGGTCTATCATTGTTCTCGGGTTTATGGAAAAGATATTTCCAGAGTTTGGGCTTTGCGTAAGGCAGGGTTGGGATTGTTATCGGGGATGAAGGGGGATAGCAAGCCGGTATCGGTGATTGAGGATACGGCAGTGGCTCCCGATAGATTGCCCGGTTATATGGCCGATTTCGGGCAAATGCTGGAGCGGTTGGGACTGAGTTGTGTTTATCATGCACATATCGGGACCGGAGAACTGCATTTGCGTCCGATTTTGAATATTAAGAATGCCGGAGAGAGGAAACTGTTCCGTCAGGTGGCTTATGAGACGGCTTTGCTGGTGAAAAAGCACAAAGGATCTTTGAGTGGGGAGCATGGAGACGGCCGTTTGCGGGGGGAGTTTATTCCGCTGATGTACGGGCAGGAGATTTATCAGGTGTTGCGGGATGTGAAACATGTTTGGGATGAACATGGGGTGTTGAATGCGGGGAAAATTGTGGACACTCCTCCTATGGATTCTTCTCTGAGATACGAGGTAGGGCAGAAGTATGCTGCGGAAAGAGTTTTGAGGAACAGGGGCGGTGCGGCTTTGGCAAATTATACGCCGGATTCTGCGGCGGATTCCGGTGAGAGAGAAATGGGGCAACTTGCTACTTATTTTGATTTTTCGGATGTAAAGGGATTGTTTTGTGCTGTGGAACAGTGTAATGGATCGGGCGATTGCAGGCGGTCGGTTAAGTTTGACGGGGTATTATGTCCGGCTTACAGAGTAAACATGGAGGAGCGGTTTTCTACCAGAGCTCGGGCAAATGTGTTGCGTGAAGTGCTTACCAGAGGAATTCTTGGGGATGATGATGTCTCAAAAAAGGGTTCTGCTACTGCCTTGCAGATTGGAACGGACTTGCCTAATCCTTTTTGCGATAAAGAAGTATATGAGGTTCTGGATAGTTGCCTAAGTTGCAAGGCTTGTAAGAGCGAGTGCCCGTCTAATGTGGATATGACCCGGTTAAAGGCTGAGTATCTGCAGCATAGATTTGATGCAATGGGTATTCCCTTTCGTTCGTTTATGGTGGCACATATGGCTGATATTCAACGTATAGGATCTGTGGCCGTTCCGGTTTATAATTTTTTCGCCTCTTCTGATATACTATCGGGAATCTTAAAGAAAATATTGAAATTTTCTGCGCAAAGGGGAATTCCTACCCTTAGCCCGCACACTTTGCGGGCATTAGCCGGCTCTGTATCTTTTGGAAAACCGCTTGCGCTGCAACATAGAAAGGTGTATCTTTTTGCCGATGAGTTTACAAATTATATGGAGGCGGAACTTGGTCTTAAATTTATGGAGTTGTTTATGCGGTTGGGATATGAGGTGGTTATTCCGGAGCATGTGGAGAGTGGCCGGGCGGCCATGTCTAAGGGATTGCTAAAGACGGCGCAGAAGTTGGCTGTGCAAAATGTGTTGGCTTTGAGTGATATAGTGAGCGAACAAGCACCGCTGGTGGGGATTGAGCCCTCATGTATTTTGAGTTTTAGGGATGAATATCCGGCGTTGATTGGGGGAGCGGTACGGGGGAAAGGAGCTCAGGAGCTTGTTCGTTCAGCTAAAGAACTTGGAAAAAATTGTCTTTTGTTTGATGAGTTTATTATGCGGGAGGTGGCGGCCGGAAGGATTTCTTCCAACATGTTTACATCCGCACCGGCAGAGATTTGGTTGCACGGACATTGCCATCAGAAGGCATTGGTTGGGGTGGAGGCTTCAGCGGCTATGTTGCGTCTGCCGGCTAATTATAAAGTGAATGTAATCCCAAGCGGTTGTTGCGGAATGGCCGGTTCGTTCGGGTATGAACAAGAACACTATATTACATCGATGGCTATTGGGGAGCAGGTTTTGTTTCCTGCTGTTAGGGCGGTTGAGCGTAGGCGGAGCGAAGATCCGTCGGGACACTATATAATTTCTGCTCCGGGCACCTCTTGTCGTCAGCAAATCTTAGACGGAACGGGAGTGAAAGCCTTGCATCCGGTAGAGGTGCTGTGTGGGGCATTGTAAATGGTAAATTACTCTTCGTGTTTTTATATTTGATTCTATTCCGGATTCGTTTTCTGTTTAAGACCTTGCACAAACTGTTTTGTGAGTCTTTTGATAAGCCCTTATGTTTTTTAGAATATAATAAGGGAATAAGCTTTGCTTTTATGCCTTTTCTAAATAATAATACCTTTTGGTTGTTTATTTAGTATCTATATTATTCTAATGGTCAACCGTTATATGTTCTAGTTTTGCAATCATGAATAAAAATCTGAATATAAAGCGTAGAATTAGTGAAATACGGCAATTGAAAGGTTATTCTCAGGAATACATGGCTGTTACAATGGGCATTTCTCTTAATTCATATCGAAAACTGGAAAAGGGTAATACACATCTGGTGAGTCCTCGGCTTGACGATATTGCAAGAATTTTGGATATTACGTGTGATACTTTGGTTTTTGATATGGAAGGTGGTAGACCGGAGTATTCTCTTACTTATGAGGAGCATCAAAGATTGTTAAATACGATTGACACTTTGAACAGACATATTGAGAATCTTGAGCAGCTGATTCGGTTGCAAAGAGAAAAATTAGATTCTTATAGTAAAGAAGAGTAGGGTTTATTCTATATGGAAATTGCTCCCTCTAATGCAGTACTACTAAATAAGATAAGAAGAAACAACTTTTAGGTGGTATCAGGTATTTGTTTTTTAATGCTCTGTTTATTAGCTTATTATAAATTGGGGTATCAGGTATTAAGGTTGGATTGTATGAATTTTTAGCTCTATCTTTGCATAGTAATTCATATAATTTAACCTTTTTTATGATACTATTTTTTATATTCATACCATTTGTTATTTTAATGACTGTTATAGTTTTGATATGGTATCTACCGGACAAGCAGAGTAAAAATGATCTTGTTGTGCACCTTTGGAAGAAAATCCACCCAATAAAGTCGTGCTTGCAAAAGAAGGAAGTGGCGTTGCAAATACCTTATACTGGTAAAGAAGCTGAAAATGCTGCTTTGTTTGAGATATTAAATAATAGGGTATTGGCTGATAAATTATATCTGAATCCTACTATTGAGAGAGGTGATTTATGCAAAGTAATAGGAGTGGAGAAAAATAGGTTTGCCCAGATTATTCGACAGAATACCGGAACACATTTAATTGGATATATTAATAATTTGCGTCTGGATTACGCTGTTCAGTTGATGAAAGAGCATCCTCAATTTCTTATCTCTAAAGTTTCTATGCACTCAGGGCTAACCAATATTCGCACGTTTTATCGTTTGTTTCATAATCGTTTTGGAATGACCCCTCTTGAATATAGAAAGAGTCTACAAAGTAAGAATCTGTTTTAATTTGTATCATTGCTACGGCAGTATCAGATCATCGGGAGGAAAAACTCCTGCCAAGGGCACACCTTAGCGGAGCGAACCGCCTCCATCTACTCGCTCATCGGATGCTGCAAGCTCAACAACGCAAATCCCTACCAATACCTGACCGACGTATTGGGTAGGGTAAACGGCATTGCCATAAAGATCTCGCTCAACTACCAACTACTCCCGCACAACCGGAAACCCATCACAGAAGAACTCGCTCTCACACAACCCGGAGCAAAGCAGACATCGTTCTTTGGACGGTTACTTTTGTTGCGATATAATTCTACCAACGCTTAATGATTTGAATACTAAGTGCTAGTTCTATTTCAACAAGAACATCAAGGGTAAAGTTGTGGGTGCCGCTTAGCCATTTATTCATTTCGGTGTAGTTCTTTTTGCCAAGAGCCTTCATAAAATCGTCTTTAGTCCATTGCTTCTTTTCTAAAGCGGTGTTAATCAGGTCTGCTACGTGCTGTCGGCGTTCAATTCTTGCAGCTTGTAATGCGGCGGTAGCGCGTATTAACTCTTGAATTTGTTTATTATGTTCTTCAAGTATTGTTCCCATCGTTTGTTTTTTATGTAAAAATAAGGATATTTTAGTACATATGAATTAAAACAATTATTTTTGTGCAGGAATATGTTTCTGGAAGTGTCGGCCTTTCAATTTTATCCGGTATTTTTCATTTTCTGTTAATTGAGCCGTTATGGAATTGAAACTTGAAATAGTTTTC
Organism: Bacteroidales bacterium; assembly: GCA_036639755.1. Lineage (GTDB taxonomy): Bacteria > Bacteroidota > Bacteroidia > Bacteroidales > UBA932 > Egerieousia. The sequence continues at coordinate 22,656 of JAVWIB010000010.1, forward strand.
GGGCATTATTGTTGGCAGTTCGTTTAATTGAACGTAGTAACGCTGAAACTATTTCCCCTATTTTGTATAATTAATATCCCAATAATGAAAAATATACTCATCACCGGCGGTGCCGGCTTTATAGGTTCCCATGTAGTGAGATTGTTTGTGAATAAATACCCTAACTATCACATTATTAATTTGGATAAGCTTACTTATGCCGGAAATCTGACCAATCTCACCGATATAGAAACCAAGCCTAATTATACGTTTGTGAAGGGTGATATTTGTGATTATCAGGTCATGTTGGAGCTATTTAAAAAACATCAAATTGATGGGGTAATTCATCTTGCAGCAGAGAGTCATGTAGACCGAAGCATTAAGGATCCGTTTACGTTTGCCCGCACAAATGTGATGGGGACACTGAGTTTGTTGCAGGCGGCTAAAGTGGTGTGGAGTGAACGGGGACAGAATCAGGAAAAAATATCGGGATCCAATCATCCTTTTCCCGATCATTTATTCTATCACATCTCCACCGATGAGGTTTACGGAGCTTTGGATTTTGACGGTTCTATGTTTTTGGAGAGTACTAAATATGATCCTCATTCGCCGTATTCTGCGAGTAAGGCGGGGAGCGACCATTTTGTGAGGGCTTTTCATGATACCTATGGGTTGCCTACAATTGTTACTAATTGCAGCAATAATTATGGCCCGTATCAGTTTCCGGAGAAATTGATTCCGCTGTTTATCAATAATATAAGGCATAATAAACCGCTTCCGGTGTATGGAAAGGGGGAGAATGTTCGTGACTGGCTTTTTGTGGAGGATCATGCGCAGGCCATTGATTTGATTTTCCATAAGGGGAAAATTGCTGATACTTATAATATTGGCGGTTTTAACGAGTGGAGTAATATAGATTTAATAAAGATGATTACAAAGACGGTGGATAGGTTGCTTGGCCGAGCAGAGGGGGAGAGTGAGAAACTGATTACCTATGTTACGGATAGGGCAGGTCATGATTTGCGTTATGCGATTGATGCCGGGAAATTAAATAAAGAACTGGGATGGAAGCCTAGTTTGCAATTTGAAGAGGGGATTGAAAGGACTGTGAGATGGTATCTGGAGAATCAGGGGTGGCTGGATGAGGTTACCAGTGGGGATTATGCCGGGTATTATGAGAGGATGTATGGGGCAGTATTGCAGGAGCGGAACACGAATCAATAGCACGGATAAGGCAGAAAAGAAGGGAACTCAATAAAAGAAAATTTTATGAAAAAACGAATGACTGAAAGTATTAAGGATCAACTATTTGAGTTAATTAAGGCAGCATTATGGGATGTGGCTCCCAATGAGAATTTGTTTGAGAGATTGACGCATGATCAGTGGGAGGAGTTATATCGGCTGGCAGTAGGTGGAGCGGTTGTGTCGCTGGGGTATGACGGATTAAACAGGCTGCCGGATGGGTGTTTGCCTGTGCGGACGGTGTTATTGAAATGGTATGCATTATCGGAGAAGAAAAAAGAGCATAATAATCTATGTAAAAAGGTGTTGCAGCAAATTACATTGCTGTATGGCAAGAATGATGTGGAGTTTATATTACTGAAAGGGCTGGGCGTGGCGCAGTTGTATCGCAATCCCTCCTTTCGCGACGGCGGGGATATTGATTTGCTGATTACCAAAAATTATGATTTAGCAAATGAGTTGATGCGTAAAGGCGGTTGTATAAAATCGGATGATAACATCAAGCATAGGACGTTTACCTATAAACGGGTTACGGTGGAGAATCATCATTCGGTTGCTATTAACTCAGTTACAGGTAAGGTTTTGGAACCTCTTTTTGTCAATCCCAAAGTGATATTCGGCAGCGTTCTGGTTCCGAATGCTACATGCAATTCCGTTTATCTGGTGGAGCATATTGCGGATCATTTTTTTATTGGCGGCATAGGATTACGTCATATTTGCGATTTATGTATGCTCTTTTCTAAGGGAGGAATTGATTTGCAAGAGAGCCGGGAAGGGATTACAAAAATTGGAGCAGCTCCTTTGTTTGCACGTCTGGCGGCCATTATGGTGCGGCATTTGGGTGTTGACCAGGCATTGCTCCCTATTGAACCCGTATATGACAGGCTCACCGATAAAGTATTACAAGATATTGTTACCCGTGGAAATTTTGGGTCTATGGAACAGTGGCAGATTTCTAAGAATAAATGGGTGAGAAAGAGCAAAACAATGGGGCGGATTGTTAAACGTATCTGGAGCTATCGCAAGCTTGGCGGAGCCATTTATTTTCAGCACATTAAAGACTTGTTGGCTTTTAATTTCAAGAGTATGACAGCCGGCGGATCTAAAGAATAGTTATTGAATATTTTTTTATGGAAACAAATTTTTTTGTACATCCTACAGCTATTGTAGATGAGGATTGTAAAATAGGGGACGGCTCTAAAATCTGGCATTTCAGCCATATTATGAATGGTTGTACGCTGGGACAGAAGTGTAATATCGGTCAGAATGTGGTTATTTCTCCCGACGTTGTATTGGGTAATAATTGCAAAGTGCAGAATAACGTGAGTGTTTACACCGGAGTTACCTGCGGAGATGATGTTTTTATGGGTCCCAGTTGTGTTTTTACCAATGTAATTAACCCGAGAAGTGCCATAAACCGCAAGAGTGAATATCTTAAAACACATATTGGTACCGGGGCCTCTATCGGGGCCAATGCAACCATTGTTTGCGGACATGATATTGGAGAGTATGCCTTTATTGGGGCGGGAGCCGTGGTAACTAAAAATGTACCCGCCTATGCCCTTCTGGTTGGAAACCCTGCGCGCCAGAGTGGTTGGATGAGTAAATTCGGGCATAAACTTGTTTTTAATCCCGATGGTTTTGCTGTTTGTCCCGAGAGCGGTGATAAATATCAGTTGAGAGACGGGACGGTGCGCTGTCTGTGAAATTTAAAAGCAAAAAAGGGATTAAATTTGGCAATAGCCTTGATTTAATCCCTTTTATTTGTTGTCTCCTTTTTTTAAGGATATTTTGGAGGTACCAAGCAGATTCGAACTGCTGTACACGGTTTTGCAGACCGCTGCCTAACCACTCGGCCATGGTACCATTTTGGCTTTGGGACTGCAAATATAGGAATATTTTTCTATTTGACAAAATAAAAAGCATCCTCAAATGCAGTTTTACTGTAAAATACTGGCTATTTGCTCTAAATATTTCGCATCAATAGAATCAAAGGAGTTCAGATCTTTACTGTCTATATCCAAAACGGCGGTTACCCGCCCCTCTTTGTTAAAAACAGGCACCACAATCTCTGAGCGGGAGAGACTGCTGCAAGCAATGTGTCCCGGAAATTGCTCTACATCGGGGACAACAATTGTGGAACCTTGTCTCCATGTCGTTCCGCATACACCTCTGCCGTATTGAATTCTAGTACAAGCCAATGGTCCCTGAAAAGGCCCCAGTACCAGTTGGGAATCCTTTACCAGATAAAATCCTACCCACCAGAGGCCAAATGCCTCTTTTAGAATGGCTGATATATTTGCCATATTGGCAATCGTATCTGTCTCTCCCTCTGTGATAGATTGAATCTGAGAGAGAATCTCTTTGTAAGTAGCCTCTTTCCCGGCCACTGTACTAACAAATGTTTCCATATAAAAAAATCTAAGTGAGTTAGCGAATGCGCCAAAACAAAAAATGCCTCTTTGCGGGAGGCAGTTTTTGTGAGTTAGGTGTTTATTCTATAATTGATCGAAATCTACATCTGAAAAATTACCTGATTTTGGAGCTTCTGTGTTGTTCTCAGAATTTTCGGTGTATACTCTTTCAGTAACAGGACATTTATCTTTGATAAATTTAATAACCTCCTCGAGGCCTTCAGTGAATTTCTCAAAGTCCTCTTTGTAAAGGAAAATCTTGTGCTTGTCATAAACAAACCTACCGTCTTTATCCATTCTCCTTTTACTTTCTGTAATGGTGAGGTAATAATCGTTGCTTTTTGTTGCTTTTACATCAAAAAAGTAGGTTCTTTTACCTGCTCTAACTGGCTTGGAAAATACATCGTCACCATTACGCTCTTGCGCTCCCGCATTATCAAAATCTTCGAAGTACATAATTTTTCTTTAATTAATTTTAAAAAGTTTTACAAAGATAAAATTTTTTTTGAGGGTAATAATCTATATTTGCAAAATATTTTAAATTTAATTGTTTATGTTAAGCAGAAGATTAATTAGGGTAAAGGTTTTTAAGGTGTTGTTTAGTAAGGTTGCTTCCGGATCGGAATCTTTACAGGCTGCTGAAAAAGAGTTGATTGCATCGTGTGAAAAGACACTGGATTTGTATTGTTTTATGCTTTCTTTGTCGGTGGCTTTACGAAAAATTGCAGGAATAAAGATTGAGGGAGGATTGAGAAAATTTCAGCCCACGGAGCAGGAAGCAAATCCCAATCGTAAGTTTTTGGAAAATAAATTTATCTCTATTATAGCAGAAGATGTAAAATTCATGAATCTATGTGAAGCAAAGGGATTATTATGGAACGATTACGACTCTTTTGTAAAAAAACTGTATGCCACCATTATTGGAAGAGAGTATTTTAAAGAGTATATGGAGCGGCCGAGAGGTGATGTAAAAGAAGATTTTGCATTATTCAGAAGAATTTATGAGGAGGAGTTTGAAGGAAATGAGGCTCTGGAAGATCTTTTGGAGGATACCAGTATTTTCTGGATGGACGATCTTGCTTATGTTATTAACGTGATCCTTAAGAATATGGATGCGTTTGAGAAGAAAGATAAAGTGGTTGTTCCGCAGGTTTTTCTAAAAGAGGATGATAAAACATATGCCGTCAAACTTTTAACGAAATCGTTGGTTAATTATGATGAATATACGGAGATTATATCGGGATATATTCCTAACTGGGATCTTGAACGTCTGGTTGCTACAGATTTGGCATTAATTGTGATGGGGATTGCGGAGGCTGTTACGTTTGAATCTATTCCATTAAAGGTTACCATTAACGAGTTTGTGGATATTTCTAAATATTATAGTACACCAAATAGCAAGGTTTTTGTTAACGGTTTGCTGGATAAGATTTTACAGAGTCTGTTAAAAGAGGGGAAACTAATTAAGAGCGGCAGAGGCTTGGTAGGTTCGTTAGAATAGTTAAATTTGTGTCCCGATAATAAATAATTGACTATTGCAAAGAATAAACAGAATAATTATTAAATAAAAAATAGAATTATGAATATGTTGGTGTTTTTACAGGCACAACCTGCACAAGCAGGCGGAAACTGGAGTTTCCTTATAATGATGGTGTTAATTTTTGTTGTGATGTATTTCTTTATGATACGTCCGCAGCAGAAGAAACAGAAAGAACTTGCTCAATTTAGAAATTCTCTTCAGAAAGGAGATAAAATTGTGACGGTTGGAGGTATATATGGTGTTGTAGCTGATATGAAGGATAAATACATTCTTATTGAGGTTGACAATAATGTAAAACTTAGAGTTGACAGAAGCTCTATTGTAAAAGATATTACTGATATTCCTGCTAAATAGGTAGTTAAGATTACTGAATGCGACACGGGAAATTATTAGATAAATTATTTGTAAGGGGAGGGAGAGATGGGATAATCCTTATCTTTTCTTTCCTTTTAGCTTTTTTTATGTGGGGCGTTCAGAAACTTTCTCAGGATTATTCCACTTATATTAACTACAGAGTTCGTGTAACCAGTTCCTTGGAGGGAAGGGCACAACATGCGTTTTCCAACGATTTACTGGTTGTAAGGGGAAAATCATCGGGATTTTATATTGTAAAACAACTATATGGATCACAGGAAGATGTGTTGGAAATTACTGCAGAGCCAAAACAGCTGAAACGGGTGTCTAATGTTCCCGATAAATTTTTCTTGCGGAGTGCCGATATTCAAGCAAAACTGCAGGAGGTGCTGGGGGAGGATTTGCTGCTGGAGAGTTTTACCACCGATACTCTCTATTTTAATTTTCCGCAGCAGACTTACAAAAAAGTTCCGGTATCGGCCAGACATAAAATGAAATATCAAACTCAATACATGCCTTTTTTACCTATTGTACTTAAGCCTGATTCGATTCTTATTTATGGGCAAACATCTGTCCTTAAAACAATTGATTCTGTTTGTACCAATGTGATTACCGGCGAAAATCTTAATGCGCCGGTGAACGGGTTTATTGCTATTGAAGCTCTTGAAGGGATAAGATTCTCTACCAAAGAGGTTTATTATTCGCAGGAAATAGGGCGGTATGTAGAGGGTGCGGTGAATGTAAAAGTATCTGTGTTAAATACCTTCGAAAGAAAAAATATTGCCGTTATTCCGCAAGAGGTGAGGGTGAAATACCGGATGCCGTTTACCGGAGAAAAAGATGGAATCCTTGCATCTGATTTTGTGGTTGTTGCGGATTATGACAAGATGGAAGACGATGGGAAAACCATACGGCCCTTTTTAAGTAAAATGCCTAAGGGCGTGTATGCCACCCAGATAGAACCTCGATTTGTAGAATGCATTATTAATTAGTCTGTTATGAAGGTCTTGGCTTGTACCGGGGGGATTGGAAGCGGGAAGACATATGTAGTGTCTGTTTTTGCCAATATGGGTGTGCCGGTTTATGATTCTGATGATAGGGCTAAATTGCTTTATGATAGGGATTCTTTGTTGTTGGAGCAAATGGTATCTTTACTTGGTAGGGAAATTGTAAAAAACGGAGTTCTACAGAGAGATATTGTAGCCGGTAAAATATTTAATGATAAGGTATTACTTACAAAAGTAGAGGAAATTGTACATCCTGCAGTTGTAAGAGATTTTAATGATTGGAAAGAAACGATCGTACAGCAAAGGGAAGGGACTCCGGCTCCGTTTGTCATTTTTGAGTCTGCCATTATTTTGGAAAAACCTCTTGTGAGGAGGATTGCCGATAAAATTTTAACGGTATCGGCTCCGTTGGAGATGCGTGTGGAGCGGGTTATGCGCCGGGATTGTGTTTCTCAGGAGAGAGTCAGAGAACGGATTGCTGCGCAGTGGGATGATAATAAACGGGAGTCTATGGCAGATTTTATTATCTTTGCAGATGGAAAAAGGGCATTATTGCCCCAGATTATTGCGGTAGTAGACACGATGCGCAAGTTGTAAATTTGAATTTTATAAAACAATAGAAGATATATGGGAATTGGAAGATGGATTACAGGGGCACTCGGGTGGGCAATAGGAGGCCCTCTTGGCGGACTTTTAGGATATTTACTGGGTTCTGCGTTTGATGGCGGATCATCATCCGGTGATGCAAATTACAGAGGTAGGGTTTACGGCGGAACTTATGATGCAAACAGGCATTATTCGGCTACGGAACAGCGAAATAGCTTTCTAGTCTCCTTATTGGTGCTGGCTGCTTCCGTTATGAAGGCCGACGGTAAAGTGATGAAATCGGAACTGGATTATGTAAAACAGTTTATTCAACGTAATTTTGGAGAACAGGCTACCGGCGAAGCTCTTAGAATATTAAAAGGGCTGTTGGAAAAAGATATTAATTTACCGGAGGTCTGTGCCCAGATAAAATTATATATGGATCCGTCTCAAAGATTGCAGCTATTGCACTTTTTGGTTGGGATTGCCCAGGCAGACGGACATGTTAGTAATATAGAGATTGCAACCATTAAAAATATAGCATCTTATCTTGGAATTCCTGCAGCAGAGTGCGATTCCATTCTGGCCATGTTTGAAAATAATGTAGAATCGGCATATAAAGTACTTGAAGTAGAACCTACTGCAACGGACGATGAGATAAAGAAAGCATATAAAAAGCTGGCTCTTAAGCATCATCCCGATCGAGTAGAGTCTTTGGGAGCGGATGTAAAAAAGGCTGCGGAGGAGAAATTCAAAGCCATTGTACTTGCTTATGAGACCATTAAAAAGGAAAGAGGATTTAATTAATATTTTTTAATAGAAAACGATAAGTTATATGAAAACAGATTTAAGAAAAGTATTATCGGTAAGTGGACAACCCGGATTATTCATGTATGTTTCGCAGGCGAATAATGGAGCAATTGTTGAGTCTTTTTTAACAGGCAAAAGAACTTGTTACGGACTAAGCGCAAGAATGACTTCATTGGCTGATATCTCTATATTTACTACGGAAGACGAGATTAAATTGCAAGAAGTTTTTGAAAAAATGCTTGCCGTTTTGGAAGATAAGGAGGCTCCGGCAGGTAAGAGTGATCCTAAAGTGTTGAAAGCATTTTTTGAGGAAGTTCTTCCCAATTATGATAAAGACAGATTTTATGCTTCTCACATGAAGAAAGTGGTGGAGTGGTATAACCTTCTAAAAACAAAAGCTTCTCTGGATTTTGAATCACATGAAGCTGAGAATGTACCTGTAAATGAGTAATCCAAAACAGATAGTTTCTTATTGTAAACCAAAACGGGTTCAACTGGTTAGTTTGGGCTGTTCTAAAAACAGGGTGGATTCCGAGCATCTGCTAAGGCAGATTGCACATGCGGGAATTGAGATCCTCCCCGAGGATTTTGATCTGGCTTCGTCCACAGGTGTTTCGGCTGATGCCGTTATCATTAATACCTGCGGATTTATTAAAGATGCCAAGGAGGAATCCATCAATGCAATTTTTGCAGCGGTGGAGGCAAAAAAGAGAGGTTGTATCGGACATATTTTTGTATTCGGCTGCCTTTCACAGCGTTATAAAGAGGAACTGGTTGCAGATATTCCGGAGGTGGATGCTTTTTTTGGAGCTTTTGATATGGATTCTGTGATGGAGGCTATCGGGATACTGAAAGACCCTTCGCAACTGCTTAAAAGGTATCTTACGACCCCCAAGCATTATGCTTATCTTAAAATTTCAGAAGGGTGTGACCGTACCTGCTCGTATTGTTCAATCCCTTTAATAAGAGGACAACATATCTCCGTTCCTATGGAGGATCTTGTTACAGAGGCACATAATCTGGCCGCAGAGGGTGTTAAGGAGCTTATTCTAATTGCGCAAGATACAACATATTACGGTTTGGATTTATATAAACGCCGTGCACTTGGGGAACTTTTGCAGAAACTTTGCAATGTAGAAGGGATTGAATGGATAAGAATTCACTATTCCTATCCGGCTCAGTTTCCGCAAGATGTACTAGATGTAATTGCTTCAAATCCAAAGATTTGCAATTATTTGGATATTCCTTTGCAACATGGTTCCAGCAAGGTGCTTCAGATGATGCGCCGCTCTATTGATGCCCTTCAGACCCAGGCAATTATTGATTCCATAAGGGCTAAAATACCCGGCGTGGTTTTGCGTACCACCATGATTGTAGGGCATCCGGGTGAAGATAAACGGGAATTTGAAAAATTGCTGGCTTTTGTAGAGCATAACCGCTTTGACCGGCTTGGAGCTTTCACTTACTCCGAGGAGGAGGGGACTTATGGGGCTGCTAATTTTAAAGATACGGTGCGGGAAAGTACCAAACAGCAACGTTATAATGCCCTTATGGAGCTGCAGAGCCGTATTTCTCTGGAGATAAACGAGGCTCGTATAGGCTCCGTAGAGCGTGTAATTATTGACAGCTTCACCGATGGCGTATTGGTTGCCCGCAGCCAGAAAGAGAGTCCCGAGGTAGACGGCGAGATTCTCATTTCTCCGCCGGAATTTGCACCTGAAAAATTAATTGGTACATTTGTAGATGTAAAAATAATAGGCGCCAACGAATATGACCTGTTGGCCGAAATCATTAATTAAAGAATATATTATGAGATTATTAGAAGGAAAAATTGCCCTTGTAACGGGAGCTGCAAGAGGTATTGGTAAAGCCATAGCTCTTAAATTTGCCCAAGAGGGCGCCAATATAGCTTTTACAGACTTAGTGATTGACGAGAATGGAGAAAATACTAAAAAAGAGATAGAAGCATGTGGTGTTAAAGTATTGGCTATTGCATCCAACGCTGCAAATTTTGAAGAGGCTCACGCCGTAGTGGAGCAAATTGTAAAAGAGTTTGGTAAACTTGATATTTTAGTAAATAACGCCGGTATCACCAAAGACGGCCTTATGATGCGTATGTCTGAGGCGCAATGGGATGCGGTTATTGCCGTAAATCTTAAATCTGCTTTTAACTTTGTACACGCCGTAACCCCTGTTATGATGCGTCAGAGAAACGGTTCTATCATTAATATGAGTTCTGTTGTAGGGGTTCACGGTAATGCCGGGCAATGTAACTATTCTGCATCTAAAGCCGGTATGATTGGTCTTGCAAAATCTATTGCTCAGGAGCTTGGTTCCCGCGGAGTTCGCGCCAATGCAATTGCTCCCGGCTTTATCATTACCGAAATGACCGCCAAACTTCCGGATGAAGTAAAACAAGAATGGGCATCCAAAATTCCTCTTCGCCGCGGTGGTACACCGGAAGATATCGCAAATGTTTGCGTATTTTTGGGGAGTGATTTGAGTGGGTATGTGACGGGACAGGTTATTTCTGTTTGCGGTGGCATGCAAATGTAAAATGCTTTAATTTAGACTGAGAAACATTAAACACATTTTGAGTGAGGGAAAAGTTAAGCTCGTTTTGAGAGTAATGAAAGTTAAACTCGTTTTTTGGCGAAGGAAGTTAAACTTATTGAAAGTGGAGGAAAATTGATTGAGAGTTTCGGGTACATGGAGTTTGTATCTGAGACTCTTTTTTTGTGCGGTAAAGAAAAAGAGGAGGCGGGAGAATTAGGTTAAGATCTATTTGTTATATTTGTGAAACTTATGGGTGTGACTTATTTATTTGATGGTTTATGAGAAGAATTTTTTTTGTTTTTTTGTTGGTGTGTTTTGTGCAGATAGGTTGTGTATTTGCACAACAACTCAATCAGAATAGTGATTCGTTGCAATCGGTGAATGCAGCGAAGACGGCTGTGGATTTATTAGTGGAGCAGAAGGCACTCCGAATGCAAGATTCGTTGGCGGAGGAGAGTCTCAGACTGCAGATTGAAAGTGCGGTCTCACTTGAGAAACGCAGAGTGTTGGAGAGAGCTCTGATGCAGAAGCAGCTAGAAGATTCTTTAAGAATGGTGCAGATAAAGCAGAAAGTTGAAAGAAGTAAGGATAAAACAATTGGCTATGCGGCTGTATTTGCCGGAGATACGATACGGATTATTTATGCTCCGTTTGGGCCGTTGGCAGCAGCAGACAGAGTGGAAAATTTTGTAAAAAAACTGAAAGAGGTATCGGGAGTATTTATAACTGCACTGGATTCGGTGATGGTGCATAAGGATGAATCGAACATGGAGGTGATTTATAAAGAGATGGTGTTGTGTACGATTACTCCGGCGGACGCACTATGGGTGGATAGAAATCAGACAGAATTGGCGCAAGAGATTGCTGCGGCAACCAGAGGATCTATTGCTAAGTATCAGGATATGACCAGTTTGTCTACTATTTTAAAACAGATTGGACTTTCTATTCTGGTAATTGCAGGATGCGTTTTTGTGGTGCTGTTTATTAACAGGGTGTACAAGAAGAGGGTAAGGCGATTCATGCTGTCAAAGATAGGGAGATGGTTTCATGGATGGCGGTTGCGCGATTATGAAATCTTATCGGCGAAGCGGCAGGTAAGATTCTTGTTGTTTACTTTGAGAATGATGCGGTTGCTGTTGAGCTTGATAGTACTCTATCTCACATTGCCTCTTTTGTTTAGTATTTTCCCGTTTACATTACGGTTGGCGAATACGTTGTTTGCATGGATTATGCATCCGGTAACGTTTATTTTTAACTCGGTGGTGGAGTATATTCCTAATTTGTTTGTAATTTTGGTTATCTGGTTTACGTTAAGATATATTGTGAGGGGAGTGAAATATCTTATGAATGAGATTGGGGAAGGAAAATTGAGAATTAACGGTTTTTATTCCGATTGGGCGGGAGCTACCTATAATATTATCAGGTTTTTGTTATATGCGTTTGGGTTTGTGATGATGTTTCCTTATTTACCGGGCTCTGATTCCGATATTTTTAAGGGGGTTTCGGTTTTTGTGGGTATTATTTTCTCGTTGGGATCGTCATCGGCTATCGGGAATATTGTGGCGGGGATGGTGATTACTTATATGCGGCCGTTTAAGGTTGGTGATCATATTAAGATTGGTGAGATTACCGGGGATGTATTGGAAAAAACGCCGGTTGTGACCAGAATAAAAACACATAGTAAAGAGGTGGTGACAATTCCCAATAGTACAATTTTAGCTGCTTCTGTGGTGAATTACAGTACTTCGGCTGCGGATCAAGGTGTTATTTTTGATGTGTCTATTACCATTGGATATGATGTGCCGTGGAGACGGGTTCATCAAATGATGATTCAGGCCGCAACGCAATCTCATTATGTGCTTACAGATCCGGCTCCCTTTGTGTTGCAGACATCGTTGGATGATTTTTATGTGTCTTATAAATTATGTGTGTATTCGAAGAATCCCGAGAAACAGGCAGCTATCTATTCGCAATTGAACCAAAATATTCAGGATGTGTTCAGTGAGAATCGGGTGGAGATTATGTCTCCTCATTATCGGGCACAGCGGGATGGAAATACCACTACGATTCCTCCGGCTGAGTAGCACTAGTCTGTGCGGAAGATGATTCTCCCGGAGTATATTCCGATATAATTCTGGATTCGGTAGGGGTGACACCGTAATGATGCTTGAAGAGTCTGTAGAAAGTACGGGAAGATGAGAATCCTGATTGGTAGGCAATTTCATCTATGGAAAGGGTAGAGTCTGTATCAATGATCTTTTTTGCATGTCTGAGGCGATATTCATTTACATAATCTACAACCGATAGATTGCATACGGAACGGATTGCATCTGCAATGTATTTCTCGTTAGTGGAGAGAATATTAGATAGTTTCTTCCTGTTGAGTGTTTCATTCAGATAGAGTTGATCCAGTTTCATTAATTGTTCGATACGCATGAATAAGGCATTGTTTTCTTTGTATTCGTTGCTGTGACTTTCAATAATGAGTTCCATCTTTTTAAGTTTTATATCCCTCTCTTCCAGAGCTTTAATATGTTCTTGTGCCGTAGTATGCATGGCTTTTAATTTTCTGTAGAATGTAAAAAAGACTGCAAAAAAGACAATGGCGAAAAAGAGGCATAGGCCTAGAATCCAAAGTGTTATTTTTTGCGATTTAATAGCTTGTGTATGTTCGAGCATGATTCTGTCTTTTTGTTCGGACTGATACATAAAGCGTAGTTCCTCTACTTTAACGGTGTTATCGCACCGGATAAGGCTATCGTTAATTTTCAGATAGTTGTTTTGGGCTATATAGGCTGCCTGAAAATTCCCCAGCCCCGATTCACATTCTGATAGGATATGATAGTAACGACGTGATATTCCGGAATATTGATCGCGGTGAATGATGTTTTGAATTTTCTGTAATATATTTTTTGCCTGGAGATAGTATTTATTCTCGTTAAACGCTCTGGCCAGAATAAGATAGGAGTCTTGCTCCACAGAAGCATCGGAGGTTATAATGGTTAACGATTTGGCAATATATGCATTAGCTTCGCTAAAGTTTTTTGTGCGTATTTTTAATATTGCCATTTTTGCATAAATAAATGAGAACAGGCTCCGTTTCTTTTGCGATTCTTTTAAGGGAGTAAGCTTATCCAAGGATAAATTATAGTACTCTTCTGCTTGTTTGTATAGCCCGTTATCCAAGAGTATGGTTGCTTTGTTGGCAACGGTTCTGCAGACCTCTATGGTGTCGTGTGTTTTTTGTTTGAGTTCAATGCTCCTATTATACATCTCTATTGCAAGAGAGGTACTGTCCAGGTTGCTGTATATGTTTGCAAGAGCACTGTATGCATAAGACATATTGGTACTGTCGTTTTGTTCTTTGGATTCCCGCAGCACGGTCTCATATTCTTCCAGAGCACTGGAGTTGTTTTCTGTTTGTCTGTAATTATCTCCGATCATGCCGTGGATGGTAAGTTTGATAGAGGGATTCATGTAATATCCCCCAAGATGAAGAGCCTGTTTGAGAAAGTCATTGGATGGAGTGGGGTAGCCGATGGTGTAGAGTGCAACTCCTTTTATAAAAGCCAGTCTGAATCTATCATCATGATTTGTGGTAGGTAGGTCATATTTTACAGAATAAATAGAGTCTGCCATCTGCAATGCTTTTTGAGGGCTGGCGTTCATGACAGAATCAATTTGGGTAAGGGCAATTGTTATATCATTATCTTTTTGAGGCCGGATAGCGTTTTGCCGTGCACAACCAAAGGAGTATAAAACGGTCATAATAGAAATAACAATATTGATTCTCATTGCAGCTTGTTTTATTTTGCATATTATTATGTAAAAGTAGCATTTATGATTTGAAAAATAGTGATGAAATAGGAATTTTGTTGTAAGTAATTATATATTAATATATTATATTTATTAATAATGCGTTTGGCTATTTATTTATTGTGTAAAAATTCCTAAAATGGCATTAAGTTTTGCGTATATGACATTTGTGTTATATAGATTCACTCTATTTTTGTTTTAAAATAAATAGATATCAGAAAATAATAAAATTCTTTTATGAAAAATATTTTGGAAAAGTACAATTATGCATTCGACAGTGAATATATTGGTAAGTTTTTATCCAACATAGAACACAATATGGAACATTGGAGCATAACAAATATCTATATGGAATGCTTAAGTTTTTTAGATCTCACCAGTACGCATAGTACGGACACTTGTGAAAAAATGCTGGAACTGGCCCAGAAACTGGAGCATTATACAATAAAGTATCCGGATTATCCTTTACCTGCGACTTTGAGTGTATATCCTATTTTTGTAAATGCAATAAAAAAAGGAATGGAAAAAGCTCCGGTAAAGGTTGCAGCAACGGTGGGCGGTTTTCCTTCCTCTCAGACTTTTTCCGAAATAAAGTATATGGAGTGTAAAATGGCTCTTGAAGAGGGGGCCGATGAATTGGAAGTTGTATTTCCTTTAAGTCCTTTTTTTAGTGGGAATGTGAAAGAAGTCGTTTGTGAAATATCGGAAATAAAAAAGATTGCGGGGGATAAGGTACTAAAGGTTATTCTGGAGACCGAGGCACTTGCTTTACCTGATAATATTGCCTCTGCCGCTTTTCTGGCGATGGAGGCAGGTGCCGATTTTATAAGAACCAATACCGGTAAGATGAAGTCTGCGGTTACCCCTATGACGGCTGCCATTATTTGTCAGACAATTCATGCTTTCTATAAAAAAACAGGCAAAAAAGTTGGTTTTAAAGTAGATGGAGGAGTGGTTACGGCCAAGGATGCTGCTTGTTATTATGCTATTGTGGAGACATTGCTGGATAAAAGCTGGCTTGTTCCCGATTTGTTTCGGTTAGGTTCGTTTCAGATGGCTAATAATTTGTTAAGCGAGCTGGAGCAAAAAAGGGTGTTGTTTTTCTAGCGGCGGTATTATTCGATGCTCATTGAGCTTAATTATTAAAGATTTCCAAGGTGAATTTAAATCCTATCAGATTGAATTTATTGATTTCTCCCCCGATAAAAGCACCTACGTTAAATAAGTTGGTTCCTATGCCGTAGCCGAATTCTATGTATGGTTTTAATGTTTTGACAAAAAGTAAATTGCAATATAGCCTCTCTTTCATAACATAGGGAACCCATCGAAAAACAGTGGGAACCAGTAGAAAGGGGGCATCATATTTTATATGTCCTCGTATGTATTTATCTATTTCGTTGTACTTAAAGCTGCTGAGTAATTGAAACGTTCCTCCGATTTCATCGTCCCAACCTACGGGAAGATTGTTTCGCTGAAAGTTTTTAAAATCGGCAAAGTATAAATCGGTATAATTGATAAATCCTCCAATTCCAAATCTGTAGCAAAGCGTTTCCATGAGCCCCAGCTTTATTTTATGCTGCATGTCAAATTCTATTCTGTGATAGGTGGTTGTACTGTTTAATATCCCTTTAATTGCATAGGCCCAGTTGAGACTGAAGGTGGGATATTTAGAGTAGAGGGCTACTTTGCGATTACCGTTCATATAATAATATTGATGCGGGGTCCAGTCTAGCTGCAGTTCGGGGACAAAACTAGTGTAGCTATGACGGGCAATGGTCAAGGCTTTTTTGTATAGATTGGGGGATACTCCCTGTGTAATAAAGGTAAAATCGGATTTTTTAATTTCGGCATATTTCTGAAGCGAAAGAATGGCTGAGACGGAGAATCCGTTTGCTACCTCTATTTTGTGTCCGAAGTGCACATAACTATTTTTAAAATCGGTAAGATTGAGTTTTGTGCGATCGAATATTGATTGGGGCAAGGTATTCAGGTCGGCCAGAATTCTGTCTGTACTTATTTTGTTGCCGCTACCTATATCAAAGAGAATGGAAGAGTTGCGTTTTGGTGCATAATCCAAGATGCTGCGTACATACCAATAAAATTCTTGGTACTTAAAATTATAACCTATTTTGGGCTCTATATACAACAGCCGGTCTCCTTTAAAAAGTTTGTTATATTTTAATTTCTGAGCGTATGATATTCCGTCGCTGGAACTATAGTTGAATAGGACGGGGCTTATAATAGGGGAGAATTGCAGCCTGCCGTAATCGGCCATATCTATGGAGTAATTGCTAATAAAAAATTTACCTACATGTAAGAATGTGTTTTTTTTCACTCTTGTAGTATCGGGGGTGATAACATTGGTTTGTGCCGTATCCGGCGGGTCATGACTGAAATGCGCATTGTACAAGAGGGAAAGATCATATTTTCCTTTCCGTTTGCTTTCCTCGGGCTCCGGCGGTGTCGTTTTTTTATAGACGACAGAGGAGGAGTAGTTCCCCGATAATTTATTGCCCAATAAATGGAATTCAGAGGTAATGTTATAACTTTTTATCAGAAATTCGGAGTTGCTTCCTATATCACCCATCTCTATGTAGCTGCTAAATTTTAATAGCTCAGCCCTTCCTTTGATAAACAGACTCCTAAAGCTCCAGTTGTTGGCGTTAATAATCATATCTCCTGATAAGAGCTGATAATTTTTTATTTTAGGGGTAAAACTTATTTTATAATAGGTAATACTGTCTTGAGTCCATTGTGAATCAATCGTGTATTTATAATATTTTTTTGCTTTGCGGGCAATGGGAGAGTAGTAATGTTCGTATAAATAGAAAGAGTAGACATTCCCTTTTACGTACGGGAGAATGGTGCTCTCCATATAATCCAAAATATCATTGCTGTTGGTACTGATGGATTTAAAGTTCTGGTTGTAAATATTCGGTTGTGTGTAAGATAGCGTGCTGGATAGCTCAATAAAATATTGTTTGGTGTTTTTATCTATTTTTCTTAGAAACGGGATTGCTTTTAGGATAATATTCTGTTTTTTAACATCCAAAGTACCCCTGATGTCCATTTCGGCTTCAAAATTAGGAGTGTTTTTCTCATAATAATTGGCCTGAATATACATCTTATTTAATATTGAATCTATATTCTTACCACGTTTTTGAGCATTTACGTAGTTGATACAAGATAAAAATATGAATGTTGAAATGATAAAAACAGTATTTTTATGCATACTTTATTTTGCTATATACGGTTTCTTTAGATTTTGCAGATGAATCCGCAACTCCTCAGCTTCTTTGAACTTAAACTTTTTAAGAGAATACTGAACCCATTCCATAGCAAGAGGAAATTGTTCTGTCATTTCGCACGCCACGGCAATGTTATATGCTGCGCAGGAAGATCTTTTTGGATTTTGTGAGGCGGTAAGCGGAATCCATACGTCAATGGCCTCGTTCCACTTAAAATTTTGTGCCAGTTCGTAGGCTTTGTCCCAGGAGGTCTCTCCTACGTAGGTAATGAGCATTCTCTCTTGAGTAATCCATTGGATGGTAAGATAGGAGGCGAGGCCTTCTCCAATTTTTCGGGAAATATCGGGGAGATTGGAAGCAACTACTTTGGATAGCTGAGAATTTCCTTTTCTATCTAGATTTAAAATTTGTAAATAGATGGTGTCGCTATGTGATTTTGTGTATAATAAACTGTCTTTTAATACGTTGTATGCCTGAAGCTGTACGCTGTATGGGACTATGACGTTGGCTCCGTAGGTAACAGGATCGGTATTGCTTACCGTGTATTGTCCAAATTGCAGATTGTGAATAAAAATCTGGATATCTCCGTCTGTTTTGAGCATAAGATCTTGCAGATAGGTTTTATCGTAATTTTTAACAGCCTCTGTTTTAGTGTCATTAAAACCACTGAACTCTGCTTGTGGAATTGAAAATACGGAGATGGTTCCGGTTTTTAGGTTTCTGTCCTGTTCTAGTTTTTCTGCCAGACCAAGAGCGGCATTTCCTATTCGTAAGCTGTCTGCGACATTTGAGCCGGTGAGGGGAAATACGGCAACGGTACCATCGTCAATTTTCAGATCACGGCCTTCCTGATTTTTTACATCTACATTAAAATATAATGCCTGAGGAGCACATCCCGTAAAAAATGCGGCAAGTGTAATAAAAACTCCTATTTTGTGAGACAACTTATTCATAATCTTTGTTTTAAATATTATTCCGGAATTCCTGCATGACTTCCTGTAAATTATTGGAAGTTGCAGTTACATTAATTTTAATTCTTTATAAGATGTTGAGGCTTTGCTCTTTTATTTTTTCCAGTTCATCTTTCATTTTTACAACCCATTGCTGAATATCGGCATGGTTGGCTTTGGACCCCATGGTATTAATCTCACGCCCCATTTCCTGTGCTATAAAACCTAGCTTTTTACCCGGATACTCCTCTTTATTAATTGTCTCCATAAAATAGTTGCAATGTTGGCGTAGGCGTACCTTCTCCTCATTAATATCTAGTTTTTCTATATAAAAAATAATCTCCTGCTCAAGACGGTTTTCGTCGGGATTAATCCCCAGATCATCTATGCGAGATTTGATGCGCTCCTTTATGGCTTGGGTGCGGGCGGCTTCATATTGTTCTACTTCAGATATATAAGATTCTATAAGTGCTACGCGGGCGGTGATGTCTTTGTATAAAATAGCCCCCTCTTTTGTGCGAAACTCGTTAATGGAGGTTGCTGATTCTACAATTGCGGCATATAGTTTTTCCCAGCTCTCTTCGTTAATTTCTTGTTTTTTTACCTCTATTACATCGGGGAATTTAAGAATTGCAGGGAATAAAGAGACGGTGTCGCCTAGTATTGCGTTACCGAATGTGTCTTGGATACATCCCCCGTTTGCCTGATATTCTTTTTGAATCCGGCAAATTACGGAGTTTAGTTCCAGAGCCTGTTTATAATATGCGGCAAAAATATCTTTATTAATAACTTTTGCATTATCTGCCGAGTTCTGTTCAAAATTTGCGTAAAGGTCTATATTTCCTCTTTGCAATTGCTTGGCAATAAACTGCCTCACCTCCAGCTCTTTTTCCCGAGGAATGATGGATGTTTTAATGCTGATATCGGCACTTTTGCCGTTTAGAGAGCGGAGCTCGATTGTGATTTTACCGTCGGGAAGCAGGCACTCAGCCTTACCGTAGCCGGTCATTGATTTTACCATTTTTAGCTAATTCTATATATAACCCACAAATTTATAAAAAATAAGTATATTTGTACCTTAATTTTACTACAATGGAAGAAGTTACGACCGAAATGATGCCCGAGCGTCAGTTGAATTTTATTGAAGAGATTGTTGAATGCGATCTTACATCAGGTAAATATAAATCTATTTTAACACGATTTCCACCGGAGCCTAACGGCTATTTGCATATAGGCCATGCCAAAAGTATCTGCCTGAACTTTGGACTTGCTAAAAAGTACAATGGAAAAACCAACATCCGTTTTGATGATACAAACCCTACCAAAGAGGATGTAGAGTACGTAGATTCTATTAAAGGGGATGTGAAATGGCTTGGCTTTGAGTGGGCAAACGAATTTTATGCATCGGATTATTTTGAGCAACTTTATAAATGGGCACAGGAACTTATTAAAAAAGGACTTGCCTATGTAGATGATCAGAGTCAGGAGGAAATTCGTGCAACCAGAGGTACGGTAAGTCAGCCGGGAACCAACAGCCCTTACAGAGGAAGAAGTGTGGAGGAGAATCTTAGATTATTTCAGGAAATGCGTGAGGGCAAATGGAAAGAGGGAGATAAAGTATTGCGGGCCAAGATCGATATGGCGCATCCGAATATGATGTTCAGAGATCCGCTTATGTACAGGATTAATTATTCGCATCACCACCGTACCGGAAATGACTGGTGCATCTATCCTATGTATGATTATGCACACGGACAATGCGATTCAATAGAAAATATTACTCATTCTATCTGTACGCTTGAATTTGATGTGCACCGCCCTTTGTATGACTGGTTTATTGAGAAACTGGAAATTTTTCCTTCTCATCAATATGAATTTGCCCGTCTGAATCTTACGTATACTGTTATGAGTAAGAGGAAGTTATTGGAACTTGTTAAGAATAATTATGTGAGCGGATGGGATGATCCCCGTATGCCAACAATTTGCGGTATTCGCCGCAGAGGTTATACCCCTGAGAGCA
>JAVWIB010000011.1:0-26612 GCA_036639755.1 Bacteroidales bacterium
GTAGTTACCGAGTAAACCGGTAAATGATCGGATGCTGTACGGGTTGTATCATTTACAATGCGTCCGCTGGAGATAACTTCCATTTTTTTAGGGAGTTTGCGGTTTAACAGGAATAAATAATCGATACACCGGTTGGGGGCATTGGCGGGGAAAGTTTTCATGGCATCATTGCTCACCGCAGTAGCATATTTTAGAAACTCCCGAATGGTAGCGGAGCCTGGAACGGCATTAAAATCGCCGCCAATAAAAACGGGTTTATGCTTTCTCTCTATGTTCCCTTTCACAAAATCCTTTACGGCGGTGCGGATGATTCGGATAGATGCCAACTGGTCTGCCGGGGTAAGAGAAAGATGTGTGCAACAGAAAATGAATTTATCAAACTCTGCAATTAAAAAGGCTCTTTCTTCTTCACGTCCCGGAAGTGGTATCCGTTTAACTGCCATTGGCTTTTGTGCAGATAGAATACCAATGCCGTATTTTCCTCCCCCGTAGTTGATGGCAGGGGCATAGGTGCCGTACATTCCGGTCTCTCTTTCCAGTTCTCCCAATACATATAAAGGGGTACGGGTGGTCATACTGTCCAACTCCTGTATGGCAGCCACTTGTGCACCACTGCTTTTAATAATATTGGCAATGGATTTATAATCACGGCTGCGGGCAGCATCAATGGCTATGCAGTTGTGGACATTATAGCTTAGCATACGGATAGGAGCAGAGCGGGGTATAAAATTGGCCTTTACATAATCTTTAATCCGGAACGTTCTCTTTTTTGCAGGCTCTCCGGCCATTTTTATACTCTCGTGAATCATAAGCGGCTCCCCTGCCAGCACCATTTTCTGAATGAATTCCCATACTTGCTCCCGATAAATATTCATAGGAGTTTCCGCAATACTATGGGTTGCATTTTCTGCGGAAAGAAAATAATACGGCACTCCCATTTTATTCAGCTCATCCGCAATAAATTCAGAACCATACATGCTCCCCAGAATTGTTCCCATTTTACCGTAAGGAACATTGGAATCGGCGTTGCCGTGAAACATCTGAATAGGGCAGGGGAGACCGTTCCATCTTACTTTTCCGTGTTTCTGGGCAATTGCTCCTGCAAAAGAGATTACTCCGGCATAATTAAATTTTGGAGGGAGAGCGGAACTTAAATGCCGCCCCAATCCGTTGGTCTTATAATATTCACCTTGTAAAACCGTAATTGCTCCGGCACTCGATCCGCAACTCAGAATGAGGGTGGTATCTATATTCCATTTTTTTGAGTTGGAAAGGACAAAATTAGTGGCATCGTATAAATCCTCTACTGCAATATGAACAGAATTGAATAGTAAATCCACCATCTTAAAGGGACTTAACCGGGGCTTTTCTCCACTTGTGCTGCTCATTTGTGTTACCAGCGGCTTGAGTCCCAGCCTGTAATCAATAGCCACTACCTGTATCCCTTTTTCTGCCAGCCAGTTGTAATAAGGAAGATACATCTCTTTATCCCGTCTGCCTGTAAAAAAGCCTCCCCCGAACACAAAAATCATGCATGGCTGTTTGCTGTTTATAACGGTATCTTTAGAATATCTGTCCAGAAATAAACTATCGTTTCCCTTTACGGAGTAAAGAGCGGTCTCTTTAAGAATTGCGGTAGGAGACTGTTGTGCATAAAGAACAGCAGTGTCAAAGATTGCAATGACAACAAGCAGGGTTGTAAGGCAGATAAAATTTATAATTTTATTCATCGACTCATCAATTAAAGGTGCTAAGATATAAAATAAAACTCTTTTTGGGAGTTTTCTCCTATTATTTTTGGAGCAGACTGTCATAAAATTAAAACTGGCTCTATGATTGGCAAAAGAAGTATCAGTTCTTATATAGAATCAAAGAGAGTTGTTAGTATGTATTTTAACAACTCTCTTTCCCTATGGTTGAAATAAGACGACTCTACTTCTTGTTTTTTTTCTCTCGCTTAAGTTTCCTTTCTGCCTTTGCTGCCTCTTTTGCTTTTACGGCAGCGGCGTACTCCGCTATTTTATCGGGATCTGTCCATAAATAAAACCAATCTTCGCAGGGCCCTGTGTAAATGGAATCATCGTAGTCACATCCTTGTACGATTGATTTGTTGGGATATCTTGTGTTGTTTTTCATGCCTACTACAAGACACACTCCAACATCTTTATGAATTAATAGGTTGCCGGCTCTTACATCTTTTATATTTACCATATGTGTTTAGATAGATAATAAGGTTAATAAAATGGTTAAAAAGATTTGTTATTCAATTGTGAATTCTCCTGTTCCCTGATATCCGGTTGATCCGAGTATATAGATAAAATATACCCCCGATCCTACGGGCTTTTGCAGGTAAACGGAATATTCAAATTCCGAATTACAAGTAGCGGAACTTATGATCGTTCCCATTTTGTTTACAATTGCCACAGAAACCTCTCCAATGTATTTATTGAATAGGATTTCTACCTGGTTGCCTACATACGCCTGACAGCTTGGTAGGAGTGAACGTTCCTGTCTGGGGTCTGCGGGATCTGTAGCATCGCGGATGGCTACCTCTTCATCATAAGGGCCGGCTTTACTACTTGCCGCTGCAAATACCGGATTGTCAAGGAATGCAAAAAATGCAATTACTGACATTAATGTTACAAGTTTTTTCATGTGCTTTTTTTTTGGATTTTAAACAAAGATACAATTCCTACATTGTAAAAACACAAATTAAAACCTGATAGGCTTGTTTTTAATAATATGATAATAAGTGCGTTATAAAACATAAACCTGATAGCATCTAAAAGTTGCTATTTTTTTGCAACTCTTTCTTAAGGTTTTTAATAAAAGTCTCCATTTGAATCCCCGGAGGAAGCAATAATTTTTCCCGGAGCTTTTTCCGTTTGGTAAATACGCTATCTATATTGGTGTGTCCGTAAATCAACCGGATGGCATTGGAGGAGAATCCGAAACAGAACATGCTGAAAAAATCCAGATCGGATTTTGTTAGTGTGGGATAATTTATTTTAAGATAATCAATAATTCCAAAATATTTTTCATTTACAAGATACTGTAAATCTCCGAATGCATCTTCCGTTTTGGAGTTTGCATTAATATACTCTTTAAATTTATGGTAAAAATGAGCCGGATTGCTCTCCGATATATAAGCGGTCTCCATAACATCTTTCATTAACACCAGCCGTTGTTCAAACATTTTTAGGAACCGGGCAGATTGCTCGTTCTCCTGCCCCTCTTTCTGCAATATTTTGTATTTATATTCCAGACTCGATAAGTTTTCCATGACACTTTCTATATAGGATCTGGATTCCGAAAGTTCCCGGTTGAATTTTGCCTGCAAGGCTTTGTGACGGATTATCTGGAGCCAGAGTCCAAAGGCCCCTGCCCCTATCAGCAAAGTAATAATGAGGATAAAGATAATGGTTCCGGATATCTGTTTTTGCTGCAAAAGCAGGTAAGATGCCTCTAATTTTTCTTTGTTATATTTCTCTTTAATTTCCTGAATCAGTTGCTCTTTGTCTTCTGTAAAAGCGGCAATTAAACATTTATTATAAGAATTTCCATACATATATGCTGCTTGGTAGTTCTGTCTTTTGCATTCTATATTACGGAGTAATAAATATAATCCCGCCTTTATCCTATTGGTTGCAAACCTCTGATTAATGGCATGCAATGCGTATTCCTTTGCTTTGGCGTAATTTTTATGATGGATATAAATTTTCACCCAAAGCGGATAATCTCGCATAAGCACTTGAGAGGCATTGTATTTCTCATATCCATCTCTAAGAATGATTTCAGCCCGGGCAATATGATTCAGATTAACCAATTTATCGGCTATTGCTCCATTCATACGTAATATATCAACCGTGTCTTGTATTTGTATATAAAGTTTTCTGGCGTTTTGATAATATTGAATAGACGAGCTATCGTCTAATTTTAAATAATAAGTCTTACCTATGTTAGACAGCGCATTCGCCTTCCTCTTTAGGTCTCCATTCTTTCCAAAATACTCCCCCGATCTCTCATACATCTCAATTGCCTCTCCAAAGCTTCCCTGCGAGTAATACATATTCCCCAATGTGTTATAGATCAGTCCGCACAAATAAAAATCTGAGGTTGTAATAGCACAATGTTCCGCCTCGGTCAGCATTTTAATTGCTTGTTCGGTCTCGTTGGCATTGCGGTAAATTCTCCCCAGATAAAAATAGGTTTTTGCTTTTTGCAGGTTACTCCCTTTCCTTTTGTAATATTTTACAGCCTCCTTTATAATGGAATCGTTGGTTAGATCAATATAATTTTTATCAAGAATCTGCGAATGGAGCAGACTGTACCGTGCTCGGGTGTCCGATTGGCGAATATCTGAACAATGGATAGAGCGTATAAGGATGAGTGCACTATCGGGATGCCTATTCAACATGGTATCTGCTTGGGATAGAATGATACCTACGTTATTTTTATCTCTGCAGCCTGTTGCAAAAAAGACAGTGAATTGCAGTAGAAAGAGTAGTAATGGGTTTAGAAGTATTGGGTGAAATATGGTTTTGTTCATTCTTGCGTAGGCGTTATGTGGAAAGCAACTTTTTGCTGAACAAATATACACAAAAAATCAGGTGCATGAAAAGTAAATTTCCATGCATCCCGATTTATGGTGTATTCCGCTTTTTTTTACGCAATAAAAACAGATTACTGAACTTTATAATTATCGTTTACCAGCAGTTTGCCGTTGTATTCTCCGGTAAGGGTGCGTAAGAATGCTACCATCTGATTGGTCTGGTCTGCGGTAAATGTTTTGTTCAACTGATATTTACCCATTGCCTGAATAGCCTCTTCCATGGTCTTTTTGCTGCCGTCATGATAATAAGGGGCGGTAAGCTCTATATTACGCAATCCGGGAACTTTAAAACGGTGACGATCTCTCTCTAGTTTGGTCTCCTTAAAACGGCCGTTATCCTCATTGGTAAGTTCCAGAGCACGGTCTGCAAAATAATCACCGTATAATTGTATTGGCTCATAGCTTTGTCCGCCAAGGTTTACCCCTACGTGGCAGGTTGCACAACGGTTTTGTTTAAATAGCTGATACCCCTCAAGCTCTTCTGCTGTAAGAGCACTTTCGTCTCCTTTCAGGTATTTATCAAATTTTGAATTTGGGGTAATAAGGGTTTTTTCAAACTCTGCAATAGCATCTGTAATGGTTTGCTCGGAGTATCCCTGAGAATATGTTGCCATGAATTTTTTGGTGAACTCTTTATCTGCCTGCAATTTGGCAATAATCTCGTCAAAAGAGACACAAGCCATCTCAATCGGGTTCAACGGAGGTCCTGCAGCCTGTAAAGCAAGGGTTGCGGCACGTCCATCCCAGAATTGTACAAAGTTGTAATAAGCATTATACACGGTAGGGGCGTTTACACCACCTAACTGAGCACGTACCCCTTCCGAATATTGTTTGTTGTCTACTCCTCCGGTATTAAGACCGTGGCAGGTAGCGCAGGAAACGGTATTATCGGAAGATAACCGTACATCGTGATACAATAAATTACCCAAAGCTACTTTTGCGGAATCGGTAGGGATTGCATCGTGAATAGGTTGCACAGGTTCTGTTGCAAATTTCTCCGCCGACAGATTGGTAGAGTATCTTGCCAGACGTTCCTGATGAATCCAGTTTTGAATAATCTCTTTTTGTTTTGTAGTAATGGTACTGCCCCAGTGTACAATATAGTACTGGAATAAAGGCATGGTTCCCTCAATAACGGATTGCTCAATTTTAGCAAGAGAAACCTCGTTAACCGGCTCTCCTGCGGCAATTGCTTTCAATGCTCCCGATAAATCCTCGGAATGATGTCCATTCTTGATATGATCCTGAATGAGCCCTTTGGCAATTGGAAAATTGGCATAAAACGGAAGATTTGCATCTGTGCTGTGGCACATAATACATCCTGCATCATTCAGGATTGCCGATACCTGAACGTTTAACGGTAAAGAAGAATCGGGAGTTTTGTTGCTGAACCGGTAGGCCACCAGCAAAACGACTACCAAAGCTAATACCGCAATCAATAATTGTTTTAGTCTTTTCATATAAATAGTTATTTAAAGTTATTGTCTTATATAAGTATGGATGCTTTCTTTTGCTGCCGGAAGATAATTAACCCCCCACCAGCACATCTGTAAACAGCCAAAGGAGGCAATTACAATCCATAATAGGAGCTTGTTTTTAGTACCTGCGCCACTATATTCCGCATTGTGTCCCAGTCTCATATGAATGTACAGCAAGTATCCCAGCCAGGTAATTGCCGCCCATGTCTCTTTTGGGTCCCAGCTCCAGTATCCGCCCCATGCCTCTTTTGCCCACAAAGAACCAAGTAACATTCCTATGGTCAGGCAGCAGATACCGGTATTTACCATCCCGTCAATAGCCTTTAGTTTATGCTCGGTTATCTGCTTGAGCGACAAGACGGCCATAATAAACGCACATCCCAAAATGGAATAGGAAAACATATAAATGGTTACGTGCGGAATAAACCATATGCTTTGCAGTGCCGGCATAAGGGTTTGATCGTGAATCTCCGGCTTAAAAATATTTAACGCTACAAAAACTCCGCCTAATAGGGTGGAAAACGATAAAATCCACGGATATCTCCATTTGCAATAGGTAATTAAGGAGGCTATTCCCATAAAAAAAGCGTACCAAAGCCTTGTTTCCCCCATGGTCCGTAGTGGCGGCCGTTCCAGATTTATCCACAGTAAAATAATAAAGGTAAGTAAAACCACCTCTGCTGCCGCAGTAAATAAAATGGCATATTTATTTGCAGGGGATTGTTCCGGTCTCATTGCAGGGGATTGTTCCGGCCTCATTGCAAGAGTCTGCTTTTGCCTGATTGCAAGAATCGCCCCCATGATCCATAATAATACGGCAACTATTCCAAATAGATAAAATTCATTCCATCCTATCATGCCTCTTTCCTCCTCATAAACATGGTCATAGCTCCAAACAACATACATACGATTCCCCCGGCCAGCGCATATTTCCACGGTTGTTTCTGTAATTCAATCATACAATAATCTGTGCCGTAGCTAATCAAATAAATATCATAACCGTTATATCGGGCGGGATGATTCACCTCTATGTCCATCTTCTTAGTTGCATATTCCATTGCCGGATTACCCCTCTCCCTATTACTCTTTGCCCGATTATCTTGTGCCATTCTCTCTTGTGCCGTTTTTTTCTGCATATCTCTGCCCGGTAATTTTCCCACAATAATCTGTGCACAATATTTCATGGGTGTGCCGTTCGGATAATACTCGGTTGTGAAATTATTCAGTGAAACACCAAATCCGAGTGGTACCGGATTCCCCGTCATAGGGTAGGCTATTGCATCCGGCTCCCCTCCATCAGTCAACTTCATCCGTAGTTTTACTACATCTGCACTACCAAAAAAAGCACTGATAATCACCAGTAAAAGCCCGATATGATTCAAAAAAAATCCTACCTCTGTGCGAATCTCTCTTTTTGAGTCCAATCTGTTTAAGATTACCAGAAATAAATTGACCAGAATCAGCAAAACTGACCCCGCCATAATCCAACTTTGGGTAAAATTATAAATTCCATGAGCCGCTGTAAATCCCCCCTTGACTGCCGCTTGTGCCGGTGATAATTGCGGAGTGAGCCCCACAACAAGGGTACAAAGAATCATGACAAAGATTGCAAGAATACTTGTCTGCTTCCCCGATAATTTTTGAAAAAATGCACGCTTGCGTAAATAAGCCGACACAGCAAGCAACAACAAAACAAGGGCAATATTAAGAGGCGCTCTAAAAAAAGTTTCATCAATATTGCCAATCAGTAATTGCAGCGCAATTAAAAGTATTCCGTAAACGCAAAAATACATAAGGCCTAAATCTTGCGTAAAGGTAAATAATAATTTTTATAAATTACGTTTTTTTTGAGAAAGAATAACCAGATAAACGGCTACAAAAACCATCATAATTCCGCCTCCCTGGCTTATACTAAGTCGTTCTCCAAAGAAAATGAACCCCATGGTAACAGCGGTAAGGGGTTCCATGCACCCCAGAATAGCAGTGGTAGTGGAGCCTATCATCTGAATGGCATATATAAGGGTAAGATCAGAGATTAATGTTGCCAGAAAGGCCAGAGAGAGGGCATTTGCCCATTGCGAGGTTGTTTCCAGCGGACAAAAGTGTCCCCCCTTTACCAATATATTACATAAGAAGAAAAATGCCGAACTTGCCAGAACATAAAATGTCATTTTGGTGCCGTTCATTTTCATGAGAAGAGGAGTGTTGTTCACTCCCACAATATAAGTGGAATAAGTTACAACCGTTATCAGAACCAGTCCAAGCCCGGTAAGATTGATGGATTGTGCGGGAGTAGCTGCCGAGAATCCGCCGCACAAAAAGAACACTCCCCCAATGGCTACCATAATTGCCACCCCTTTTTTTACCGATAATTTTTCTTTAAAAAACAGAATCATCATGGTAGCCACCAGCACCGGATACAAAAAGTGGATGGTGGTGGAGATTCCGCTTGGCATATATGCATAAGATGCTGTTAAAAAGATACTTGTGGAGGCATAAAAAACGGATAGTAAAGAGACCGTAATAAACTCTCTTTTTGTAACTCTAAAACTGACTTTTTTAAAAAGCATATACAGTCCCATCATAACCGATGAGAACAAAAACCTGTAAAAACAGACACTGTCCAACTCAATTCCTCCCCGCAGCAGCGGAATGGAAAAGAGCGGAATAAACCCAAATGTCCCCGACGAAATGATGGCCAGTAAAATCCCCAGCCCCTTAAATTGTTTTATTTGCTTCATGTACGATTCTTTCTCTATCTTCTCCCGCTATTTTCCTCTCCCTATGATTTTCTCTCGATCTCTTTTAGATTCTCAATTTTTTTCTTTTCAAGGAAGTCATAAATACCTCCAAGATGTTCTATTACCCGTTTATTGGAGAACTCGTACACCTTGCTCACCAGGCCGTTCAGAAAATCCCTGTCGTGAGAAACCAGAATAAGGGTACCGTCAAAATTACGAAGAGCCTCTTTTAGAATCTCTTTTGTCTTTAAATCCAGATGATTGGTGGGCTCATCCAGAATCAGCAGGTTTACCGGCTCCAGCAACAATTTAATCATGGCCAGCCGGGTACGCTCTCCTCCCGATAACACCTTTACCAATTTATCGGAATCATCTTTATTAAACATAAATGCCCCCAGAATATCCCGTATTTTGGTACGGATATCCCCAACCGCAATATCATCAATTGTTTTAAATACGGAGTTGGATTCATCTAACAAAGATGCTTGATTCTGTGCAAAATACCCTATCTTAAGATTGTGTCCCAGTTGTAGTGTCCCCTCAAAATCAATCTCTCCCATAATCGCTTTTACCATGGTAGATTTACCCTCTCCGTTCTTTCCCACAAACGCAATCTTTTCACCCCGTTCAATGGTAATGGAGGCTTTGTTAAATACATTATGCTCGCCATAATTTTTGCTGAGTTCATGAGTAATAACAGGATACGATCCCGAACGGGGAGATGGCGGAAATCGCAGATTCAGCGCACTTCTATCCTCCTCATCTACCTCTACCAGATCTAGTTTCTCCAACATCCTTACACGTGATTGCACCTGATTGGTCTTGGAATAGGTTCCCTTAAACCGCTCTATAAAATCTTTGTTATCGGCAATTACTTTTTGTTGATTATCAAATGCGGATTGCTGCTGTTGTCTGCGCTCTGCCCTTAATTCAAGATATTTGGAATAATTCACCTTGTAATCATAAATACGTCCCATGGTAATCTCAATGGTACGGGTGGTAATATTATCCACAAATGCTTTATCGTGGGAGATAACCATTACCGAGTTGGCACTGTTTATAATAAAATCTTCCAGCCACTCAATCGATTCAATATCAAGGTGGTTTGTAGGTTCATCCAGTAACAGGAGAGTGGGCTTCTGTAAAAGAATCTTTGCCAGCTCAATTCTCATTCTCCAACCTCCGCTAAATTCGGTGGTCTGCCTGTCAAAATCACTCCTTAAAAACCCAAGTCCAAAAAGTGTCTGCTCTACATCTTTCTGGTAGTTGGTGAGATCGATATGATAAAACTTCTCAGACAAAGTTGTAACTTTCTCTATGAGCCTCATATAGTTATCGCTCTCATAATCTGTCCTTGTTGTAAGTTCCTGATTCAGTGCTTCAATCTCCCGTTCAATCACAAAAAAATGTTCAAACGCAAGGCAGGTCTCCTCAAAAACGGTTCTTCCGTTCTCCACCATCAGATGCTGCGGCAGGTACCCTATCTTTCCGCCGTCGGTGATGGTTACTTTTCCCCTATTCGGACTCTTTATCCCCGCAATAATTTTAAGCAAGGTAGATTTCCCCGCTCCGTTCTTCCCCATAAGGGCAATCCTGTCTTTGTCGTTTACTACAAAAGAGATGTCTTTAAAAAGAGAAGTTCCGCTAAACTCCACCGTTAATCCGTCTACTGATACCATTAAAAACTATTTAGAATAAAATTAGCCTGCAAAGATATAAAAAAATGCCTATGTAAAATTTTTACATAGACACTTTCCTCTCGTGTAATAACAAACGGTTCCGTATTTCTACATACCGGGAAGAGCTTTCAGGTATTCAACCAGAACACCTTCGGTAGAGGGTTTGTCGGCTGCGGGATTTACAACTTTACCATCGGGACCTATAAGAATAAATCTTGGAATGAATCGTACGTCAAATGCATCGGATAGCCCTCTGTCTCCTCCGTTATGCAATTGAATACCGGTCATTTTGTTATTTTTAAGGAACTCTACCCATTTCTCTTTTTCTTTATCTACGGAAAGGCTTACAAATACAATATTTTTACCATGCATTTTCTCTTCCAAGGTTTTAATGAAAGGGATCTCTTTTTTGCAAGGGCCGCACCATGTTGCCCACATATCAAGATAGATGTATTTGCCGGCAAAATCTGCAAGTGAATAAGATTTTCCATTTACATCTTGATAAGTAAAATCGGGGCAGGCTTCTCCGGCCTTAAGGGAGTTATCCTGAGCAAAAGAGGCGGAGGAAATTAAGAGTGCAGTCATAAGTACTGCCAGTGATTTAAATAATTTCATTGTATGAATTTTTTAATTAGTTGTTTTTAATTATTTTGTTTTTCGATTGTTTTATTTTGTGCTTTTCCTTTATTTTTATTCTTTACGTTTTTCTCCAGAAAATTATACGATTCCCATGCCAGATGCAATAAAGATTCTTTCGTTACATAGCCGTGGCTTTCGTATGGGAGAAGTACCAGACGTACTTTTCCGCCGTTGCCTTGGATGGCGGAGTATAATCTCTCGCTTTGTACGGTAAAGGTCCCGGAATTATTATCGTCAAGACCATGAACAAGCAAAATGGGGGTTTTTAGTTTGTTGGCATACATAAAAGGAGACATCTGGCTGTAGATATCTTGTGCTTCCCAGAATGTCCTTCCTTCGCTTTGGAATCCAAATGGGGTTAATGTTCTGTTGTAAGCACCGCTGCGGGCAATTCCTCCGGCAAATAATTTAGAGTGTGCCAGCAGGTTGGCAGTCATGAATGCTCCGTAGGAGTGTCCGCCGCAGGCTACTCTGGCGGTATCTGCTATACCCATCTGTGCAACCGCTTGAATGGCTGCTTCTGCGTTGTTTACCAGATCTTTCACATAATTGTTATTTGGCTCCAGCGTGTCCGACCCAATAATAGGGAAGGAGGCATCATTGAGTACGGCATAACCCATTTGTACCATCATAAGGATGGAGTTGCGGCTTATCTGGGTGTATTTATTGGGTGAATCGCTCCGTTGCTCGGCCAATGCTTTGTCTTTGTATTCGGCAGGGTAGGCCCAGATAAACAGCGGCAGTCTATCTTTTTCGTTATAAGATGCAGGTGTATAAAGGGTGCCGCGCAGTAATACGGAATCTTTGCGAAAATATTCAATCACTTGTTTGTGCAGATTGCCTGCTCCCGGTGTTGGGGAGGTAAAATCGGTTAATTGCGTGTGTTTTTTACCAAAACCATCTACCAGATAGTGGTTGGGATAGTCTGTCAGGCTCTCGCGGGTGGTAATAAAGCTACCTTTTTCCAGATTGGTAAATGCAACGGGAGTCTCGTAATAAGGGTCTGCACAACTCCATGCGGTAGTCCAAAGACTTCTTTTTGTGTTGTATTTATTTAGAAACGGATAGGCCCCTATGGGTGAATTTCCGTTATCGCTAAAATAGACGGTGGTGTAATTATCGGGAGAATAAACCACCTCCTCGCCAAATTGATTGCGGGCGGTAACAAGGGTGCCCGGATTTGCGTAAAGATCACGCGCAAGGGTACTGCACACAAGTTTCAGTGATGTTTTTGGGGTGAGAATACTATCTGCGGCATAGTTCATTTTGGAAAAATCACTTACAAAATAGAGTTCGTCCATCGATTTTAGCCCTGCTTTTTTCTCCTCTTTGGTAGGGACGGTAGAGGTTTGAACAAACAAATGATTAGGATCTCCCCACATGATGTTGCGGATTTTAAAGTCCGGCTGGAAAATTACGTTGGTGACGGTATCCGTAAATGGCGCATTCCACTCTACAATTCGGTCGTATGTTTTGTCTTTTGGCTTCTCCGTTTTGCAGGTGTCTTTGCCTTTGTCCGCACTCTTATCAGCCCCACATGCTGCTTTAGCGGCTGCCCAAGCTGTTGTATCGGCTTTTATTTTGTTGTTTTCGAACCAATATAAAGAGGCACCTTTATCCGGCCTCCATGCAAATCCCCGTTTTTTCTCTGTGTCTTGCTTTTTGGAATTAAGATCACCTACCTCCAGCACTTTCTTCTCCAGAACTTTTATCACTTCTCCCTGTTTTGTCCAAAGTTCCAGAGAATTTGGGAATTGCCGATATCCAACCTGATAAGAATAAGGAGGATAGATATATTGTACAATCATATAGTCTCCGTTGGGAGAATAAGTAAACTTGGGATAAACGGCATCTTTCCCTATTTGTTGAATGGTTCCGTCAAGAGAAATATTTGATAGGGAGGAAGTTGCGTAATAATCAAAAAGATATTCGTCGTATTTGCTTTTCAGCAGATCCTGATAGGTTCGAACGCCTCCCTTTTTGCCCCAACTTTGCTGAATGGTAGGAACAACCGGAAACTCTTTTCCGTTCTCTTTTGGAGCAGCGTCCCTTTGCTGCGGAATAAGCGGAGCCGTTACAGATTTGCTGTCGGGAGCCCATACATAAAGGTTGGGACCAAAAAAGAAATTTAATTTCCTCCCCGATAATTGTTTGGCCGTTCCGCCTGCCACATCAATCATCCACAAATAAATGCCGTCCGGCTCCTCTACGGCTACTGCAATATGCTCCCCATTGGGTGACCAGTCGTAAGAAATAATATTTACATCCTCGTTAAAACCGGTTACCGTCCCTTCAAATCCGCTCTCGCCGGGCATTCTTTTTAACTCTATTTTCTTCACTTTGCTTTTTACCAGCGGGCAGTTGGTGGAGATAAGCACCCGTTGCCCGGCCAGCCTCACATCCTCCCGCGATTGCTCTTTAATATCGGGGAGATTATTGATTGTTAGTATCGCATAACTTTTTTTATCCGGCGAAAATAAAACGGTAGGTGTTGGTTGTGCCAAAACAATATCCGCCAACTCTTTTGTGGGGATTTTATATCCTTCATCCTGTGCGGCGATTGGAGTAGAGCCGCATAGTAGTAAAATGCATATTGCAAATAGTTTCGTTTGTATTTTCATGGTTTTGAAGTTAATTTTTTTATTAGACTTATTTTAGAGTTCCAGGTTTAACGGGTTGGTAAGATATTTTTCTAAAATGATATATGGTACGGTGACGGTTGCCGGGCCGCAAGCATATGCCCCCAGCACATATTGTTCGTACGTAAATACAAACGATTCAAATGCAAGATTCACGGCACTGGCTAGTTGCAGAGTTGGCC
Organism: Bacteroidales bacterium; assembly: GCA_036639755.1. Classification (GTDB taxonomy): domain Bacteria; phylum Bacteroidota; class Bacteroidia; order Bacteroidales; family UBA932; genus Egerieousia. The sequence goes on from JAVWIB010000011.1 coordinate 13,971, forward strand.
GGCTGGCAAAACAATTATCGGGATTGGTAAAATACTCTGCGAGAATTTTATTAATTTCTTCTGTCGTATTGGGTTTAAAGAGATCTTTTACCCCGAGTTCTTTTTGGTTTACCATATCGTAATTATATCCTACAAAGCTTGTCATACCGTGTGCTCCTCCTGTAAATGAATAGGTTGTATAGAGAACGCTTAGTATGTTGCTGTTTTTTAGATAAACCGTATCCAGAACCATTAGCTCATACGGAGGCCATGATTCACGAAAGCGCATCCGGTCTTCTGTGGAAAATTTGCGAATGGTATCCTTTTGGGCAATTATGTTATTATAAATAGCGTTGTTAATGGAATCAAGCCATGTGTTTAATTTAGGGGATGTAGATGAAATCTCCAGATAGTCTGCTTTTACGGTAATAAGACTGTCTGAGACGGTAAATTGTTTTTGTTGTACTGTATAATCAACTTTGTGGCTACAGGAAGCAGCAAAAACGAATAGAATTGCTGTTACAGCAAGTTTCAATGATATGTGTTTTTTCATTATGTGGTATATATTTTTTTGTAAAGATAAAAAAATCCCACTTTCCAACCCTATAACCGCAACAAATTATGAATACTGCGAAAGAGGGGAAAGCGGGATAGAAGATAGCGGATATGGTATTACCGGTGATAATTACCATATTGTCATTTAATTACTGTGTAGGAGCATCTGTTTTAGCCTGATCTAATTCCCAGTGGAACGGTTCAAATGCGGTATCTTTTGATTGCCATGCCGGTTTCCTGTTGGCATAAATAATAAACGGTGCCCCGACAACAACGACGCATCCTATAATAAGTACTGCAAACCATACCGTATTGCTTCCGGTAGAAATTTGTGAAGGAGGAATAAAACTTAATACAAATGCCAGTAATGATCCCGCAAAACCAAGTCCTGCTACAATCCATATAAGAATATTGCCTTTGCTGCCAATTTTAAATGGCCGTTCCGTTGTTTTCATATTGTATCGTAGCCGTATTGCACCTGCAAACATAAATAAATACATGATAAGATAAAGCAGTACGGTCAACTGACTGAGAATCTGATAAAAACTTTGTACCGATGGCATTACTACAAATAATAGGCTCAATATGGTTACAAGACATCCCTGGATAATCAGAATATTTTTTTGTACCCCTATTTTGTTGGTTTTCTGGAAGAACGGAGGAAGATATCCTGCTTTACCAACGGTAAATATACCTTTGGACGGCCCGGCTACCCATGTTAATACCCCTGCCAACACGCCAAAAGCCAAGGCAATTGCTATTACCGGAGAGAGCCAGGATGCTTTTATGAATGCAAAATACTTATCAAAGCCAATGAGTAAACTTTGAGTAAGGTTAATCTCTTTCTGTGGAATAATGACTCCAAGGGCAAAAGTTCCCAAGATAAAAATCAATACGGTAATAACAGCTCCAATCAAGACGGCTTTTGGATAATTCTTTGACGGATTCTGCATATCCGTAACGTGAATACCTCCCATCTCCATTCCGGCATAGAACAGAAATATTCCCGAAGCCAGCACCAGATTATTCAAATTGCTAAGATCAGGGAAAAAGTTTCCGCTAAAATCCATTTGCGATTGCCCCCCTGCTGCCAGATAAATAATACCCAGCAACACCAGAAGTGCGGCCGGAATGATCGTTCCTACAAGACCCCCTATTTTTGCAACTTTGCCAACCCACCCCATTCCTTTAAGCGAAATAAATGTTGCCAGCCAATAAATAATCAGGACCACAACAAGAGAATAAATCTTATTGGATGCTAAAGTCATATCGTGTGTCTGGTCCATTCCTATAAATGCAATGGAGACGGCACCGAATGTAAGAACGGTAGGATACCAGATTGTACTCTCTATCCATTGGAGCCATATTGCAAGAAATCCCCATTTCTTACCAAAAGCTTCACCAACCCACCGGAATACTCCACCCTGTTTATCCTGAAACATGGCCGCCATCTCGGCAGCCACCATAGACGTAGGAATTAAGAAAACTATCGCTGCAAAGAGATAGTAGAAAGCAGAACTTAATCCGTATTCGGCTTCGGCGGGTAATCCTCTAAGACTTACCACTGCCGTAACATTCATAATAGCAAGGGTGAACACACCCAGCTTTACAATTTGTTTCGTATTATTTGCCATACATTAAATGATTAATAATTTTTTTCTTAAATGTTTGTCTGTATAACAATTTGTGTGTATGTTGGTTTAAAGAAACAAAAAATCAGAAGATGAAAAAATTTAGAATTAGTATTCAGATATCGGTACTCTTATTATGTGTGTATTTGGTTTATTTAATTTCCGATGCCGTTTTTAAGGGTGAATTTTATTTTAATTCTCCCCGTCTTATGCAATCCCAACTGTGGATATGTACTTGGTTTATCATAACCTTTTTGATAGAATTTTTTTTATCGGGAAAAGAAAAAGGGCACTATTTCGTGCATCATTTTATTTTTTTAATCATCTCTATTCCGTACCTGAATATTATTTATTTTATGGGGTGGGATACTGTTTTTACTCCCCAGGAGATAAGTATTCTTAGATTTATTCCCCTTGTACGGGGAGGTTATGCGTTGGTTTATCTGATTAAATGGATGTTCAGAACAAAAATCAGCTCTGTCTTTTTTTCGTATATAGTGATTCTGCTCTCTTGCATTTATTTTGGCAGTCTTATCTTTTTTGAAATGGAGCAGGGTGTAAATAGTATGGTAACAACTTATTGGGATTCAGCTTGGTGGGCACTTATGGATGCGACCACCGTCGGTTCCAATATTTACGCCGTTACCACCATTGGAAAAGTCCTTTCTGTGCTATTGGCTGCCTTGGGTATGATGATGTTTCCTATTTTTACGATTTATATTACGAATCTGGTGCAGACACGGATACAAAAATAAATTCCCCTGCTATACCTATGTATAACAAGGGAAACGGTCAGCCGATTAGAGTGTGTTAGTACACCTTTCTTCGTGTATGTGTATAAATCTTCCGGCTTATTTAATTAAGGCTGCCGGATTCAGATTGTTTTTCTCTATGTCTTTGTAGTAATTTACCGTTCCCACTTTTAGCTCGGCGGTAGCGGCATCATCGCATACAATAATTCCTTTCTCATGCATCTGTAAAATGCTAATGGTCCACATATGATTCACAGAGCCCTCTACAGCCTGATACAAAGCTCTTGCCTTATTATGGCCGTTTACAAGAATCATCACCTCTTTGGAATCCATAATGGTACCTACTCCCACGGTTAGTGCCGTTTTTGGAACCTGATTGATATCATTGTTAAAGAACCTGGAGTTGGCAATAATGGTATCCGTTGTGAGAGATTTTACCCTTGTCCGGGATACAAGTGAAGAGCCCGGCTCGTTAAATGCAATATGGCCATCGGGACCTACCCCCCCCATAAACAAACGAATTCCACCGTATGATTTTATTTTCTCTTCATAGGCAATGCATTCTTGTTTTGGATCTGCGGCATTTCCGTTTAAGATGTTTATGTTCTCTCTCTTTATATCAATAAACTTAAAGAAATTATCCCACATAAAGGTGTGATAACTCTCGGGATGATCTTCGGGCAAACCAATATACTCATCCATATTAAAGGTTACAACATTTTTAAAAGAGACTTTTTTGGCCTCATAAAGTTTTATAAGTTCCCGATAAGTACCAAGTGGGGTAGAACCGGTAGGCAATCCCAATACGAAAGGGCGTTTTGCTGTAGGAGCAAATTCATTGATTCTTTTAACAATGAATGCTGCCGCCCATTGCGACAGTTGTGAATACGATTCTTGGATAATTAATCTCATGATTATTTTTTTAATAAAAATTTTGCGTTTTCAATAGCTGCTTCGGAAAGTTCCGCCCCACTTAACATTCTTGCTATTTCCATGACCCTCTCCTGTGCTGTTAACTTCTTGATTCCTGTTCTGGCAACTTTATGCTCATTAAACTCTTTATATACAAGCAAATGTGTTTCTCCTTTTGTGGCAATCTGCGGAAGATGCGTAATTGCAAAAATCTGCATATGTTCCCCTAAATTTCCAATAAGAGTTCCCATTTTATCGGCAATACTTCCCGATACTCCTGTATCAATTTCATCAAAAATCATGGTAGGCATTCCAATATATTGGGCCATTAATGATTTAAGACATAACATAATTCTTGATAATTCTCCCCCCGATGCCGCTTTCTGCAAGGGAAGCAGTTTATTGGACCCGTTGGCAGAAAAAAGGTATTCAATTGAGTTGCATCCCCACGATGTATAGGAATTGTTCTCCGATAACTCAATGGTAAACTTTGCATGTGGCATCTCCAGCTCCTTCATCCTGCTCTCCAAAATGGCACTCAGCTTCTCTATGTTACTTTTCCTCTTTTTTGATAATTCTTTTGCCAGGTTATTTCTACGTTGTTCCAATTGCGTAACATTGGCCGTGAGCTGTTCTTTTTGTTCAATGCTACTGACTGCACCTACAATCTCTTTTTCCAGGCAATTCTTTATTTCCAGCAGGGCTGTTACATCCGTTACTCCGTATTTCTTAAAGAAAGAGTCAATAACACCTATTCTATCTTCTACTATCTCAAGTCTTTGTGGCGATACAACAATGTTTTCGGCCATAGCACCAAGTTCGGCTTCAATATCCTTACACTCAATTCTGCAACTCTCTAGTCTGTCTGCCAGATTGGTAAAATCAGGCACAAAGTTAGAACACTTTTTTAATAATTGAGACACTTCTTTTAAATTTTGAACAACAGAAACACCCATTGGTTGCAGAAGTTCAATAGCACTATATGTTAAACTCTTTATCTGTTCTGCATTCGCCAGTTGCTTCTGTTCAGTCTCCAGCTCCTGTAGTTCCCCCTCAACCAATTTAGCCTGTTCCAGCTTGTCAAATTGAAACTGTTTATAATCCAGTTCCTTGTTAGCCGTTACAATCTCTTCCTCTAATTTGAGCAGGGCATTTTTTGAGGCAATTAAATTGGAATGAGCCTCTTTATACTGTGTCAGCAATCCGGCTGCATCCGAAAAATAATCCAGAACCGATAATCGGTAGGCCTCGTCGGTAAGTAAAAGATGCTGATGCTGGGCATGTATATCTACCAGCTGGGATGATATTGCCGTAAGAACATTTAATGCAACGGGAGAATCATGAATGAATGCCCTCGAACGTCCTGTTGGGGAAACCACCCGTCTAAGCAGCAGTTCTCCTTTTGATTCGAGCTCTATCCCTGCTTGATTCAGAATCGTCTCCACATGATTGGGGAGATGATCAATCTGAAACTCCCCCTCCACTACACAATTTACAGAACTATCCTTTAGCACATCTGCCTCAGCTTTTGCCCCCAGCAATAGCGACAGTGCCCCCAATAAAATGGACTTGCCCGCTCCGGTCTCGCCTGTAATGATAACAAGACCATCGGGAAACTCTATATCCAGATTATCAATTAATGCGTAATTGCTTATGGTTAATTTTTTGAGCATACAAGCAGATTTTCAATACTGTTCACAATATCAACTGCAACTTCCGCCTTACTCTTTATAGGGTAGGGAATAGGTTCTCCCTCTTTGAATAACAGGGTAACTTTATTGGTATCAACTCCAAATCCGGCACCGCTATCCTGCATGGAATTCAGCACAATCATATCCAGATTCTTTTTAGAAAGTTTGCCTTTTGCATTCTCAAGCTCATGATTGGTCTCCAATGCAAACCCAACCAGTACCGATCCGAGTGCTTTGTGTTCTCCAATCCATGCTGCAATATCCTGTGTCGGAGTAAGTTCTATATTATAATTTTCTCTTTCTCTCTTTATCTTTTTATCAGCAATATGCGCAACGGTAAAATCGGCAACGGCGGCACACAAGATAATAACATCTGCCCCATCCCTGTTTGCTTTGGTGTGCTCAAACATCTGAGCTGCCGTTGCAACATTCACAATTTTAATATTCGGATGGTTCAGCCGGATACTCACCGGTCCGCTTACCATCACCACATTGGCCCCTCTGTCGGCCGCCTCTGCAGCAAGAGCATAGGCCATCTTCCCCGATGAATAATTGGTAATATACCGCACCGGATCAATCGCTTCCCTAGTGGGACCGGCCGTAATTAAAACTTTTTTGCCGTGCAATGAACCGTTTCTTGCGAACACGGCCCTGATATGCGGAATTATGTTCTCAGGCTCTTCCATTCTCCCTTTTCCATCCAGGCCGCTTGCCAGTTCTCCGCTTGCCGGTTCTATAATCAAAACTCCTCTTTGGGAGAGAATGTTCAAATTATTCTGAGTAGCAGGATGCCTATACATATCCAGATCCATTGCCGGAGCAATAGCAACCGGACACTTTGCCGACAAATAGGTTGTAAGCAGAAGATTATCGGCCACCCCCGAAACCATTTTTCCAATGGTATTTGCCGAGCAGGGGGCAATCAGATACAAATCTGCCCACATTCCCATGCTCACATGACTATTCCAATCGCCGTTCTCGGGATTGTAAAAATCGACCAGAATAGGATTTTTACAGAGAGTAGCAATCGTTAAAGGGGTGATAAATTGTTTGGCCATATTGGTCATAACAACTTTCACCTCTGCACCTTCTTTCACCAGAGCCCTAACAAGTATTGCCGATTTATAAGCCGCAATGCTTCCGGTAATCCCCAGTAAGATATGTTTTCCCTTTAACAACATAAATCCGCAAAATCCTCTTTTTGACGGGTAATTAAGACTCTATCTTGCGATAATATATCTCTCCGTTCTGAAACTCTTTAACTGCAGTAAGAGTTGGTTTGGGTAATTTCTCATAATAACGGGAAATCTCTATCTGCTCTCTGTTCTCAAAAGTCTCCTCCAAGGTATCTGCAAAATTAGAAAACTCCTCTAGTTTGGAGCTGAGTTCCTGTTTGATCTCGGCTGCAATCTGATTCGATCTTTTTGCAATAATCATAGTAGACTCGTAAATGTTGCCTGTAGGCTCAGCCAATTCCGACAAATTTCTTGTAACAGTATTCGCTGCTACCTTGTGCTCTTTCTTTTCCATTTTATCTTACTTAGTAATATTTTCAACGGGTTCTGTTTCTATTTTTGGCTCAGCGGAGATTACCTCCTCCTTCTTATCGCGTTTTCCTAGATAACTCTGTACTTTAACAAAAAGTCCGTCCAGTTCCTTTTTCTGGACCGATTCCGGATATTCGCTTACAAAATTATAATAATCATCAATAAATGTCAGGTAACGTTCTTTCTGTTTTGCCTTAATACTATTTGCGGCAAATTGATAAGAAGAAAGGACGGTATAATAGAGAACCTCTTCTCTATATTGATTTTCCGCATTCTCTTTAAGAACTGCTTTTAATGCATAGTGAGCAGCCTTGTAGTCTTCCATCAAATAATACAATTTGGCAGATTCCAGACTTTTTTTATCCAGCCTCTCCATAAATTCTTTCATCATGGCCTGGCACGTAGGATAAAACTCACTGGTAGGGTTTTCATACATGAACTCGCTAATGACCATCATGGCCTTTCGGGTCGCAGTCTGATCGAGCTCATATCGATAGGTACTTTCGTACAAACACTTAATTCGTAAATATTGCGATTCCTCTGCAAACGGACTCCTTGGAAATACCTCTATGAATTTAGCAAAGTTAGACTCGGCAGTTGTATAATCTCCGTATCTGTAATTGCTTAATGCAGTATAATAATTTACAGTATCCTCCTGTGGTGTTCCCTGTGTTGCTAAAACAAGATTTTCAAAAATCTCTGCTGCTTTTTTATATTTACCTTTATTAAAGTAAGAGAAAGCAGCCTTGTATTTAACATCAACATCATTGCTTTTCATGACTGTTTCATAATAACTTACACACGAAAATTGTGATAAGGCAACTATCAGTACGATGAATATTTTTAGGATTCGCTTCATTTAATTTCTGTTTGTAACAAATTAATTTTCCTGTAAGAACTTTTCTGCATCCATAGCAGCACGGCATCCGCTACCTGCAGCAGCAATTGCCTGTCTGTAAGAAGGATCCTGAACATCACCTGCTGCAAATACGCCCGGTATATTGGTTTTCTGTGATTTCCCCTCGGTAATGATATATCCTTCCGCATTTGTCTCTACGTACGGTTTAAATACCTCTGAATTGGGGTGATGCCCTATTGCAAGGAAAAATCCGTGAATACTGATCACTTTATCTTCACCTGTTTTATTATTGGTAAGGAGAGCACTCGTAACGCCAAACTGGTCACCCAGAATCTCTTTTGTATTGGTATTCCATAGCACCTCTATGTTTGGAGTGGATAATACTCTATCCTGCATTGCCTTGGAAGCTCTCAGAACATCTCTTCTTACAATAAGATATACTTTGTTGCAAAGGCCGGCAAGATAAGTAGCCTCTTCGCAAGCTGTATCTCCGCCGCCAACTACGACTACATCTTTCTTTCTGTAAAAAAAACCGTCGCATGTAGCACAAGCAGATACGCCCGCTCCCCTATACTTCTCCTCAGAGGGCAGACCTAAATATTTTGCGGTGGCTCCGGTTGCTATAATAAGCGAATCGGCCAGAATTTCTTTCTCACCGTCTATCTGTAATTTAAAAGGTCTTGCACTCAAATCTGTTTTGGTAACAACGCCAAATCGTACTTCCGTTCCAAATCTCTCTGCCTGTTTTTTTAAATCTTCCATCATCATCTGGCCGGTAATACCCTGTGGATATCCTGGAAAATTATCAATCTCGGTAGTTGTTGTTAGCTGTCCGCCCGGCTGAATTCCCTCATATACAACAGGATTCAGATTTGCTCTTGAAGCATAAATTGCGGCTGTGTATCCGGCAGGACCGCTGCCGATAATCAAACATTTAATTCTTTCTGTACTCATAAAAAATAATATCTTGCAAAATTAGTAATTTTTTTGGATAAACTTATCCTTAATTAAATATTCAAGTCGAAGTTCCCATACTAGCACAAATGATGCCGCCCATCTGGATAATAATAAAACATACCAGACGGCACCTAAGGCGGAAAGGAGAAGTAAATCTTCTAAATTACTGTGGGATATAGAGATATGTGTATTTAATAAATCAATATCTTTTTTTGTAATTTTTCCCCCTTTTGTCTCTTCCATCATAACTGCCGCTCCATAGGCCAATCCCAGCGTATTTGCCACTATCCAGAGGAAAGAGGTTTTGGCCGGTAGCCCGAATATGGCAAGAAACGGTCGGAGAAATTTGGAAATCCAACGGATTACCCCATACTCAGAGAGCAGCTTCTGCAGAATTGCCAGTGAAAAAATAAGCACGGTCATCTTCAGAACCACTTTCCCCGTAGAAATAGCCCACTCTTTAAGCAGTACCATAAATTCCGGATTCTCTATTCCGCTTCCCGATAACGTATTAACAACATCCCCCGGCAGTAGTTTGTTTAAACAAAACCCAAGTACAAATGCTGATAAAGTTCTGATAATCACCATCCTTATGGCGGAAGAACCTGTCTTTTTCTGCACGGCTGTTTCCGTTATCATATTGTGGGAACATAATATCATAACACTTAAGATTGTAAGAGCCCTAATATTAAAATCAAAAGAAACCGCAACCGATATGGCGGCATACACATTTACAAAATATCCGGTAACATAGGGTAGGGCAGCCTCTCCCGGAAGACCAAGATGGTTGAACACCGGACTTATAAATTGTGAAAACCACGGCAGAATCTTAAAATATTTGAGAAACATAATAGCCAAGGAAACGCCCACGGTAATTTTAATTAACCATATGCATGTTTTGGTTGTAGAGGGAATCACCTCTTTAATACATCTGAGAATACGTTCTTTTTCAGCCATTGTCCGCTTTTTGAGAATAAGGCGACAAATATAATAATTTTTTACAGTTAAAAGGTAAAACGGAAACCTGCCTGTAATGTAAAGCCCAGCGGATGTTCCGAGTGAATACTTTTAATAACGGCTCCGCTATTCATTGTTCCAAGTGATCCATCTTCTTTTGTTCCAAGGTAGTAGCACAAACCCGGTTCAAAATAGATTCCTACTGTCTGATTAAATTTATATTGAGCACCTACGGCCATATTGAGGGATGTCTGCACAGATTTAATTGTGAGTTTTTCGTTGTCCGCTTTGCCATAAATACATTTTTCTATCATTGCTCCGGCTCCGGTATAGATTGTATATTTACGTTTGCTTACAAAATTCCAGTTAAACCGTACGGGGATTCCAAGATAATGAAGCGTTTGTTTTACCGTCTTATCTTTTTGTAAATTTTTAATATCGGAATTTAACAAAGAGTAAACCAATCCGGTTTCCAACGTAAATCGGGAGGAGAAATTTTTTCCAAAGGTAATTCCAAAACTAATAGGCTGTTTGTGGTTATACTCGGGAGTAAGCGCAGATACGGTGGTGGGAAGTACCATATTTCCCGGTAGCTTGTAAGAAGTGGCAATATCTCTTACCGGTTCTGTGCGGTTTAAGTTAGGGGCATCCATTTGCAGCATGTTGCGTGGTTCTACTGTTTTGGTATCAAGCCTCCCCAATCCGTTATTACCTACCGAGAGAGCAAGCCAGTTGCTTTTAAGTTTTCTGTTCTGTCCCTCATCTGTATCTGCGGTTTGCAAATACTCATCCCAGCTGAGGGTCTCCTTTTTTTGTAGATGCTGATTGGGTACTGCCGTTTCTTTCTCTGTCGTACGGGCTTTTGGGTTTGTTACGGTTGTTTGCACAGTTGCGGTATTGACCGAGGTTTGTGTGTTATCGGGATTATGACCGGCTGCAACTGATGTGTTTGCTGCAACCGGAATATTTGTCGGATTTTTGGCCCCAATATCGGATGTTATTTTAACCGGAATTTTGGATCCTGCTTTTGGAGTAGCTTGCGCAATTACAACAGATGCGGATAACTTCTGTTGCGCTGTTGCAGTTATTGGTTCTGTCATTTTTTTATCTTGTTGATTTTCAAGATTTTCTACTACGGCTATCCTTTCATGGTTTTTAGTTTCTTCAGGGGTAGAAAGCGGCGGTATTACAAAGAATAAGAGCAACGTTGCGGCAATGGCAGCCACGGCACCGGCAATACGGAAATATGGAGTTGATTTGGAGCCTTTCCGCTCCATATCCCGCTCCAGTTTCAGCCATGCATCACCGGGAACAGGCTCCCGATAATCTTTTACAGACTCTCGCAGCCGTTCAAGCCATTCTTCTTGTCTATCTCCTGCACCCCTGTTCATATACTATTTAAATATCGTTATCTTTTATATATTCGTTAATCCTTTTTGCCAATACATTTTTTGCCCGTAGTAATTGCGATGATGATGATTTTTCATTAATTCCAAGCATCTGCGCAATCTCCTTATGCGACTTCCTTTCAAAAATAAAAAGGTTCAGAACGGTTCTGTAACCGCTGGGGAGTTCCGCAACAAATGTCATCAGTACGTTTTGCGGAATAAGGCTCACCTTATCGGAATCCGGCTCGCTATATAATCCCAGTCTTTCTTCATTCTCTGCGTTACCTCCTAATAAAAGCCCTTTGCCGTCATCAAAAACAAGCCCGTTGCTTTTTACCTTTCTCAAATGTTCAATTGCCAAATTTATCATAATACGGCTCATCCATGCTTTCAGCGATCCGCCTCCGCGCCATGTAAATTTATGAAAAGAACTAAATATCTTTATAAACCCATCATGCAACAAATCTTGTGCAGTACTTTTATCCGCTACATAGCGCATACAAATCCCCAACATATGCTCTGCGTAAACTTCGTATAGAATTTTACGGGCATTCCTGTCTCCTTTTGTGCAAAGATTTGAGAGTTGTTGCTCATCCATTGTTTAACCTGGTGTATTTAATAAACGCAAAAATAAGAAAATACTGCACCATCCCGTGCAGTATTTTGGAATTTGTCCGTTTATAAAATGACAGTACAAAAGTTTTACCAAAAAACAGAAATTATTTATTGTATAACTATAAAACATATTTTTTATGAAAAAATTAAAATTAGTTCTTTTGCTGGCAGTGCTTTGCATGCCGTTTTTACAATCATGTAATGATAAAATTGATCAACCTAGCCAATACGCTCTTTTAACAATCCGTACACCGGAGGTTGGCGCAGGGTCTAACTGGATTGGTATCCTTGATAATGGTGATAGGATGTATGTTGGAGATGCTACCCGTATTGCAAATTATAAACCAAAAGACGGACAGCGGGCAATTGTTTATTTTAACGAACTGGAGACTCCCGTATCAGGCTATAAATACAATGCAGCCGTTTATGGGGTTGAGGAGATTTTAACAAAACGTACTATTGAGTTGAGTGATAAACAATACGACACATTGGGTACCGATAATATAGGTATTACCAAAGCATGGATTGCCGGCGGTTATCTTACCGTTGAATACAATGTACTATATAATGGTATGTCAAAACACGTTTTGAACCTTGCGTATAATACGGTTGAAGTTCTGGAGACAAAAGACGGTTATACCACTCTTGATTTCAGACATGATGCTAAAGGGGTAAAGGACGGGCAGTTGGCAAGAGGTTATGTATGCTTCAGACTAAATGATTATGATCCCGAGTTTACTGGAGATAAAGGGCTTTATATCAGATATAAATCTTTCCGTCCAGATGGAGATAACAGTGA
>JAVWIB010000011.1:26622-40981 GCA_036639755.1 Bacteroidales bacterium
TTACCGTAGAGCCAGGCAAAGATGCAACAATAGAATAGGTTCAACCGGACTATAAATTAAGTAGAAAAGAAAGAGGATGCTAAACTTCAAAATTTAGTGTCCTCTTTTTCATCTTACAGGTGATCGCTATCTGGCTTGGCAGAGCAATCAGCGTTTATAAACATTCAGTCCCAACTTATTCATAATATGCTTGATAGCCAGTTGAGCCTTTACGGAGTTTCCGGCCTCATCCAATGGCGGTGCAAATGCACAAATCCCGAATGCACCCGGCAGAACACCCATTACACCTCCTCCAACACCTGTCTTTGCCGGAATACCGGCGGTGTACATCCAGTCTCCCGAATGTTGATAGAAACCTACGGTGGAGATGAGCGATACAATTTTAGGGGCCAGTGCCGCATCAAAGACTTGTCGTTTGGTAACAGGATTCACCCCCTCATTGGCAATGGTAGCTCCCGATATTGCCAGCTGGAATGCCGTAACACCCAACGAGCATTGGCGGGTATACAAATCCAATGACATATCGGGATCATCATAAATTCTGTTATAATTTTTCAGTAGCCATGCAATGGATTTATTATTGAAGTTGGTGACGGTCTCGGAATGATATAATTCATCAATCAGCTCGGGATCACTTCCGCATAAATCGCTTATATTATTAAATATAGCACTCCATTTTGCAGAGGATACACCTTTGGGATCTATTCCGCTGCAGGCCGTAATTGCCCCCGCATTTACCAACGGGGTAGAAGGATGATCGTTCTCCAGTAAAATAGCAAAAATTGAATTAAACGGTAATCCGGTAGCATCTGCCCCTATGTTCTTCAAAAGATCTTCTGCACCATGCTGTCTTAAATAAAGGACAGTGGTATGCACCTTGGAAACAGATTCAATTCCAAACTTGTAATTAACATCCCCAACAGAAAGCACCTCTCCATTGGTCATGCAAACTGCTATTCCAAACAGATTGCTTGGTACGTTGGCCAGATACGGAATATAATCCGCATTTTTTCCATCTTTATTATCTTTGAACAGGTCATGAGCTTCCTCTATAACCTCTTTTAATAAGCTTCTATCCAAATTCATATCCATTCCTATTAATGGGTAAATACACGTCCTTTAATCTTCTCTTGTTTTTCATATGCAAGTCTGGTTTGAGTTGGATAGGTCAACTTCTCAAAATCTGCAACCGCATTTTTAATATCCCCCAGAAGCATATCGGCCATATCGCGGGTGAATCCTTGTCTGGCCACAATACGCATCACAATCATATCCTCTAAATTTTTAGGAAGGGTGTAGGCAGGAACCATCCATCCGCTTTGCTGTAAACGGGCCTGTAAATCATATAAAGTCCATTTTGCGGTTTTCTCGTAATGTTCATTCAGATGCCATATAAACAGAGGATTCACCACTTCGGTCGCATAATTCTTAAACTGCGGCATCTTTCCTATCTCACTCCATAAATATTTGGTAATCTGCATGCTGTTATACTGGATATCTGTATAACCCGAAAAGCCCAGCCTGATAAACTGATAATATTGTCCCAGAATCTGAGCCGCAGGACGTGAAAAGTTAAGGCCTACCTGAGAAATCTCCGCTCCAAGATAATTAACGGAGAAGTTCATTTCATCCGGTAAATATTTCTTATCTCTCCAAACAACCCAGCCCAGTCCCGGATAAACAAGGCCGAATTTGTGTCCCGATGTGCTAATGGAGAGAACCCATTTCAATCTGAAATCCCATTTTTTTGCAGGAGATAAAAACGGAAGAATAAATCCGCCCGATGCGGCATCTACATGAATAGGAATATCATATCCTGTTTTAAGGTTGTAAATGTCAAGTGCTTTATCGAGGGCCTCCACATCATCATTTAATCCGGTCCATGTAACACCTTGTATCGGAACCATGCAGATGGTATTCTCGTCGCACATTTTAAGGGCGGAATCTGCATCTAATGTTGTAAGTTCTTTTGTAAGAGGAACCTGTCTCATTTCTATTTGCCATAACTGTGCAAATTTTTCCCATACAACCTGAAATCCGGCACTTATGACAAAGTTGGGTTTATCAAAAGGTTTTCCAAGTGCCATTCTTTTTTTTCTCCAACGCAGCCATGCCGCAATACCGCCCAGCATACAAGCTTCACTCGATCCGATTCCCAAAGCCCCTGTTTTCCATTTAGCCTGTTCGGGTGAATTCCATAAATTGGCCATAATATTAATACACTTTCCGTTCATTACGGCAATCCTTGGGTACTCGGTTTCATCAATATAGTTAATATTAATGGCTTCATTCATCAACTTGGTTGCATAGGGATCCATATAAGTTGTAACAAACGTTGCAAGATTCAACATTGGATTGGTTTGAGGGTAGGTTTCCTCTTTTACAATCTGATATGCAATTTCACCGGTGGTGGGATTGGCGGGAATAACATCTACGGGAGCTTGCTGCAATACCCTCTGAGAGCCAAAAACCGGAGTTTTAGCCTCTGCGTCTCTAAATTTCAAATCGTCCATAACTAATTAATCATTACATTGTTATTTAATACTTAAGCTAGTTTTTCTAGCTAATAATTAACAATATTAAACGTGGATTGTTTCTGTATAAAAATATAATTATGACAAAAATCAACTCTGTAGTTCTTGGAATATGGTCGGTATCTGCTCTTACCGCTTTACCGGGACTGGCGATTTCTCCTATTATGGGCGATTTGCAGACCATTTTTCCAAAAGCAGGAGAGATGGAGATTCAAATGCTTACTTCTCTCCCCTCTTTATTAATTATCCCGTTTATTATTATAAGCGGTTATCTTACGCAAAAAGTAACCATTTATAAGCTATTAGTTGCGGGACTTATTCTGTTTGGAGCTACTGGTATCTTCTATCTTCTGGCTACCAAAATGTGGCAACTGATATTAGTAAGTGCCTTGCTGGGGATAGGAGCCGGTATGATTATCCCACTCTCTACAGGTTTGATTGCATTATTTTTTACCGGAAAGGAGCGTACCATGCAGTTCGGGCTCAATTCTTCTATCTCCAATTTCATGATTGTAGTGGCAACTTTCCTTACCGGATACCTTGCCGGAGTAAGCTGGAGGCTTCCTTTTCTGGTCTATCTGTTGCCGTTTGTCGCCTTGTTTTTTGTGGTGCGGTTAAAAAAATACCGGTCAGAGATCAATTCTGTTCCCAATAACAAGATGGCTGCGGCAGCAAACCCCGCAATGGTGTCTGCTGCTCCTTCCGTAACAACCTCCGTAACGCCTTCTGCGGATATTTCTGTAACAACCTCCGCAACGCCATCTGCGGATAGTTCCGTAAATCACAACATAGGCCGGTACGGTCTTGATATTGCACACTTGCTGCATATGATGGCTTTTTACTGGATGATCACATTTTTAGCAGTCATCATTGTTTTTTATGTTCCTTTCTTGATGACATCCAACGGAATGTCGGAGAAAATGTCGGGAACCATAATCTCCCTATTCTTTCTGGCAATTATGCTCCCGGGGTTATTTCTGAATAAAGTGCTGGATACACTGGGCAGGCAAACCGTTATTTTTGCTATAGCCATGATTACGGTAGGATTGTTTATTATAAGTGTTACCAACCGGGAGTGGATGATGTTGGTAGCCGCTATTATAACCGGAATAGGATATGGGATTGCACAACCGTTGTGTTATGATAAAACAGGATCTATATCACTCCCTACTAAAAATACGGTGGCTCTTGCCGGTGTTATGACTATGAATTACCTTGCCATAGTACTCTGTCCGTTTATCATTGACGGATTAAAAAATGTGATTGATATTCAGGAGAATGTATTCCCTTTCAGACTTGGAACGTCTCTTGCGCTTCTACTTTTATCGTTGGCATTATTTAAAAACAGAGCTTTTATTTTTACGGTATCGAGATAACGATTTTGAATAATTAATTAAAACTATTTGCAAATGATAATTATTATAAATAACTTTGTCCCCTGAAACAAACAAAAAACATGCAGACGATTAAAGAAAAAATACAGCATAGCGGATTAAAGGCTACTCCTCAGAGGATTGCCGTATATGATGCTATGAAGAAACTTGGACATGCAAGTGCGGATATGGTTGTGGAGATATTAAAAGATAGTTTTCCAACCCTTACAGTAGCTACAATTTACAATGTTCTGGAATCATTTGTTACTTCCGGTCTGGTAGTGAGACGTTATAGTTCCAATAACAAAATGTATTTTGATGTAAATACATATGAACATGCCCATATTTACGATAGAGATACCAACTCGTATCTAGATTATGACGATCCTCAACTTATTAAAGTTGTAATGGATTATCTTTCAAAGAAATGTAATAAGACGATAACATTTAGCAATGTTGATATACAGCTTATTAAATAAAACATACAAACTTAATGTAATTATTATGACTAGTTTAAAAGGTACAAAAACAGAAAAAAATTTATTGGCATCATTTGCCGGTGAATCACAAGCAAGAAACAGATACGTATTTTTTGCAAGCGTAGCAAAAAAAGAGGGTTTTGAACAAATAGCATCCATTTTTGCCGAGACAGCAGAGCAGGAGAAAGAGCACGCAGAGAGATTCTTCAAATATCTTGAGGGTGGAATGGTTGAAATTACGGCAACCTATCCGGCTGGTGTAATTGGCACAACAATGGAGAATTTAGAGGCTGCTGCCGGTGGCGAGCATGAAGAATGGTATGAGCTTTATCCCAATGCTGCTAGAATTGCGGAGGAAGAGGGGTTCCGTGAGATTGCGATAACATTCCGCGAGATTGCCAAAGTTGAGGCCATGCATGAGAACAGGTACCGTACTTTACTTGCAAGGGTAAAAGAGAACAAGGTGTTTGAGAGGGAAGAGGAGATTGAATGGCAATGCAGAAATTGCGGCTATGTAATAAAAGGCAAAAAAGCACCTCAAAAATGTCCTGCATGTGCTCATGCTCAATCATACTTTGAGCCAAAGAGAAATAACTACTAGGTTGCCCTGTAAAGGTTATGATAGAGAGGCGGGTGTGTCAAAAAACAGACACACCTGCCTTTTTTTATTTCCCTTGCAAAACACACTCGAAAGAATCGTATACTAATTTTCCTCTGGGCGTATTTGCCAGTTCCGTATTGCATTTCGGGGTGAGGGCTATTTTACCAGAAGAAATATATGATGTGAATAAACTCATAGAGGAGGAGGATGATGCACAGATATAATCTTTTTTATGTACATTTGTAAGATTCAAAAACAATATTATGACAAGAAATGAAGTACTTGATAAAGTAAGGAAAAAACTTGTGGAACTGGGATGTTCTGCCATGATTATTCCTACCAATGATCCTCATTTTGGGGAGTATACGCAAGATTATTATAAGACCAGAGAGTGGTTGAGCGGATTTACCGGATCTGCCGGTACTCTGGCAATCACATTGGGAGAAGTTGCATTATGGACCGATTCAAGATATTTTGTGCAAGCTGCAAAAGAGTTGCAGGGCGTGGATATAAAGCTGATGAAATTAAAAATGCCATATACACCCACGATTGCCCAATGGATTATGGGGCAGTATCCGCAGGGAGCCAAAGTTGCAATTGATCAGTCGCTGTTTTCTTACCAAGAGTATCAGGCATTAAAAAAATCGCTGTCACCTTGTACGGTAGAGCTTATCAAGGATCCGTTTGCATCTATCTGGACAAACAGACCCCCGCTCCATTTTAATCTTGTAGAGTATCTTTCTGTAGACTATTCGGGTGAGAAAACAAAAACAAAATACAATAGAATTGGAAAGGCTCTGAATGTTGCCGGAAAGCATTTTGTGTATGTAGTATCTGCATGTGATGAAGTTGCATGGCTTTGTAATATAAGAGGAACGGATATTGAGTATAATCCTCTCCCTCAATCATATGCGATTGTAACAGATGGGGCTGTTCATCTTTTTGTAAATATAGATTCATTATCGGACGAGGCTGCCACATCTCTTAAGGAGCAAGGGGTGGAGTTGCACCAATATACCGCCTTTGAGAAATTCCTTTCCGCAATTCCCGATCATTATACAAGGATTTGTTCCCCCTCAAAAATAACCGTAAGGGATTACAATGCCCTTGCCATAAAGGGGGCTGAGTTTATGGATGACCCAACATTGGGCGGTACAATCAACCATCTAAAATCTATAAAGAATGAGACGGAAATGGCCGGATTTAAAAAGGCTTTTCTTGTAGATGGTGTTGCCTGGTGTAAATTGCTCAAATATATTCATGATAATCTGAAAAAGGGGTTGAATGAGTATGAAATAGGAGAGAAGCTGATTGAATTTAGAAAACAGAATTCGGAGTATAAAGGGGAGAGTTTTGAGCCGATTGTAGCTTTTGGAGCTGCTGCGGCACTGCCTCATTATAGTGCTACCGCACAGAATGCCCAGAAGATAGGAGCGGATAATTTTCTGTTAATGGACACCGGAGCGCAGTTTCTGTTTGGAACGACCGATACAACCAGAACGATACCTATTGGAAATCTTACGGCAGAGCAAAAGAGACATTACACGCTGGTGCTCAAAGGAATGATTGATCTTACACTGGCAAAATTCCCAAGAGGAACCAGAGGATCGCAATTGGATGTGCTGGCCAGAGGGCCGTTGTTTAATGACGGACTTATGTTTTTCCACGGCACATGCCACGGAATCGGTCATTATTTATGTGTGCATGAGGGGCCGCAAAGTGTAAGGATGGAGGAGAACCCTGTTCCATTGGCTCCCGGCATGGTGATCTCCAACGAACCTGCTATCTATTTTGAGGGGCAGTACGGAATACGCACAGAGAATGGAATGCTTATAAAAGACTGGAAAACCACTCCGTTTAATGATTTTTATCAGTTTGAAACCCTAACTCTGGTACCTATTGCTACAAATTGTTTGCAACCGGAGCTCCTTACGAGGGAAGAACTGGATTGGGTACATGATTACAATAAACATGTATATAGTACCCTGGCACCCCATCTGGATAAAGAGACAGCCTTGTTTGTAAAGGAAATTACAGAGTCTTAATAGAGTAATCTGCCTGATATCCAACATTGCGTGTAGCAATGTTTTGCAAACCGCCGTTTGTATGTTCACGGGAAAAGTTGTAATCCGATTGCAGCATTTTCCCGTTTTTCATTTCCGGAGAATACAAAAAGTCTTTTCCGTACTCATGAAGCAGTTGAATAAAATATTTTGTAATATCATATCCCTGAAACGCATACGGCGATGGTTCTGCATTATACAACGCTCTGAACTTAAGAATAAAATCTTTTACCTGATCATTGGAATAATCAATATAGTACGGTAGGGAAAGGTGTAGGTTCATTTTGTGAAAATAGTCAGGTTCAATTGTTTCAAAATTTCTCCATTTGGGAAGTCCGTACAAAGAGATACTATTTTCTTTCGATTCGGCTGTCATGCAGAGGCTCAGATTTCTTACAAAATCACTGACAAAAGCCTCGCTGTTGGAGGGGACAATTACCAGATTCTTTTTGGAGTGATTCAGAAGTGAACTTATTCTGGTTAACATGTTTCTCCCTTCTAAAATTCCGTATGATACGGTTTCGTAGTTTAACCCCAAATGATCCAAACTGCTTTTTATAATTCGAAAGGCAGATGTATCTTTTCCCGTCTCGTGGCAGAGAATAATGTTTGCATTTCTACCTTCCCGTTCATAATCTCTATACAATTGTTGTACAATATTTTCTGTCTGGGCATTGGTCTGTGTCGGGACTTGTACAAGATATGGGCTACCTGCTATGTATTGTTCGGCTACAGGATCCATAGGTGAAATTACAGGAATATGATTCTGAACGGAAAACGGGATAATCTCTTCTATGTTATATCCCTTTATTGGGCCTATGATCATCTGACTGTTATTGAGTTTCCCGGTGGCTGCAAGGTTTTTTACGGAGCTGTACATGGTCTGATCAAACAGATTCAGTTCCATGTTAATGCCTTGTTCTTTTAATTTATTGATTGCCAGTAAAGAACCGGCATAAAAATCCATGAAATTAAAGCTGATTCCGGTACTGTCTCTGCTGTTTAGAGGGAGTATCATAGATACCCTTACCGCCTCCTCTTTATTGGTTCGGGGAGTATCGTTATAGGTGGCCGGCTGCAATTTTGTGGCCGCAATCACTGTTTTTTTCTCTTCTTGAGCTGTTGCTTGCTGCGCTATTGTGGTGTTCGTCTGATTTTTGGTTGCAGAATAATCTTGTGTGCGGTTATTTGATGTTTCCGCCTGATTTTGTGCAACTACTTCTTTTACCGATGCCGCTGTGTAGTTGCTATCGGGAATCAAAAGTATCTGTCTTTTTGCCAGTTCTTTGGTAGTAAGGTTATTTAATGCCATTAATGTCGTTACCGACACATTAAATCTGGCAGCAACATCGTCTGCATTCTCATACCATTTTGCGGTGTATTGTTTGTAGTTTCCTAGATTATTGTTTGTTTTTTCGGATTTATTTTCTCCCGTTCTCTTTTGTGCCGATTTTGTTTTTCCTTGTTGTGATTCGGCCGGATTCGCAGTAGGGATAAATACAATCATCCCTCCCTGCAGGCCGGATTTTAAATTGGGATTATGATTAATTATAGTTTCTACACTTACTCCGTAAGCTTTTGAAATAGAGTATAATGTCTCGCTCTTTTTTACGTGGTGCACATATTTTACAACGCCGTTCTCCTTAATTTTTTCCGTAGAAACTGCCACCTGAGGTGATGTTTGGGCATAAGAAGAACCTGCAATCAGAAAAAGGGAAAGTAAACTTATAAAGATGGTACGCATAGAAATATAATCTTAAAATAAACTCAACTAATTATTGGAGACGTGCAAGCATGTTTCGCACGTTGGTCTCTATTCTCTCGTAAACGTTATCGGTGTAGGGTGCTTTTTCAAATTTGCCGCCGGTTATATTTTCGTAAAGCTCTATGTATCTATCCGATATGCTCTCTACAATTTTATCGGTCATTTCGGGAACTTTTTGTCCTTCCTGTCCGCTGAAGTTGTTCTCCATCAGCCACTCGCGTACAAACTCTTTGGAAAGTTGTTTCTGTTGTTCTCCCTTGTTAAAACGCTCCTGATACCCCTCTGCATAGAAATAACGGCTGCTGTCCGGGGTGTGAATCTCGTCAATCAGATAAATTTCACCGTCTTTCATTCCAAATTCATATTTGGTATCAACTAGAATAAGCCCTCTGGCTGCTGCAATCTCGCAGCCTCTCTGGTACAAGGCAAGGGTGATTCTCTCCAGCTCGTTATAAATATCTTCTTTGACAAGTCCTTGTTTAATAATTTCTTCGCGTGAAATATCCTGATCATGGCCCCCTATTTCTGCTTTGGTGGTAGGGGTTAGAATAGGGGTTGGAAATTTTTGGTGTTCCTTCATGCCGTCGGGAATCTGAACGCCGCATATTTCTCTGGCTCCTGCTTTATATGTTCTCCATGAACTGCCTGTTAAATAGCCTCTTACAATCATCTCTACCGGAAGTGAATCGCATTTGTAACCAACGGTAACCATGGGGTCCGGAGATGCTATTTTCCAGTTTTTTACAATATCCGATGTGCTGTCCAGAAACTGGGATGCAATCTGATTAAGCACCTGCCCCTTAAACGGAATACCTTTTGGCAGAACAACATCAAATGCAGATATTCTGTCGGTTACTACCATTGCCATGTATTTGTCTGCTATTGTGTAGACATCTCTTACTTTGCCAACATATTTGGCTGTTTGATTGGGAAAATCAAATTCTGTACGTGTAATTGATTTCATCTCCGTATGATTTATAGATTCGTGTTATATTTGTGTTATACTGTTTTCCAGAACTGTTCCAGCTGATTGCAAAAATTGCTCCAACTAAGCCGCTCTTTCTCTTTTTTTATGTTTTCGACCATCTGAACACGCGATATTGCAGCCGTATTCTCCTCTGTGTTAAAATAATTGCGGATGGCCTCTGCTATGGCTCCCGATTCCGGTTGCTCTACAATCACCCCCGTTTTGGCATCTCCAATGGTCTCTTTCAATCCACCTACATTGGTGGTAATCATTGGAACTTCAAAATGATAGGATACCGAGCTGATTCCGCTCTGCGTGGCACTTCGGTACGGAAGTACGCATACATCTGCCGCAGAAAAATACCGGGTTACCTCATGATCCTTTATGTAACCGGTCGTTACATAAATATTCTCTTTGTGCGGACATTTATCAATCAGAGCCCGGTATTTCTCAAAGCTCCCGTAAGGTTCCCCCGCAATAATCAACTGATATGAGTTATCCAGCGTTGCAAATGCCTCCAGCAAAATATCGAGACCCTTATAATCCCGTATCAACCCAAAAAACAAAATATTTTTTTTGTCTTTTTTTATCCCGATACTTTGTTCTGCCTCTGCCCGGGGGAGTTTTTCTCCAAAATGGGAATAAAGCGGGTGGGGAGTATTTATATAGTTTGCATCGGGAATAAATTCCAGCAGATCCTTTTTTACCGCATCACATAAAACCACAAATCCGTTTTGCGGTTTTAGAAAATATCTAGTAAACGGTTTGTCAAAAAAACGCTGTTCATGCGGAATCACATTATCCAGAATGGAGATAATCTTACACTCTTTATGCATATGGCGCGCCACATAACCCAGCGAGGGGGCAAAGTAGCTCATCCAGTATCTCATGATAAGAATATCCGGTTTCCACTCACGGATTGCTTTGGCCGTAGTGATATAAGAAAAAGGATTTGCCGTATCCAGCAGGGCTTGCGACTCTACAGGTACGGCATGATCATCTTCCGTTACATATTGTGTTTTCCCCGGGAAAAGGAAGTTGGGATACTGTCTTGTAAAGTTAAATGCTTTAACGGTATGCCGTTTTCCTAATTCTCCATACAGACATGCGTTAAATTGCGATATCCCACCCCTGTATGGGTAAAAACACGATAGTATAGCAATTCTCAAACTAATTATTTTTTAGATTTTACGTATTCTTCATTAAGACCAACCAGAACATTGTTTGTAATATCCAAAGAAGGATTTCCTACAATTACGTTATTGGATGCTCCGGAAGTTGTAAGGATTAACGCATAACCTTTCTCCTCGTTGTATTTTGCAAGGTATAATTTAATGGCTTCCATCACTTTTCTGTAAAGAACATCCTGCTCCTCCGCCATTTCCATCTGTTTTTGTTGTCCTAAATTATTCAACCCCTGCTGTCTCTCCATTAATCTCTGCTGCTGCTCTTCTGCCTGAGCTCTTGTAAGAAGACCTTTCGTTACTTTCGCTTCAAAGTCTTTTGCTGCACTTTCAAATGCTCTGCCCTGTTTATCAAGATCATCTTTAATGGTCTGCGCTTTGCTTTCCAATGCGGTTTTAAGGTCGTTAAACATATCGTACTGATTAACAAGTGAATCCATTTGGATGTACACAATGCTACCTTGGGGTGCAATTGCACCGGATTCAATAGCCTTTGTAGTTGGAGTACCGTTTGTGCCTGAATTTAAATTACATGAGCATAAGATTACAGCAGTTGCAACTGCCAGGAATACATTTGATTGTTTCATTTGATTATGATTGTTTTTATTAGTTTGCAAATATAGTTATTTTTTTGAAAATTAAACCAATTGGCGTCTATAAGCCTGAATAGTATTTTCCAGTCCCAGATAAATAGCATCGCATACCAGCGCATGCCCGATAGAAACCTCCAGCAATCCCGGGATGTTTTTATAAAAATAGTTTAAATTTTCCAGACTCAGATCATGTCCTGCGTTTAATCCCAATCCCATTTTTACGGCAGTTTGAGCCGCCGTTACATAATCGGCAATAGCCTGTTCGCAGTTTACGGAGTAGTTTCGGGCATAAGCCTCGGTATAAAGTTCCACCCTGTCGCATCCGGTGTCGGCCGCATGTTTAATAAGCTCTTCCACCGGGTCCATAAAAATAGAAACCCGTATTCCGTTCTCCTTAAATTTTTTACATATTTCTTTCAGATATCCTTTATGCCTTATTGTATCCCACCCGGCATTGGATGTAATGGCATCCGCAGCATCGGGAACCAAAGTAACCTGTGCCGGTTTTATTGCAAGAACCAGTTCCGTAAAAGAATCAATGGGGTTTCCTTCTATATTAAATTCGGTAGAGAGAATTGGTTTTAAATCCAATGCATCTTGGTAGCGGATGTGCCTCTGATCGGGCCTCGGATGTACTGTAATTCCTTGTGCTCCAAACCTCTCGCAATCCAATGCTGCTTTTAGTATATCGGGCATGTTTCCCCCCCGAGCATTCCTTAGCGTTGCAAATTTGTTTATGTTAACACTTAGTGTGGTCATGGTAGTGATAATTGATTAAAAATACAAAAATATGCATATTTTGTGAAATCTATCATAAAGTTATTTCTAAATTATCTATCTTGCGTAAAATTTACAAAAATAATATATGAAACTGGCACTTTTCGGACGGAAAATAGAAGACAGAAACCTCCAAAGTTTAACCTTGCTTATTAACAAACTGCAAAATAGAGGAGATGTGGATTTTTGTTATTGTCTTTCATTTTATGATTTTTTAAAAGAGCGTGTGCCCGGTCTTCCATGCGGAACATTTTTCAAATCGGATGAAGACCTTCCCTCGGATATCGATCTTTTTCTCTCTTTGGGGGGAGACGGAACTTTTCTTGAATCCCTCACTTTGGTGCGTAACAGGAACATACCCATAGCCGGTATTAATTTTGGCCGCCTGGGATTCCTTACCACCGCCTGCATAGGTCCTTCCAATTCATGGATAGAGAAACTTTTTGCCGGAGACTATATTATAGAAGAGCGGGCGGTACTTCATGTAAAAACCAATAATTTCCCCGATGGTTTTTATCCCTATGCCCTTAATGAAATCACTATCCAACGCTCCAGTCCCGTTATGCTTGAGATAGAGATAGCAATTGACGGAAATCTCCTTCCCCGATATTGGGCAGACGGAATCCTCATTGCAACAGCCACCGGCTCAACGGCATATTCCCTGAGTATAGGGGGGCCTGTGGTTACGCCCGATTCCAGAGTCCTGATTATTGCCCCCATTGCCCCCCATAATCTGAATATACGGCCGCTCATTGTGCCGGAAACCGCCTCCATCCGGATGTCGGTGACAAGCCGTCAGGAACAGGCTCTGCTTACGGTAGATAACAGATCTTTCTGCATAGAAAACAATCAAAAAATAGACATATCAAAAGGTAACTTTACATTAAAGAGTGTTTCCATTAACAATAATTTTATTGCCGCTTTAAATCAGAAGCTTTTATGGGGAGAAGATAAAAGAAATGGACATTAATGGATTTTTACTATATTTGCAACTTGTTTGAAAAAAAATAACAATATGACAATTCAAAATAAGGTGCCCGAGCACGTAACCATGATTATGGACGGAAACGGACGATGGGCAGCACAACGGGGAAAAGGGCGTCTGTACGGACATCAGGAGGGGATTGAGAGTGTGAGAGCATGCACCGAATTTGCGGTTGAAAAAGGAATCAGGTATTTAAGTTTTTTTGCATTTTCGGAAGAAAACTGGGACAGGCCGGTGGAAGAGGTAGAGGGATTGATGCAGATTATGCTAAAAGCAATTTTGAATGAGGTACCCACGTTCCAAAAAAATAACATACGATTTAGAGTAATAGGAGATTTCAGCCGTTTATCGGAGAATCTGAAACAGGAAATAGCAGCTTGTATGCAGCTTACAGCAACTAACTCTGCCCTTGATTTAATTGTTTTTTTAAGTTACAGCGGTAAATGGGATATTGTGAATGCGGTAAACGAATTTATGAAAGAAGCTGTTTCGGTACAGAATGCTGTCCCTGTTTTAACAGCTGAAAATCTTACAAGATACCTGAGTACCTATAAAATACCTGATCCCGATTTGCTGATACGGACAAGCGGAGAGCAGAGAATAAGCAACTATATGCTGTGGCAAACGGCGTATACGGAGTACTATTTTACCGAAATTCTTTGGCCCGATTTTCGCAAAACGGAATTTCAGCTCGCTCTGGATGCTTTCTCTAAACGGGATAGAAGGTATGGAAAAATAAAATAAATAGAATATTTGCAGTTACACGACTAATTACATGAAATTATTTAGAATAATTATTGCTTTGGCATCATTGGTTCCGCTTTGCCTGAATGCACAACAGAAAGATAAGAATAATTTTGTAACGGATTATAGCAATCCAAAAACATATATTATAGGGGGCTTGAAAGTTACGGGAATCAACTATTTGCGTGAAGAACAGATACTTTCATTAACCGGTCTGCAAAAGGGGGGGACAATTACCTTACCAAGCTAATAGGATCATGATATATTTAAAAGTATTTGGGGGAGATGATACTT